>JAZSOD010000019.1:0-2363 GCA_045536775.1 Eubacteriales bacterium | reverse complement strand
ACCGTTATCGCAAAATGCGCCAACGAGATGCAGCAAAAGATATTGCTTCGCGTGGGGGCAGATCAAGTGGTTTTCCCGGAAAACGAGTCGGGCATCCGCCTTGCCAAGAACCTCTTAAGCTCGGGCTTTATCGATATGATCTCTCTGTCAAAGGACGTGTCTATGGTTGAGATCGACGTCAAGGAAGAATGGTGCGGTAAAAATCTGATTGAGCTAAATCTCCGCAAAAAATACGGCTTCAATATCGTCGCTATCAAGAAGGGCGAAAAGGTTAACGTGAATATCAATCCTGAGCAAGTGCTTGATAAGGAAGACACGCTGATCGTTATCGCAAATACGGCAAAATTGGGTAAATTGAAGCATTAATTCTATTCAAGACGTTTTTATCCAAGGGCTGACCGCGAGGTCAGCCCTTTCCTTATGCTCTCTTTATCCCAACGCTTTACTCATCGCCGCGCCGGTGTCTGCCTTGGCAAAAGTCCTCCTCTCCGCCATACAAAAGCACCGCAGGAACTTTCCTGCGGTGCTTTTTCTTATATCTTTGCAAATACCCAGAGGGTTTCGTTGACATCTGCTCCGTCGCCAAGCTTGTATACGCTGAGCATTACGCTCTCGCCGTTTACCTTCTTATAGACGATCTTCGGAGTCTTGCCGTTCATCAGCTGCATCCTTATCGCATCATAATTAAGGAAGCTCATAACCGCTCTGTGAAAATCTGAGTCTACCGTTTCCTCTATGTACCTCGAAAGAAGACTTGAATAATTCTCCTCGTCCTCCCTGTAACCAAGATATGCGGGCATAAGAATACGGTGTGCCTTGTCCGTGTTGAGCGATACCTTGTAAATTCCGTTATAATGCTCCTTGAGCACCGAGATCATCGTATCGACCTCGGGTATTCCGGTTTTGAGCTGCAAATAACTGTTGCTTTCAACCTTTGAAGCATTACTGTTGCTCTTGTTCTGATAGTACTGAGCCTTTGCATCGTACATTCTGAGCTCGGCTTCTCTTACCATTTCCTCGGTGTTGGTGTTCTGTGTTCTGAACGATACGCCGATGGCAACGTGGTAGTTCCTCGGCTTGAGGTTTGCCGTAACCGCGTCAATTCTCGACTTCACATCGTCCTGAGAGAGTCCCTGCGTGAACACTAAGAACTCGTCTCCGCCCATTCTATACACCTTGTGTCCGAAGAAGACCTCCTTGAGCGTGTTGGCGATATACATAAGCATTTCGTCTCCTGCGGCGTGTCCGTTTTTGTTATTATGGAGATGAAGCTCGTTTACGTCAATGTATATACACGAGAAGGCTTCGGGGTGTTCTTCGTCAAATATGAGCATATCGCGTTTGAAGGATACTCGGTTAGAAACCCCCGTCAGAGAGTCGGTAGTAGCCGCGACCTCAGTTCTGTTTAAGTGCTTCTTGTTATAAATTGCGATCGAGAAGCAGACTGCGATCTCCTCGGCAAGAAGCCTTGCCGAACGGCTCTTCTTCGGGTTTTTCGCACCGAGAATCGATATGTGGTTGTGCCTGTCGATTACCGCCGCGAACGATATTTCGTGAACTCCGTGCTCCTTGAGGAATTTATAAAAATCGGGATTGGTCTTCTGCAGGTGCTTGTTCGGGGTAATGCACATAATTGCAACCGTTGACATTCTTACGCGGTGAAGCTCTGCCGCATATTTCAAAAGCTCCGATATGAGATAAACTCTGTCCTCCTCGGATTCGATAGCATCTGTGCGCTTGACAGGCTTGTAGTTATAGTCTTCTCCGTCTGTGTCAACGAAGAAGGTAGAGCGCGCCTTTGAAAAGTCGCAAAGCATACGGAGAGCCTCAGAGATATTACCGTGCTGCTGGTTGATTTCAAGCAGCAGCTTTCTCATAACCGACGCTTCACTCATCACCGAGCTTCTGCGCTTCTCTATCCTCATTGTCATAGACAGGTGAAGCAAAGCAATTATGAAAATAAGAATGAACGATAAAGCAAAGGTCTGAGAGATTTTATGCGCTTGGGCAAAAACCTGTGATTCTCCGCGAACCAGCAATATGTACCAATCAAGGTTGTCAAGCTTTGAATAGTGAACGTAAACGTCCTCTCCGATAACAACGGACTCAAAGGACGAATAACCCTTTTCGGTCGCCATTATAGACTCATAGCTGTATCCGTCTTTGTATACACGGTTCTTAAGCATTGAAATATTCTGAGGATATTCGTGTATGGTATCTATTATAAGATTTCCGGTTTGCTTTTCATAAACGTAAAGCTGTGCGTCGAGCTCCTCTGCCATAGCTCCGTACTTCCCGTCGAGAGCATCAAGCTTTACTACACCGTAAAGAATTCCGACCGTTTCGCCGTCTACCTTTATCGG
>JAZSOD010000034.1:0-12987 GCA_045536775.1 Eubacteriales bacterium | reverse complement strand
CGCGGAGAAAAAGTAACAAATTTGAAATAAAGCAACATCGCGGTAGTGAAAAGTTTTACAACGCTTTTTCAAAAGCGTTGCGGTAGTGAATCAAATGTATTTACAATTAGAAAAAGGCGAAAGCATTAATAAAAATGAAATAATCGGAATATTTGACATAGATATGGCAAGTATGTCTGCGGGTACTAAAGAAATTTTTAGGCGGATGGAAGAAGAAAAGGGCGTTATAAGCCTTTGTAACGACCTTCCCAAAAGTTTTTTGGTAACCGACAGCGAATATACCGACAGAATATATATCAGCGGTCTTTCAACCGAAAGCATCCGCAAACGTATAGAATCCGAGAAAGGGATAGGAATACTATGGAAGAAGTAAAAAATTCGCAGATTCCCGAAGAAAATAATTACGGCGACAGCCAAATTCAGGTTCTTGAGGGGCTTGAGGCGGTTAGAAAGCGTCCGGGTATGTATATCGGTACTACCTCGGCGAAGGGTCTTCACCATCTCGTTTACGAAATAGTGGACAACTCCATCGACGAGGCTCTCGCAGGTCACTGCGACACTATTACCGTAACTCTCCACAAGGACAACAGTGTTTCGGTACAGGACAACGGACGAGGAGTACCCAGCGGAATACATCAGAAGATGGGAATTCCGACGCTTGAGGTGGTATTCACCGTGCTTCACGCGGGAGGAAAATTCGGCGGCGGCGGATACAAGATCGCGGGCGGTCTTCACGGCGTGGGTGCATCGGTAGTTAACGCTCTGTCCGAGTGGATGGAGGTTGACAACTGTCACGACGGAAAGAGATACACCGAGCGCTTTGAGCGCGGCAAGGTGGCAAGACCCTGTAAGGAAGAGGGCGACAGCATGGGCCGCCACGGTCTTTACGTTCGCTTTAAGCCCGACCCCGACATATTTGAGGAGACGGTATTTGATTTTGACGTTCTCTTGAAGAGAGTTCGTGAGCAATCATTCCTTAATGCCGGAATAAGAGTAGTTCTTATTGACGAGCGCGGTGAGGAGGAAAGACGCGAGGACCTCTGCTTTGAGGGAGGTATCAAGAGCTTCGTTGAGTTTTTGAACAACGAAAAATTCGCAACCCCCATCCATAACGACGTCATTTATATGCGCGAAGAAAAGGGTACGAGCACGGGCGAGGTTGCTATCCAGTTCAACGACAGCTATTCAGACACCGTAATGAGCTTTGCAAACAATATGCACACCATCGACGGCGGTACTCACGAAATAGGCTTCAAAACGGGTATTACCAAGATAGTAAACGATTACGGTCACGCGAAAAAGATACTCAAGGACGAGGAAAAGCTGTCAAGCGACGATATCATGGAGGGTATCTGCGTGGTTATCAGCGTAAAGCTTGTTGACGCGCAGTTTGAGAGCCAGACGAAAGCAAAGCTCGGTAACTCCGAGATGCGTACCCTCGTTTACAATATGGTGGTCAAGAAGCTTGAGGATTATTTCGACGAAAATCCCGCGACCGCCAGAATAATAATAGAAAAGGCAATAAGCTCCTGCAGAGCAAGAGAGGCGGCTAAAAAGGCGCGTGAGCTTGCACGCAGAAAGGGAGCGCTTTCGGGAGGAGGACTTCCCGGTAAGCTTGCCGACTGTCACGAAAAGAGAAAAGACGTGACCGAGCTTTATCTCGTCGAGGGAGACAGTGCGGGCGGTACTGCAAAGACGGGCCGCGACAGCCATTATCAAGCAATATTACCCCTTCGCGGTAAGGTATTAAACGTAGAAAAAACAAGAATAGACAAGGTTTACTCCAACCTCTCGCTTGAGCCTATCATTCAGGCGCTCGGCTGCGGTATCGGCGAGGAGTTCGATCTTGAAAAGCTCAGATACGGAAAGATCATCATAATGGCCGATGCCGACGTAGACGGAGCTCACATCAGAATACTTCTTTTGACCTTCTTCTTCAGACACATGAGACCTCTTATCGAAAACGGTCACATCTTCCTCGCACAGCCCCCGCTTTACAAGCTTGCGCGCGGTAAGCAGGTAAGATACGCGTTCAGCGACGAGGAGAGAGATCAAATAATTGAAGAGCTTGGCGGCAATATCACCGCCGAGAGATACAAGGGTCTTGGTGAAATGGACGCAGAGCAGCTCTGGGAGACCACGATGGACCCCGAAAGAAGAACAATACTCAAGGTTACGGTCGAGGACGCTATTGAATGCAGCAATACCTTCTCACTTCTTATGGGTGATAAGGTCGAGCCGAGAAAGCAGTTCATCGAGGCTAACGCAAAATACGTTACGAATCTTGATATCTAACAGTTTTCAACATTGTGGAAAACTTTTGTGGAAAACTTCAGAGCGTATGTTGATAAAAAATAAAATTTCCAGTAGCTAAGGGAAAAATTAAGGTGAAAACCAGTTATCAACGGTTGTGGAAAAAGTATAATTTAGGAGTAGAAAAGTGAAAGAGATAAAACCGACCTACGAGTTTCCCGATCAGAAGATCGTAGACATTGAAATTGATAAGGAAGTTAAAAAATCGTTTATCGACTATTCGATGAGCGTAATTATGTCAAGAGCGCTTCCCGACGTGCGCGACGGTCTCAAGCCCGTTCACAGACGTATACTTTACGCTATGTACGAGGACCATCTTACCTATGATAAGCCGTTTCGAAAGTCGGCAACGACGGTAGGTAACGTGCTCGGTAGATACCATCCGCACGGTGATACGGCGGTTTACGATACTATGGTACGTCTTGCACAGCCCTTCTCAATGAGATATACTCTCGTTGAAGGTCACGGTAACTTCGGTAGCGTGGACGGCGACCCCGCGGCGGCTTACCGTTATACCGAAGCGAGAATGGCGCGTCTTGCAGACTCCTTACTCGTTGACATTGAAAAGGATATAGTTGACTTTACCCCGAACTTCGACAACAGCAGAAAAGAGCCGGTGGTACTCCCCGCGCGCTTCCCGAACCTGCTTGTAAACGGCTCTATGGGTATTGCCGTCGGTATGGCGACAAACATTCCTCCTCACAATCTTGGCGAGGTCATTGACGGCACCATCTATCTTATGGACAATCCCGACGCAAGCGTTGCAGACCTTATGCAGTATATAAAGGGCCCCGACTTCCCGACCTATGCGACTATCTACGGTACCGCCGCAATAATTGAAGCATACAACACGGGACGCGGCAAGGTAAAGGTACGCTCAAAGGCAGAGGTCGATGAGGACAAGCACCAGATAATCATCACCGAGATACCTTATCAGGTAAACAAGAGTATGCTCGTTGAGTCGATAGCTAATCTGGTTAAGGAAAAGAGAGTAGAGGGAATTACCGATATCCGTGACGTTTCGGGCAGAAACGGACTTAAGATAATCATCGACTACAGACACGATGCAAACGGTCAGATCATACTTAACCAGCTTTATAAATATACACAGCTCGAGGACACCTTCGGCATAAATATGGTAGTGCTTGAGGACAACGTCCCGAAATGTCTCGGTCTCAAGCCTATTCTTGAAGCTTACATCAAGCATCAGGTGGAGGTTATTGAGAGAAGAACCAACTTCGACTTAAAGCGTGCTCGTCACGAGCTTCACATCAACGAGGGCTACCGTATTGCGATCGACCACATCGACGAGGTTATAAGCATAATCAGAGCGAGCGAGTCCATTGCAAACGCAAAGGAAAACCTTATCGCGAGATTCGAGTTCAGTGAGGCTCAGGCTCAGGCTATCGTCGAAATGACACTCGGACGTCTTTCGGGTCTTGAAAGACAGAAGATAAACGATAAAATAGCTCAGCTTGAAGAAAAGATAGCTGACCTTGAAGCAATTCTTTCCGACAGAGAAAAGCTCAAGGGTATTATCAAGACTGAAATGCTCGAGATAAAGGACAGATTCGGTGACGACAGACGTACCGAGATAGTTGAAGCAGAGGACGAGATCGACCTCGAGGACCTTATCGAGCGTCACACCTGCGTGCTCACGGTTACACATTCGGGTAACATCAAGAGACTTCGCTCGGACGTTTACAGCGCACAGCGCCGCGGCGGTAAGGGCATTATCGGTATGACCACCAAGGAAGAGGACTTCGTTGAGGACGTAATTGCCTGCAACAGCCACTCTTACCTGCTTATGTTCACGAACAAGGGTAAGGTACAGGTAAAGAAGGCTTACCAGGTGCCCGAGGCAGGAAGAACCGCGAAGGGTACTAATATGGTAAACCTTCTCGAGCTTGCAGAGGGCGAATACGTAACCTCTATCCTCTCGATAGAAGGCTTCTTTGAAAACGAATTCCTCACTATGATAACAAAGAACGGCGTTATCAAGAGATGTGACCTCTCGGCGTTTGAATATCAGCGCCGCGGCGGTAAGATCGCAATAGATCTTGACGAGGGAGACGAGCTTCTCTTCGTTAAGCATACCGACGGTACGGGCAACATCATTATCGCAACTCACGAGGGTATGGCGGTAAGATTTGACGAAAACGACGTTCGCGTAATGGGAAGAACGGCTCGCGGTGTAAGAGGTATCAGACTTGAGGAGGGCGACTACGTTGCAGGAGCAACCGTGGTCGACGACACAAAGTCGCTCATCACCATTACCGAAAACGGCTTCGGTAAGAAGTGTGAATTCGACGCATACACCTGCCACAACAGAGGCGGTAAGGGCGTAACCTGCCACAACATCAACGATAAGACGGGCAAGCTTGCAGGCATTGCCGCAGTTGACGATAACGACGACCTCATTATGATAACCAACGAGGGTACTATCATCAGAATCCCCGTAGACGGAATTCCCGTTTACAGCCGTGCGGCTGCGGGCGTTATCGTAATGCGACTTGACGAGGGCGCGAAGATCGTGAACTTCACCAAGGTCGAAAAGGAAAACGAGGAAGACGTTACCGAGGACGAGGAAAGCGTGAACGAGTCCGCTGAGGCAACGGGTGCTCCCGAGGAGACGGAAAATGCTTAAAAGAGTAATGGCGGCGGTGCTTGTCGCCGCCCTTGCCCTCGCGCTTTGCGCGTGCGGCAAGGATATTGATAGTATTGACGCGGATATTCCCGCGCTTATAGAGAAGGGACGCGAGGTAGAGCTGCTCGTCTACGGTGACGGTCTTGAGGTCGACCCAACTCAGAAAAATCCGCTTCGTGCGGTCTACGAGCTCGTCGACGACGACAGAGTTTCAGACAAGCAGAGCTTCACCGACGAGATGGAAAAGTACTTTACCTCGGCGCAGACCGCGGTAATGTGTGTCGCCGCGTTTGAGGGAGTGCACGTTCCCGAGGGAATTATCCGTGCGCGCTACGTCTTCGAGGAGGGTAAGCTCTATGCCGACTCCGAGTTCGAGTTCGATATGAAAATAAGAACACCCGATTATGATACTATAAAGCTCAAAAGAGCCAACAAGTACCTTGCAGAGATCACGATCGATATGATCTGCGAGGATGGAACTGTTGAAAACACCCTTATCACTCTCAAAAACGAAAACGGCGTGTGGAAGCTTGACAGTTCGGTGATGTAATTGCCGACTCGCAAACGGCGGGTAGCACCCGCAGGCATACAGCGCGTGGGGTTTTGTGGTAAATGTAGTATCGACCCATACCGCCAACATTGGTATAAATTTAGACGGGAGGGGGATTCCCTCCCCTACGGTGCAAACTCCAAATCTCTTGCAGGGGCGACCATCGGTCGTTCGCAAGAACAAGCGGCGGGAGCAAGCCCCCGCCCTACGATGCAAATTTCAAATCTCATCACTTGATTATGCGCCCACAATTTCACATAGTGTGAAAACAAACGTGTCGCGAGGGTTTCCAAAGGGAGTATCCCTTTGGCGAGGAGGGGATTCTTAAGGGGAGGCCTCGAGCCTCTCCCTTAAGCGCGTCTTTGGTTCGTTTCGTCGCGTGACGAAATGAACATCCCCGTCAGACAAGCAATTTCGCTAAACAAAAACAGTTTACAAACTCCATTCAAACACAAACAACATAAATCCCCACGCAAAGACGAGAAAAAGAAAAGGAAAAAAACAATGGCAAAAGAAAAGAAAAAAGAAACTGAAGCGGTAGGACTTGAAGCCGCAGAAAAGAAAAAAGCTCTTGAAAATGCAATAAGCCAAATAGAAAGAGATTTCGGTAAGGGAGCTATAATGAGAATGGGAAGCGCGGCTATGGACGTACAGGCGTCCCCGACGGGCTCGCTCACCCTCGACCTCGCACTCGGTGTAGGAGGCATACCGAAGGGAAGGATCATAGAAATATACGGTCCCGAATCCTCGGGTAAGACTACGCTCGCGCTTCACATGGTAGCCGAGGTACAGAAGGCAGGCGGCGAGGCGGCGTATATTGACGCCGAGCACGCGCTCGACCCCGTTTACGCTCACAACATCGGTGTTGACATTGACAATCTTCTCGTCAGCCAGCCCGGAAGCGGTGAGGACGCGCTTGAAATTGCCGAAAAGCTTGTAAATTCGGGTGCTATCGACGTTATCGTAGTTGACTCGGTAGCCGCACTCGTTACGCAGGCGGAGATCGACGGTGATATGGGTGCATCCCACGTCGGTCAGCAGGCGAGACTTATGTCACAGGCAATGAGAAAGCTTGCGGGTATAGTTGCGAAGTCAAACTGTATCATTATATTTATAAACCAGCTTCGTGAGAAGATAGGTGTGATGTACGGCAACCCCGAAACTACAACGGGCGGACGTGCTCTCAAATTCTATGCGTCGGTACGTATCGACATCAGAAAATCCGACTCCATCAAAAACGGCGCCGAGCTTGTCGGCAGCCGTGTAAAGTGCAAGATAGTCAAGAACAAGGTAGCCGCGCCCTTCAAGACGGCAGAGTTCGACATCATTTACGGTAAGGGTATCTCAAAGACGGGCGAGGTAGTCGACATCGGCACAGAGCTCGGAGTTATCGTAAAGAGCGGCTCGTGGTTCTCGTATATGGGCGAGAGGATCGGTCAGGGACGCGAAAACGTTAAGAAATTCTTTGAAACAAACCCCGACAAGCTTGCCGAGGTAGAGGCAGCCATCAAGGAAAAGATGGGCGACAGCTCAACGGCGGGCGAGCAGAGCTTCGGTGTTGAGCCTGAGGACGAGTTTGACATCAAGCTTCTCGAGGTCGGCGAGGATATAGAATAATTTTTCCGCGGAGGAGAAATGAAAGAGATCGAGATCGTACCCGACGGCTTTAAGGGAGAGCGCCCCGAGATCAGACGGGCGCGAGAAAAGGCGCTTATTCTTCTCTCATACTCGGACTATACCGAAAAGCGTATGCGTGAAAAGCTTATAGCATCGGGCTTTTCGGAGTCTGTGACAGACGAGGTCATAAGCTATCTTACACAGAGAAAATACATAAACGAGCTTATATTTCTGAGAAGCTTTTGCGAGTACTGCGTTACAAAAAAGCTTTACAGTAAAAGAAAGCTTTTTGCGGCTATAAACGAAAAGGGCTTTGACCGCGAAAATATCGAGGACGAGCTTGAAGCGGTCCTTGCCAAATTCGACTTTGCAGAGGTCTGTAAAAAGCATATAGAAAAAGCAAAGAGGGTTGACCTTGGCGACAGGGCGGAGCGTGAAAAGCTTATCGCCTCGCTCTCAAGAAAGGGCTTTTCGCTCTCGGAGATAAAAAAAGCGCTTACAGAGGTAATAAAAGGGGAATAATACTCCCGAAAACCCAAAATTTTGGAGAAAATATGAAAAAGCAGAACAAAACACCCGTCAAGGTGGGCTTTGTTTCGCTCGGATGCCCGAAAAATCAGCTTGACACGGAGGTAATGCTCCGTGAGCTGTACGATGCGGGCTTCGAGATAGTTTCAGAGGACACCGAGGCGGATATAATCGTAATAAACACCTGCGCGTTTATTGAAAGCGCAAAGCAAGAGGCGATCGACAACATTATAGACGTGGGTTGGCTCAAGAAAAACCACACTCTGCGCGGAATAGTTGTAACAGGGTGCCTCGCGGAAAGATACCGCGACGAGATCTTCACCGAGCTTCCCGAGGTAGACGCGGTGCTTGGTGTCGGCTCTATTCACGAGATAGTGAACGCGGTCACAGAGGTGGCAAACGGTAAAAGGTTTTCTTCCTACGAGGACAAGGATACGGTAAGGCTCGGCGGTGACAGAATACTCACTACCCCCGACTACACGGCTTACTTAAAGATCGCCGAGGGCTGCGACAACCGCTGTACATACTGCGCGATCCCCTCGATCAGAGGAAAGTTCAGAAGCCGTCCCATCGAGGATATAATCGCCGAGGCGAAGGAGCTTGCCGAGTCAGGCGAGCTAAAGGAGCTTTGTCTCGTGGCGCAGGACACCACGCGTTACGGCGAGGACATCTACGGCAAATATATGCTTGCCGAGCTTCTTGACAGACTCTGCAGGGAGACCGATATTCCGTGGATAAGAATTCTTTACTGTTACCCCGACAAGATTACAGACGAGCTTATCGAGGTAATGAAAAATAACGACAAGATAGTCAAATATATCGATATTCCCGTTCAGCACATTTCGGACAGGGTGCTAAAGAGAATGAACCGTCACGGCGACGGCGCGCTCATTCGCGACGTGTTTGCAAGACTTCGCGCCGCGATGCCCGACATAACTCTCAGAACTACCGCAATAGTGGGCTTCCCGGGCGAGACCGACGAGGACTTCGCAGAGCTTTGTGAGTTCGTGAAGGAAATGGGCTTCGATCACTTCGGCGCGTTTACCTACTCGCGCGAGGAGGGAACGCCCGCGTATAACCTTAAGGAGCAGATAGACGAGCAGGTCAAGCAGGACAGGTTCGATATTATAATGGGACTTCAGCTTGACATAAACGAGGAAAAGAACAGAGCAAAGCTCGGTCGTATTATCGACGTGCTTGTTGAGGACTTTGACCCCGTGAGCGAGGCGTTTTACGGAAGAAGCACCGCCGACGCGCCCGAGATCGACGGCAAGGTCTACTTCACCGCCAAGCGCGACAGCGCTCACGCGGGTGATATAGTAAAGGTTAAGATCACCGACGTATGCGATTACGATCTCGTCGGCGAGCTTGTGGTAAGAGGGGAGAAGTGAAAACGTGAATCTACCGAACAAATTATCTATCTTCAGAATACTTTTAGTGCCGTTCTTTATGTTCTTTATCGCGTGTCCCGTTGCGGGAGACACGGCGTCGAGAATAATTGCGGCGGCTATATTCGTTATCGCGTCGGTAACCGATATGATCGACGGCAAGATCGCGAGAAAATATAACCTTATCACCGATTTTGGAAAATTTATCGACCCTCTTGCCGATAAATTCCTTGTTTTCGGTGCGATAATCGCAATTCTCGCAAGGTACACCTATCTCAAATTCTTTATAGTTGTCGCAACCGTGGTCTTCTTCCGCGAGCTTGCGGTAACCTCGATGCGACTCCTCGTTGTCAACAACAGCGGCAAGGTCATCGCGGCAAGCTGGCTCGGCAAGGTAAAGACGGTGTCGCAGATAGTATGTATAACCACCATACTTCTTGAGCCCGTGATCTTCGCAGGCGTACCCGTTATCCGCGACAATCACGTATTGTCATACGTTACAATGACGGTAATGACGCTTATGACCCTCTGGTCGGGAATCGACTATCTCGCGGCGTATATGCCGGGAATAAATTCAAACAAGTGAAGGAGAAAATGAAATGAAAAAAATTATTACTTTAACACTCGTTATTCTTCTTGCCGCGGCTCTCGCCCTCGGCATCAGCGCGGCAAGCAGAAAGGTTATCGGCAAGTACGAAGCCGAGGAAGACAATCAAATTTCGTGGACACTCTACTCCGACGGCGAGCTGGTTATCTACGGCAACGCCGCTATCCCGAATTACAACGGCGCGTACGCGGACTGGGCGGCATTTGTCGAAAAGGTAGAAAAGATCACTATTGAAAGCGGAGTTACCGCAATCGGTAGGTGCGCGTTTTATAATATGTTGCTCGTTGAGGAAGTAAGCATTCCCGATACTGTTGAGTCCATCGGTATGCAGGCCTTCTACAAATGTATAAAGCTCAAGAGCGTAACTATTCCCGGAAGCGTCAAGACGATCAGCGCGCAGGCGTTTGAAAACTGCTCCTCTCTCACAAGCGTTACCCTCGAAAACGGTATAAAGAATATCCGTTCGGGCGCGTTTACAAAGTGCAAAAAGCTCAAGACAATAACCTTCCCCAAGAGTGTTGAGTCCATCGGCGCAGAGTCCTTCAAGGACTGTGAGCTTCTTGAAGAGGTATATACCCTATCAACTACGGCTCCCGAGCTTGGAGAAGACGCGTTTTACGGCGTAAATGACAATGTTTTTACCATCTATTATCCCAAGAGCGCAACCGGCTACACCAAGGGTGAGTGGGAGGAATACTATACGAAAAATTATACTCCCGAAGCAGCAGAGGAAGAGGAGGACGAGGTCAAGCGCGGCGACGTCAACGGTGACGGCAGCGTGAAGCTTTCCGACCTTACCGCGCTTAATGCTTACCTTGTAGGTGACACCGAAAACGGTGATATCAACACCAAGGCGGCAGATATAGACGGTGACGGCAAGATAACGGTAGCCGATAGCGTATATTTTGCAAGATACTTTGACGACTGGAAGAACTACAAGCTTTGATAAAAATGAAAAGCGGACGGTGTAAAACCGTCCGTTTTTCATTTTTTCTCTATTTCTATCTCGCCTTCTGCGGCTTCAAATTCCTTGATACATTTTCTTATAAGATATAAAATTTGTGCGTTAGCACTGCGAGCCTCGTATTTTGCAATATAGTGAAGCTTGAAATGTGTTTCGGGGTCTATTTCGATACCAAGGTGCTTATTATTTTTGTTTCTCATAAAATTTTTCTCCAAATCTTATTTTAAGTATATTTTAAGATTATCTTGTGGTATAATGTTGTAAGTATACTTAAATTAAGTAGACCAAATTTGCGGAGGAAAAAGAAATGAAAATAGCAATAATAGGCTCAAGGAACATAAATATAGAAGATTTGAGAGAGTATTTGTCCGAAAATGTAACGGAAATCGTCTCGGGTGGAGCAAAAGGTGTAGATACGTGTGCAAGGGAATATGCTATAAAAAACAAAATTCCGCTTACGGAGTTTCTGCCCGATTACAAAAGATACGGGAGAGGAGCGCCTCTGAAGCGGAATATAGAAATTATAGAATATGCAGATATGGTGATAGCTTTTTGGGATGGTAAGTCAAGGGGAACAAAATTTGTGATTGATAATTGCAAAAAAATGGGCAAGGATATAGAGGTTGTTATCGTAGAATAGGTTTTATTACCTGATTATGATTTGCGGAAGTTTGGGTTGGTTCGTTTCTGTGCACACAGAAATGAACGAAAACACTCCCACTTTACACAAAACAAAATCAGGTAATAAAACAAAAAAAGGGACGGTGTAAAACCGTCCGTTTTTTATAACTTACTTTTCAATACCATCGATAAAATCACCGAAAACGTTACGGTCGAGCTTTTCAAATCCGATACCGTAGCTGAAATTCTTGATCTCAAGAGCGCTTTTTGCCTTGACTGTGCCGAGCTTTTTGAGTCTTTGCATATAAAGCCCCCGTCTGCCGCCACAGCATCGGAGGCAAAAATTTTACTTTCTTATTTTAATTATACAAGAAAAAACCCAACGTCTATACAAATTATTACCGTGTTTTTTAGAAATATTACTCTTTGCTTGCTATAAAGCTGCGGTCGATGTTGATGACCGCGTTATAATCGGGAGAAAGCTTTTTTATTTCGCGTTCGATGTGCGCGACAACGTCGTTTTCGTCCGCCTTGCAGGAGTAGTTTAGCACCACGTCGAAAATAAGATTGGTGTGAGTCTGACCGACCACTACTCTGAAATCGTGCATTGAGATCTCCTCGTCTATCTCACGCGCAAGAGCAAACACTATATTCTGCACGTTTTCGCGGAGTCTGTTTGCGTTTTCGTCATCCGTCACTACGGGGTCCATGTGGATAACAAGGCTGATGCCCTTTTCTCTTAGAAACTCGAACTCGATGTTGTCGATTATATCGTGGCTTTTGAGGACGTCCTCGCTTGCGGGCACCTCACAGTGAACGGACGCAAAGCATCTGCCCTCGCCGTAGTTGTGGACGATAAGATCGTGAATACCGATAATACCCTCGTAGGAGAGTATCTTTTCGCCTATCTCGCGTATAGTCTCGCGGCTCGGCGGCACGCCGAGGAGAGGGTCTGCGGTCTCAAGCACGAGCTTTATTCCCGAGTAGATGATAAAGAGTGCGATAAGCACGCCGAGGTAGCCGTCGAGGACTACGCCCGTGAATTTATTGATGATAGCACCGATCAGCACCGATACCGTTATGATAACGTCGTTTCTGCTGTCCGCCGCAGTCGCGAGCAGGGAGGTCGAGCCGATGTGCTTGCCGACTCTCGTGTAGAAGGTCGCTTGCCAGAGCTTGCCGATGATGGCAATTACAAGCACGGCTATCGACACCGCGCTGTGATGAGTCTCGACGGGATTGAATATTACCCCCACCGATTCGCCGAGAAACTGTACGCCGACAACCGTTATGATAAGCGACACGATAAAGCCCGTGAGGTATTCGACGCGGGCGTGACCGTAGGGGTGCTTATCGTCGGCGGGCTTTTCGGAGAGCTTGAAGCCGATAAGGGTTATCACCGACGAGCCTGCGTCAAAAATGTTGTTTGCTGCGTCCGCGATGATGGAAATGCTCGAAGTGATGATACCGATGGCGAGCTTTGCCGCGAAAAGTATCACGTTTGATACGATTCCGACAATTCCCGCGGCAGTACCGCATCTCCGCTTGTTTTCGGGAGATTTGTCGTTAATGTCTTTTACAAAAAGCTTAAGCAGTGCTAAGTTCATAGTGTTCTCCTTTTTTGAGACTTTTTGAAAAAGTCTCAAAAAAATTTTAATATTGAGATGGTAAAATGCCATTGAAGTCGGAGGCCAAGCGGTCTTAGGAAGACAAACCAAATGATCAACTCCTTGGCTCACAGAACGACATGGC
>JAZSOD010000060.1:0-18262 GCA_045536775.1 Eubacteriales bacterium | reverse complement strand
GTGAAAAGTACGGTGACACGGTAAAGGTTGGTGCGGGTAACGTAGTTGACCGCGAAGGCTTTATGTTCCTTGCCGAAGCAGGCGCAGACTTCATCAAGGTCGGCGTTGGCGGCGGCTCCATCTGTATCACCCGTGAGCAGAAGGGTATCGGACGCGGACAGGCTACCGCTCTTATCGAGGTTGCCGCAGCTCGTGACGAGTATTTTGAAAAGACCGGCATCTACGTTCCGATCTGCTCTGACGGCGGTATCGTTCACGATTATCACATGACCCTCGCTCTTGCAATGGGTGCTGACTTCCTTATGCTCGGACGTTATTTTGCACGTTTCGATGAGAGCCCCACAACAAAGCTCTTTGTAAACGGAACGTACGTTAAGGAATACTGGGGTGAAGGCTCCAACAGAGCAAGAAACTGGCAGAGATACGATCTCGGCGGCAAGAACAGCCTCGCCTTCGAGGAGGGCGTTGATTCTTACGTTGTTTACGCAGGTCCTCTCCACGATAACGTTGCAAAGAGCTTGCATAAGGTTAAGTCCACAATGTGCAACTGCGGTGTGACAAACATTCCCGATCTTCAGAAGAATGCGAGAATCACACTCGTTTCTGCAACAAGCATTATCGAGGGCGGTGCTCACGACGTAATGCTTAAATCAACCGCAGCTCCCACAAGATAAGTTATATAAACCAAAAGGACCGTTAGCAAGTAACGGTCCTTTTTGATTACTTTATAATATCCTTTACCACGTAAGCTGCAATTATAAGTCCGCCGACGGACGGAACGAAGGATATGCTTCCCGGTGCGTTTCTTCCATCAGCTTTTATGACGGGGGTCTCACCGTCTGCATTTTTGACGGGTGTCTCGTCGCTCCAAAGCACGTTAAGCTTGGTAATCCCTCTTTTTTTGAGTTCCTGTCTCATAACTCTTGCAAGAGGACAGACCAAGGTTTTTGAAATATCGCTTACTTTAAGCCGTGTCGGGTCAAGCTTATTCCCAGTTCCCATCGAGGATATTATTTTTATATTTTTTTCGGTTGCATACTCTATAATGGCGAGCTTTGCGCTGACCGTATCTATTGCATCAACAATATAGTCCGCTTCAATCGCTTCAAGCACTTCCCTTGCGTTTTCCTTTGTAACAAACATATTTAAGGCTACCGCGTTTATTTCAGGGTTTATTCGCTTTGCTCTCTCAACGGCAACCCCTGCCTTATACTTGCCTACGGTAGTCGTGTCTGCGATAAGCTGACGGTTGATATTAGTCTCACTAACAGTATCGTTATCAATGACCGTTATCTTACCGACACCTGCTCTCACAAGTCCCTCGATCACATAGCTTCCCACACCGCCTGCACCAAAAACTGCAACGGATGAGTTCATAAGAAGCTTTACATTATCCTCGCCAATCAAAAGCGCTTCTCTTTCAAAATATGAAGGAATCATAGCTTAATCCTTTCATTTGAGAAAAGCGGGCATACGCCCGCTTTTCTTTTGTTATACTCTCTTTTTGTTAAAGAGCTTCTTGAGTACCGACCATATATTACCTGACAAGCATACCGACGAATAGAAGCCTGCAAAAATACCGATGATTATCGGGAGTGCAAACTGCTTGATAGAGTCAACCCCGAGGATATATACCATACCGATCGTAAAGAGCGTGGTAAGCGAGGTGTTAACCGAACGGCGGAAGGTCTGCTTTATGGAAAGGTCAACGTTTGTATCAAAGTTGTCCTTAGAATGAAGCTTAACGTTTTCGCGAATGCGGTCAAATACGATAATAGTCGCGTTAATGGAGTAGCCGAGAATCGTAAGAACTGCAGCTATCATTGTGCTGTTAAGCGGTATCTGAAGAAGCGAATATGCCGCGAACATAATAAATACGTCGTGAGCAAGACAGATAACTGCGGTAATACCCGAGAGTATCTCGAATCTGAACGAGATGTAAACAAGCATAAGAAGGATAGCAATAAGTGCCGCCGTGATAGCCGCTGTTCTGAGGTCGGAGGATACCGAAGCACCTACGTTGTTTACACCGAGAAGGTCTGTCGTAAGGTTAAGACCGTACTTCCCTGCGAGAATGTGGCAAAGAGCATCACGTGTTTCGGAGTCAAGCTCGAGAAGCTTGATGATGACCTGTGTTCCCTCGCCTGCCTTCTGAACGGTTGACACCTGAGGCTTTACGAGGATCTTGGGAAGTGCTACTGTTTCTTCCTCTGCGGATTCCTCAGTTGTTTCCTCGGTTGCTGCTTCTTCGGCTGTATCTTCTACAGCGGCTTCTTCAGCTGCGTCTGCTTCCTCTGCAGTTTCATAAAGCTTATCGGGAGCCTCTCCGACTTCAACTGCATTTATAGTAGCTTTGATCTCATCAAGGTCTGCTGCAGTAAGCTCTTTGTTCATTTCAAGCTGAATAGTTGTACCGCCGATAAAGTCAATGTCAACGTTAAATCCGCGGAAAACAAACGAGCAGATACCGAGAACTATTACTACTGCCGCGATTATGAAGAAAACTTTTCTGTTATTTGTAAAGCTGAAATTTTTCATTGTAAAGTTCCCTCCTTACGCACCGTAATATTTCTTATTTACTATCTTCATACCTACGAGTCTTGCAAGCAAGAAGCGTGTGACAAGTACTGCAGATATAAGAGAAAGAAGAACACCGATAAAGAGTGTTATTGCAAATCCCTTGACGGTACCCGTACCGAAGTACCAAAGAACTGCCGCAGCGATAAGTGTTGTTACGTTAGAGTCAACAACCGCTGCATAAGCTCTCTTGAAGCCGCCCGTAAATGCAGCGCCGACGCTTCTGCCGAGTCTGAGTTCTTCCTTTATTCTCTCGAAGATTACGACGTTTGCATCAACCGCCATACCGATAGAGAGGATTATACCTGCAATACCTGGGAGCGAGAGGTTGATAAAGCCGTTACCGAGAACAAGAATTATACCCATAAGTGCCGAGTATGCAATAAGTGCAAGTGTTGCTACAATACCGGGCAAGCGGTAGAAAATTATCATAAAGAGCATTACAAGCGCAAGACCGATAGCGCCTGCGATAAGGCTTGTATTGAGAGCCTTTTCACCAAGTGTAGGTCCTACAGACTCAAGCTGAACCTCCTTGAGCGCGAAAGGAAGCTTACCTGCTGAGATGAGGTCTGCGAGCCATACGGTCTCCTCTGTTGTGAAAGCGCCCGAGATAACTACGTCGGACGTGTTAAGCTCCTCTTTAACAGAAGGATAAGATATTATCTCGTCGTCAAGAGCGATAAAGAGGATGTTGTTTCCGTCAGTTCTTTCGGAAACAGACTTGGTTGCCGCCGCAAACTTTGATACCGATTCAGGCTTGATCTTGAGGGATACGAACGCCTCTGAAACACCATTTCCGTCGCTGTCGCCGTACATAGCCTCTGCCTTCTCAATATCAGAGCCCTCCATCCATACGTTACCGTCAACGTCCACGAACATAAGAACAGCTGTGGAGCCGAGCTTCTGTACCGCTTCCTCAGGGTCTGTGATAGCGGGGATCTCGATTGCGATACGCTTATCGCCAGATGAAGCGAGAGTTGCCTCCGTATAACCGAGAGAGTCAAGTCTCTGTCTGAGCATAGCTCTGACGGTTGCCATATCTTCATCAGAGGGATTTTCCGCGTCAGCCTCGTAAACTATGTACGAGCCACCAACAAGGTCAAGTCCCTGTGTTACGCCGCCCTCGTCAAATACACCCGGCATATCGCCTACGCCGAAAATTGCAACGCAAACGAGTCCGGCAATAACGAGAATGGCAAGAATAAATGCTAAAACATTCGTTGATTGCTTCTTCATTTTGTTTGTCCTTTCAAATGAATTTCATGCTTTGTTATTATACTATATTTTAATATAAATGTCAATGAAAAAGCCATATTTTGCGCAAAAAGGTCAACCTCAAAATTATCCGCGATTTAGTCAATGTTAAAAAGACTGCGCTTTTTGCACGAAAGCATTTTTTGAACTAAAATTAAAATTCAAATGCTTGCTCTGTCAGCTAAATACATATACACGCCTTCACCTCGATCAATTTACTGTAATCCATTTTTCCCTAAATCCATCTTACGAAGAGATACTTTGTACCGTACATATTATGGTGTAATTATATCACACAAAGCAACGCAGTACAACCACTAAAGCAAAAATTCTCTTTATTTATGACAAAAAGCGCCTCACCTATTGACAAAGAGGTTTGTTTCTATTATAATGTATTCGTTGCGGATTTTACAAAGTATTTTCCGCTTATTTTAGCACGATTTTTGCATCTGTGCCAACGTTCCGTATAAAAGCAAAGTTTTATACGGATATATCATCGTTTAACAATTAAATAGATGTACACATCCGGCAGTTCTTAACAAGAACCGTAACCGTCTGGTTTGTGAAATCGTACGCTGCAGTCCGCATCGCCTTTGCGGATTTGTAAAAACTCTTTGCGGGGGCTGCGATTAGCCGAGTGTGGGGTGCGCGCAGAGCTGTATTCGGCTGTACGCGGCTCTAGCCGCAAAGGGGGATGCAAAAAATGAAAAAGAATATTATTGAACTCAAAGACATTACCGTATCTTTTGACGGTGAAACCGTACTCGACAATCTGTCGCTTAACATCAAGGACGGGGAATTTGTAACCTTGCTCGGCTCATCGGGCTGCGGCAAGACTACTACCCTCCGTATAATTGCAGGTTTCATCTCGCCCGATTCAGGTAGTGTTTTTTTTGACGGTCAGGACGTAAGTGCCATACCGCCTTACAAGCGCCCTGTAAATACCATTTTCCAGCGTTACGCGCTTTTCCCAAACCTCAACGTGTACGATAACGTCGCTTTCGGTCTGAGAGTGAGCCACACACCCGAGGCTGAGATAAAGGAAAGAGTCAGCGCAATGCTTGAGCTTGTCGGTCTCAAGGGCTTTGAAAAGAAAAATATCGCGTATCTGTCCGGAGGTCAGCAGCAACGAGTAGCCATTGCACGTGCTGTCATAAACCGTCCGAAAGTGCTTCTTCTTGATGAGCCTCTTGTGGCTCTTGACGCAAAGCTCAGAAAGGATATGCAGCGCGAGCTTAAAAACATTCAGCGCGAGCTTGGAATTACGTTTATATTCGTAACACACGACCAAGAGGAAGCCCTATCCATGTCCGACACGGTTGTTGTTATGAATGAGGGTATAGTACAACAGGTCGGTACACCTATCGATATTTACAACGAACCGAAAAACGCTTTCGTAGCAGATTTTATAGGCGAATCCAACATTGTAGACGGCGTTATGCTCTCGGACTACAAGGTAAGAATCGACGGTCACGATTTCGAATGTCTTGACAAGGGATTCGGTAAAAACGAGCCCGTCGACGTTGTTATTCGCCCCGAGGACGTCGATATAGTTGACATCGACAAGGGTATGATAAACGGCGAGATCACGTCGGTTACCTTTCTCGGCGTTCATTATGAAATAATTATTGACGTGTTTGGCTTCAAGTGGATGATACAGACCACCGATTACCGTCCCGTTGGCGACAAGGTTGGCTTATACATAGAGCCCGACGCTATACACATTATGAAAAAGTCCAAATACTCGGGCACATTCGGCGACTACAGCTCGTTCAGCGACGAGATGGACAACATCAGCAACCCCGACTTTGACGAGGAGGCAGATGAAGAATGAAGCGTAAAACGGGTACGTTTATCCTGAACGCTCCGTACACTGTCTGGGCGGCGATATTTATAGTAGTCCCGCTTTTCATAGTTCTCTACTATTCGCTGACCGACCAGAACGGTGCGTTTACATTTGATAACATAAAAAGTCTGAAGGATTATTCCCATACCTTCGGCATCTCGATAGGCTACTCGCTTATCGCTACCGCGATAACTCTGCTTATAGCTTACCCTTTCGCTTACGCTATGAGCAAAAAGAGTATTGCTTCTCAGAAAATGCAGATGATGCTGGTTATGCTCCCGATGTGGATGAATCTCCTTATCCGTACCTATTCTTGGGTAAACATTCTCGAGCGCAACGGTATTATAAATAATTTTCTCGGTATCTTCGGAATTGAGCCTGTAAGAATGATAGGTACACCCGGAGCAGTGATACTCGGTATGGTTTATAACTATCTACCGTATATGATACTCCCCATCTACACCGTGCTTTCGAAGATCGAGCCTTCTCTGCTTGAAGCAGCGGAGGATCTCGGCTGCTCATCGTTTGAAAAGCTTAAGCGTCTTATCATTCCGCTGAGCATTCCCGGTGTGGTTTCGGGTATTGCTATGGTGTTCGTTCCCTCTGTCTCCACCTTCTATATTTCACAGAAGCTCGGTGATGGTAAGATCATGCTTATCGGTGACGTTATTGAGCGTCAGATACAGATGTCCTACAACTACAATCTCGGTGCGGCTATCTCGCTCGTACTTATGGTTATGATACTTATAAGCATGGCGATAATGAACCGGTTTTCCGATGTAGACGGAGGTGTTGTGGTATGAAAAAGAAAAACCCCGTCTACAACCTCATTCTTGCTCTGGTCTACGTGTTTTTGTATGCCCCTCTGCTCGTAATGGTGTTCTTTTCCTTTAACGAGTCAAAGAGCACGTCGGTGTTTACCGGCTTTTCTCTCAAGTGGTATGCAGAGCTATTTTCTAAGCGCGACATTATAGAAGCACTCACAAACACTCTTGTTCTCGCCGTGCTATCATCGGTAATAGCAACCGTTATCGGAACCGTTGCCGCTTACGGCATTTACAGAACGAGAAGCCGCATAGTTACGACAACACTCACTACCGTCAACAACATTCCTATGATGAACCCCGATATAGTTACGGGTGTTTCGCTTATGTTGTTGTTCGTGTTTATCGGAAGACTTCTCGGCGCGAGCGAGTATCTTAACTTCTTCACTCTTCTTATCGCGCATATTACATTTAATATTCCATACGTTATACTTAACGTACTGCCGAAGCTCAGGCAAACAGACATACATCTGTACGAGGCGGCTATGGATCTCGGCTGCACACCGACAAAGGCGTTTTTTAAGGTAATAATGCCTGCAATCAATCCCGGAATTATCTCTGGACTTTTGATGGCGTTCACGCTTTCGCTTGACGACTTCGTGATAAGCTATTACACCAGCGGTGCGGGCTTCCAGACTCTTCCGCTAAAAATATTCGCTATGACAAAAAAGACGGTAAAGCCAGATATGTACGCGCTTTCAAGTCTTATATTCGTAACCATACTGATTTTGCTTATTGTAATTAATCTTGTTCAGTCCAAAACTGAAAAAACACAAAAATTAGACTGCAAAGGAGCTTGATAAATGAAAAATACTCTCAAAAAAGCTTTCGCTCTTATTCTCTTCTCAGCGTTGCTTATATCCCTCGCTTCATGCGGCGCAAGCACAGAGCCCTCGTTTACTCCGGTCGCCGAATACACAAGAGAGTTTGAAGGAACAGAAATAAACGTATTCAACTGGGGAGAATACATTTCCGACGGCAGTGAGGACGCCCTCGACGTCAACGCTGAGTTTGAAAAGCTCACCGGTATCAAGGTAAACTATGACAATTACGAATCAAACGAAGCTATGTACGCAAAGCTTAAAAGCGGTGCAGTTTCCTATGATATCATAATTCCCTCCGACTACATGATCGAGCGTTTGGTCGCCGAGGATATGCTTGCAGAGGTTGATTTTTCAAAGATAACCAACTACTTACTCATTGACGAAAAATACAAGGGGCTCTACTTTGACCCCGAAGAAAAGTTCAGCGTTCCCTACAACGTAGGTATGGTCGGGCTCATCTACAACTCCACAATGGTTGAAGAAACTCCCGATAGCTGGGCGGTTATGTGGGACGAAAAGTACAAGGGCGACATTCTCACCTTCAATAACCCCCGCGACTCGTTTGCAATTGCTCAGCTCTTACTCGGTATCGACCTCAACACTACCGACAAGGCGGATTGGGACAGAGCCGCAGAAAAGCTCAAGGAACAGGACAAAATACTCCAAGGGCGCGTTATGGACCTCGTGTTCAACAAGATGCAGTCAGGAAATGCCGCGATCGCAGCGTACTATGCAGGCGACTTCCTTACTATGAAGGATATCAACGACGATCTCGAATTCGTATACCCCAAGGAAGGCGTTAACATTTTCGTTGACTCGGTATGTATACCGAAAAATCATCAGAATTATGAAGCGGCGCTTATGTATATAAACTTCCTGCTTGAGCCCGAAATTGCTCTTGCAAACGCAGAGTACATTTGCTACGCTTCCCCCAATACTGCGGTTATAAACAGTCAAGACTACTCGCTCAAAGACGAAAAGATTCTCTACCCCGACGAGTACCCCAAGACTCAATACTTCCACGATCTTCCAGCTGAAATTCGTTCCTACTACGAATCCCTTTGGGAAGAGGTATTAAGATAGCCAAAAAGCCTGCGACACAGTCGCAGGCTTTTTATATTGCTTTTATAAGCATGGCAAACAAAGTTAAGAGTATCAGAAACACAAAATTGAAAAGCGAGAACATCAGTATGTACCGTCCGCTTTTCCCGGGGTTGTGTCGGACGTATTCTCTGAAGGTAATAAGACTTGCAAGTGAAGATATCAAGGTGCCGACACCGCCGATATTCACACCGACAAGCAGATCAGCATAATTTTGAGTGAACTGCGACAACAAAATCGCGCTTGGTACGTTACTTATAAACTGACACGATAAAACACTGACCAAAAGCGTATTTTTTTCAAGAAGCATCCCGAAAAAGCTTCGCACAACTTCTATTCGCGCCATGTTACCTGCAAATACAAAGAAAAACACAAACGTGAGTAAAAGCGGATAATCAACGTCATGAAGTGCTTTTCTGTCTGCAAACATCAAAACGAACGGAATTATTATAAGTCCGAGATAATATGGAACAGAACGGAATACTATCGCTATTGCAAGCGCAAAAAGCACAAGGTACAATGCAGTACGAGGAGGAGAGAGGTGTATGGGCTCGCCCGTAATCTCAAGCTGCTCGCTCTTTACGAAAATAATACAGCAAAGGGTTATAAGCGTCATGGCGAACAAGAACGTGGGAGCCATTATTTTTACAAATTCGAGATTTGGAATATTGTATTTTGTGTATATATATAAATTCTGTGGGTTTCCGAACGGCGTAAGCATTCCTCCGAGATTGGCTGCAATGTTCTGCATTATGAACGTAAACGCCATATATTTTTGCTTTCCTGTTGAGCTCAGAACGAAATACCCGAGAGGTAAAAACGTCAGAAGCGCCATATCGTTGGCTATCAGCATTGAGCCGATAAACGTTATGTAAACAAGCGCGAGCACGCTCATTTTTGCAGTCTTGAACATTTTTACGATGCTATGTGCAAGCATATAGAAAAAGTTAATATCCTTAAGTGCGCACACTACCGCGAGAACACTGAAAAGACAGGTGAGCGTTTTGAAATCAAAGTATCCGAGGTATTCTCTGTCTATCGGAACAAAGAATTGGGTTATAAACGCCGCCGCAAGCGCGACTACCATTACCGCGTTTTTCTTTATAAACCCCGTAATATGCATACACGCCACCGTCCTCTCCCGAAAATTATATTTCACAAGGTAGTATTATACTCTTACAAACACTTATTGTCAATGTGTTTTTTCAACAAAAAAAGCCGCTTTACTGTGCTGTTTGATAACACAATTCACGGCGGTGGAATACACTTTAAGTGACACTTGCTTTTCGGGGGTAATTATGGCAATATTTGACTATGACCGCGTTGACGCGGTGGATTATGCTCTCACTTGGGCTTTCAGACGGAATCCCGCTTATTACGATTTTTCGGAAATCGGCGGTGATTGCACGAATTTCGCGTCGCAATGCGTCTATGCGGGCGCGGGTGTGATGAACTACACGCCCGACGTCGGTTGGTACTATTTAAGCGTCAACGACCGTTCTCCCTCCTGGACGGGAGCATCGTTTTTTTACAATTTTATGACAACGAACACAGGCGCAGGTCCGTTTGGCGAGGAAGCGCCGCTTGACAGACTTCTTCCGGGTGACGTCATTCAGCTTTCAAACGAGCGAGGCGAATACTATCACACTCTCGTACTGACGAGCATCAGCCGCAGCCGTTTCAGAAGCAGATACTTCGTTACCGCGCACTCAAGAGACGTTTATCAGCGTAATCTTAACAACTACAACTACAGCGGTCTGCGCGGCATACACATTTTGGGTGTCCGCGACGAATAATGTCAGAACAGATCTCCGTACAGATATAAAGATCCGCAGATGACCGTAAGCTCTCCGCGTGACTCGGCAAGCTTTACGGCTTCCTTAAGGGTAGGAGCAAATATTCCGTTTATTCCGCAATTTTCACGTGCAAAATCACAAAGCGCGTCGGGCTTCATAGCGCGCGGATTGTCCGAAACCGTTGTAAAAATAAAGCTTCTTCCCTCTCCACGAAGCAGTTCGAGTGAGGTCTTGATATCCTTATCCGCCATACAGGCAAATATTACCGTTATCTTTTCACCGTTGAAATATCGGTCAAGCGATGAATTCAGTGCTTTTATTCCGTCGGGGTTATGACCGCCGTCGAAAATAAGCTTCTCTGAAAGCTTTTCAAAACGTGCGCGATGTATCGCCGTTTGAAGTCCCGTCTTTATGGCGTTATCGCTCACCCCGAGAGCCTTCAGAGCTTCAGCGGCAACCGATGCGTTAACAAGCTGATACGTGCCGCCGAGTGACAGGCGTACGTTCTGAATACCGTCAAAGGATAAGTTTTCGTATATTCCGTCAAAGCTCTGCTCAGCGGGTGTTTCGGCAAATATGACCTTGTGCCCGTACCTTTTTGCCGTTTTCTCAATGACCTCGCGCGCTTCAAGAGTCTGCTCCGCGCTGACGACTATTCCCGTCGCTATCACGGGCTTGATTATTCCACACTTTGCTTTGGCAATATCTACGATACCGTTTCCGAGATATGCGGTATGATCAATGTCAATATGACATATAACTGCAATTTCGGGGGATCTTATAATATTGGTGGCGTCAAATTCTCCGCCAAGTCCAACCTCGAGCACAACTATATCGCATTTTCTCTCTGCGAAATAGTAAAGTGCCGCGGCAGTCCATATTTCAAACTGCGTCGGCTCTTCATCAAGCTCTGCTTTAACCGTTTCTGCGGCGTTATTCACCTTGTTGAGTACCCTCTCAAGCTCGGAATCACTTATCTCCTCACGGTCAACAACAATTCGCTCGTTTACTCTCACAAGGTTTGGGGAGGTAAACCTTCCTACTCTCTTTCCGTCAGCGACAAGTCCTGCCTCGACAAACGCACACACCGAGCCTTTACCGTTAGTGCCTGCGATATGGACAAATTTAAGCTCGTCCTCGGGATTTCCGAGAAGCTCAAGCAGCCTTCCTATTCTTTCAAGTCCGAGCCTTACTACGTTCGAAAAGCCTCTTGAATATTCTTTGGTCTTATACTCTTTCATAGTCATGTTGACGCCTCAATGAGAAATAGTTTTTTCAAGCTTTGGGAGCAGGTATCTGCATACCGGCACGAGAATCAGTATCTTTATCGGTATCTCAACAAGCCTTACGATCACCTGCTGAATCGACATTAGCTCAAACGCCTTCGGAGTTCCGAGAACAAAGTTAAAATAAATATAAAGCCACAGCGGCGTCAGGGGGATCGCAACTATCACGGTCTGCAACACTACCGACAAAACTATATTTTTAACGCATCGCTCTTTTTTATAAAGGAAGATGGCGTAAAACAATGCATAAAGAACTGCGTTTATTGTAAAAAGCGGAGAATACACGTTTGTTCCCGCAATGACTACACCGAGGAAATCCGAGATGAACGCGCAGAGCGCACCGTAAACGGGACCGCAGACCGCAGACGTTACCGCTATCGGTACAAACCCAAGGCTTGTCTGCACGAACTGAGTCTGAATACCGACGTAGCGCGAAAGAATTATCTGCATCGCTATCATAACCGCACAAAGCACGGTTTTTCTTAAATGAATGCTTTTTTGCATAAAAAATCCTCCTATATAACAGTTTTACCGTTTACATACAGGAGAATACTATCCAATATGTGCAGCGGGATGCGGACAGGCTACCGCAACGCTTTGCGTTTTCGTCACGCGGGCAACTCCCCGTCCCGTGAGCACTTAACGCAGTCTGTCCTACTCTGTTAATTTTTACGATTACATTATAACACATTCTCCCAAAAAATCAATAGCTCATATACATTTGTTCGTATTTTTTGTCATTTTCTAACAAGAGTTTCTCAAAACGAGTTTGAAGTATTTGTCTTTCATAAAAAGTCTTTGTCTGCAAAGACTATAATTTGCGGCGAGCAGTCGGCGAAGCTCAGCCGCAAAAATTCATTCGTCGGGGAAATGCAGAATATGACAAATATGATAAAAAAGCATTACGCCGCGTTTATAGTAACCCTTGCGATTATTATAACCTCTCCGATATTATCGTTAACGGCAAGTGCAAACGTCGGAGATGCGGGCAGACAGAAGGTATGTCCCGGCGGTATGCCCTTCGGCGTGAGGTTTTACACAGACGGCGTAATAGTTTCGGGAGCAGACGAGGTGGTTACCGAAAGCGGTGCGGTAAGACCTGCTCTTGAAGCAGGCATCAGAATAAAGGATATAATCACTCATATTGACGGAAAGAAAATAACGTCGGCAGGCGCTCTTTCAAAGATCATTGCTGACTCACAAGGCAATCCCGTCACATTAACCGTAAAGCGAGGTGACGACGTTATACACATCGTGCTTACTCCTCAAAAAAGCAAGAGTGACGGTGTTTACAAAGCAGGACTGTGGCTTCGTGACAGTACGGCAGGTGTTGGTACTGTTACGTTTATCGACTGCGAGACAGGCGCTTTCGGCGGTCTCGGTCACGGCATCTGCGACAGCGACACCGGCAAGCTTCTTCCGCTTTTACGCGGGAGTGTGTCCGCCGTACGCATAGGCGGTATAAGAAAAGGAGTCTCAGGGACACCCGGTGAGCTCAGAGGATATTTTGTGGGTGACAAAATAGGAGCGATCGTAAAAAACACCGACTGCGGTGTTTTCGGTGTATTGAGCGATACCAAAGCATATTCGGAGTCAGTACCCATAGCCTCAAAAACCGAGCTATGCGAGGGTGACGCAGAAATAATATGTACGCTTGACGAGTGCGGTGCTAAAAGATACAAAATAAGCATATCGGGAATAGACACTTCGGCAACGTCAAGCAAATGCTTCACGGTCACCGTGACCGATCCCGCTTTACTTGAAAAGACAGGTGGCATAGTTCAGGGAATGAGCGGCAGTCCCATTATCCAGAACGGCAAGCTCGTGGGCGCGGTAACTCATGTGTTTGTGAATGATCCCACAAGAGGGTACGGGATATTTATTGATAAAATGCTTGATATGGCGAAAAATTAAAAAAAGATGGTATAAAGAGCCGATTCTTTATACCATCTTTTATCTGCAAAGCGCTTTCAAAAAATTCATAACGACATTTTCATAAATTTACCCGGAGACATACCCGTGTGCTTTTTGAAAAATCTTATGAAATAGTTTACGTCACAAAAACCACACTTTTCAGCGATCTCGGTTACCGTGTAGTATCCGCTCATCAAGTATTGCTTTGCAAAAGACAAGCGTAATTTGTCGCGGTACTGCATTGCGGATTCACCGCGTAGCTTCAGCCACTCGCGTCTGAAATGTGCGGCGCTCATATTTACGTAGCCCGCAAGAAAATCAAGTGTTATTTCCTTGTTGTAATTTTGCTCGATATACTCCATAGCCGGTCTCAGACGCGTGTACAGGCCTTTATTGCTCTGAGATTCGATTTCACCGAGTACAAGCATAGAAATAAGCTCATACAAGCATGCCTTTGTCTGCATCTTATAGCATGGGCTTCTTGTCAGCCAGACATTAATAAGCTTTTTGAAGTAGTGATATATTAACTGGCTTTCTTTGGTGTTAAACCTGTAAAAATTTTCAGACAGGAAGCCAAAGGTGGAGGTTTCTTTGTTTACATCAAAATTCACGGTATAATGCGTTAAATCTTTTTTATTGACAACAGAGTATGACGCTTCGGGGCCAAACCAAATTACGTCGCCACTTTTTATACGCAAGACCTTGCCATCATAAAATCTGTATTCCCCTTCTCCGTCAATACAGTAAACAAGCCCGTAGCTCCTTTTGCCGTTAGGATATGCACATTTATTCCTATCATTGAGTACAAACTCGTGTGCACGGAGGATTTTTTCAATATCTAAATTGATAGAATCGAATGAAAGCATACTTACTCACCTCTATGTTATTATACCAAACCATTTCACCTCTGTCAACACAAAATCAAGAGCGTTTTGTGCTATTACCATCTTAATTGTTCATTGTTATACACCTCGCTAGGCGTAAGCTTTATCAAAGCAGGTTGGAAGGAGGCTATACTCTGCGGTCTTGCAAATGCCATTGTCAATATGCTTGTTATGGTGCTATCGGGTACTATGCCCGCCTCGCTCCTATTCCCGCTTATATCAGGAGGCGGCATTCTCATCACTCACTTAGTCGCAAGATTCTATTATAAAGAAAAGCTGTCAAAAATACAGACTCTTGGATTCGTCATCGGACTTGCATCAGTCATTCTGCTCAACATTTAAGCAAGCTCCAAGATATATTAGATTTGTATTTGACGAAATTCGTGGTGTAAGCCGACAAGTTTTACCATGATCAGTGCGTAAAATTGAACTTTTTTAAAAAACTCTACCCGTACCCTTGCATTTGGCGAAATTTGTGGTATAATAGTAATTGATCACACCATAAATTTCGGAGGCTATCGTGACGTTCCAGACCAGAAAAGAAAAATCGTGCGGCGCAGTTGTTATCCGCCGCGTTAAAGGAGGTTGCCTCACTCTCCTAATCCAACACAGAGGCGGTCATTGGGGTTTCCCCAAGGGCCACATCGAGGCAGGCGAAACAGAAGAAGAGACCGCTATAAGAGAGATCCGCGAGGAAACGGGTCTTGAGGTCGAGCTTGACAATAGCTTCAGACAAAGCGTCGTCTATTCCCCCCGCGAATACATACAAAAAGAGGTTATCTACTTCACCGCCATCACTGCTACACGCGAAACCATTCCTCAGCCCGAGGAGATCCGCCGCGCCGAGTGGTTCACATTTGACGAGGCAAGCGCTCAGCTTACCCATGACAACGATATCCAGATTCTTCGCAATGCTCAGAAATATTGGAAGCAAAAGCTTGCTGACGAATACGCATCAGGCGGTAACAACTAATGAACGATATCAACATTGCTCTTATTGAGCCGGAGATCCCACAAAATACCGGAAATATTGCAAGGACCTGCGCAGCTGTAGGCGCGTCGCTCCATTTGGTAAAGCCTATGGGCTTTACTGTGGACGACAAGAAGCTCAAGCGTGCAGGTCTTGATTATTGGCACGAGCTTGACATCACCTACTACGAAAATCTCGATGAATTTCTTGAGATAAACAAAAACGAAGAAATGTTCTTTTTCTCAACAAAGGCACCGAGAGCTTACACAGAGGTGACCTATCCCAAGCGCGTGTTTCTTGTTTTCGGCAAGGAGACAAAGGGGCTTCCCGAGTCTTTGCTTCAAAAAAATCCCGACTCCTGCGTACGCATTCCCATGCGCGACAAATTAAGGAGTCTTAACTTATCAAACTCAGCCGCAATAGCCGTTTACGAGGCTCTGCGTCAGCGCGGATTTGAAAATTTGCGCGAGGACGGAGTACCCACCACGTTTGAGTGGTAATTTTTAGTGAGTGTTTTTTTCTTTTTAAGCGAATAATTTACGAATGGAGGCGTCAGAAGCACGCCAAATTCGCAAAATCATCCGTCAGGAAAGGAAACGAAATTATGAAAAGAAAGCTTACACTTACACTCGCGCTTCTTACAATTTGTTCTCTTTTGCTCGCGTCATGCGGCTCTATGGCAGAAGCACAAAACAGCTATGCCTCATACGACAAGGTCTACCGCGACAGTATGGCGGAGACGGAAATGTACTACACCGTAGAGGAATCTGCTACAGAAGCTCCGAAAAGCGTGTTCTTCAGCTCAAGCACAAGTGCTGACTCCGATTATAAGACCAAGGAAAACGGTGTTTCCACGGGTAACGCGACAGACGGCGCAGCAGGCGCTCTTGTTGAGACCTACAGAATGATCATTTACAGATCTAACTATGACATTCAGACGAAGGACTATCCCGCGTCAGTCGCTGCTCTCAAGGCACTCTGCGAAAAATACGATGCTTACTTTGAGAGCGCCAACACCTACGGCAACGAATCTACGTCAAGAAGCTCTAATTACGTTATAAGAGTTCCCGTAAAGAACTACTCTGCTTTCACAAGTGAAACAGGCAACGTCGGTGTTATAGTTTCATCCAGCGAATACAACGAGGATATCACCGACAGATACATCGACACGGAAGCAAGACTTGAAAGTGCGAGGATCAGAGAAGAAAGAGTTCTCAAGATCCTCGAAAATGCAGACAAGCTCGATGACGTGCTCGCACTTGAAAGAGAGCTTTCTGACATCAGATACGAAATAGAGTCCTTGACCGGCTCACTTCGCAAATACGATTCTCTCGTAACCTACTCTACCGTAAACCTCTCCATCCGCGAGGTCAAGTCTATCGTTACCCCTCCGGCAGAGGTACTCACGTTTGGTGAACGTGTAAGCGTTGCTTTCACTCGCGGACTTGAAAACGTACAAAATGATTTTGAGAATCTTATAGTCGATCTTTCTTACAACTTTATCGGCGTTATCGTATGGATAATAATTATAGTAATTATTATCGTGCTTATAATCTTGATAAAGAAAAAAATCAACAAAAAGACTGCACCAAAGCCCGAAGTAAAGGCTGAAGACGAAGAAAAAGAGAAAGAATAAATAGACCAAAAAAAGAACGGCGATCACTCGCCGTTCTTTTTTATCAGTTGTTAACCTTTATCCAGATCTCATTGCCGTCTTTATCAAGTTGGCACTTATGCTCGGTCGCTGCTTCAAGAATATATGCATACGCCCAATGATTGTCGGCTACGTCTGAGAAGCTTTTAACACCTGCTGCAGTAATAGCCTCCTTTGTGGGTGTTCTGCCGAGAGCAACGCAAAGTATCTTAACAACCTCCGAGCGCTTGATTTTTCCGTCGGGATCAAAGGTCGTTGCGGTCTTACCGTTTACAAGTCCTGCCTTAGCCGCCTTCATTATAGCCGTATATCTTTCGTGCGTCTCGGGAACGTCGGTGAACACGATCTCCTTATCGGTGCCGTCTCCCTTGCCCAATCTGTAAACAAGCTCAACGAATTCTGCTCTCGTTATGGGCTGGTCGGGCTTAAAATCTCCCTTAAAGGAATAGAGATAACCGAACTGATCGAGGTATGCCACGTAATCGTAGTACCAAGCGCCTTCCTTTACGTCTGCGTACTTTGTCTTGTACTTACCCTTGATTTTGTCCTCAGACGTCATTACTCTTGCAACGACCGCACAAGCCTCAGCACGAGTCATATTGTTGTCGGGCTTGAAGAGATTTCCGTCATAACCGTTTACAAAGGTCTTATCAAGACGGCTTCCGTCCGTTACTTCTATAACGCCAAGCTCTTCGAGCTTTTCAAGGGTGTAGCTTGCAATTATCTTGTGACCCTTTCCGCTCGGATGGAGACCGTCGGGCATAAGGTCGGACTCGCATACCGCATCATGCCACTTGCCGCTTGCGTCGTGTCCTGCAGCCGATATGACCGCACTTGTAAAGTCAAGCTCCTCGGGAGTATAAAGGTCAATTACGGGAATATTATATATCTTACCAAGCTCAATTACCGCATTGGCGTAATCAATCAGCATAGCGCCATTACCATTCTTAGTTGTGGGTGTCTGACCGCCTCCGCATCTCTTAATAGGAGTAAAGAATACTATCTGGGAGGTAGGATACTTATCTATAAGCCCCTCCATGAGAAGACGGATACCGCCCGTATAAGTTGTAAGAGTGCGATCGTTTAACGTACCTGTTGCAAATCCACTGCCCCAGTCGTTGGTTCCGCCCTTTACAATTACGAGGTCTGCACCGTCTGCCATATTGGGATATCTTTCGATAAAGGAGTCTGTTCTGTTAGAGCGAGGAAGTACGGTCGTACTCGAAATACCGCTATCAATATTCTTGATATAGTAGTCAGCCGCCCACCAGTCGTGATAGTTCTTGCCTTAAGTCGGATCGTAGCCATGTCGTTCTGTGAGCCAAGGAGTTG
>JAZSOD010000080.1:0-30595 GCA_045536775.1 Eubacteriales bacterium | reverse complement strand
TTGGCTCACAGAACGACATGGCTACGATCCGACTTAGCTTCCCGACACAGGTTACAGACAAGTGGACTAAATATGAGTATGAATTCGAGCTTTCAGATAAGCATATTCCCACTCATACCGCTTATCTCAGATTCATCAATTCGCAAAACAGCGGAGTCCTCTCCTTCTTCCTCGATGACGTAACTCTTGAAAAGATAAACTGAATTTAATTAAAAAAGTGCACGGCGTTATGCTGTGCACTTTTTGTTTAATACTGATCAGCTTTGCTTTGTGGGCTTTTTGATCCTGTTGAGCTTTTTGTTCATCTTAAGAAGCTCTTCCTTGGTAAAGGAAATGTTCATCATTCCCATCATACTCGTAAGACGAAGCACCGAGAAGCCGCCGAGCATCTGCATCATTCCGCTGTCGCTACCGCCCTTGAGGTCTACCTCAAAGCCGCCCGACTTCTTTTCTCCGCCCTTCTTGTTTGCGTTCATCTTCTTTTTAAGCATAAGACCAACGCCGACAAACCAGAGCTTCCCTCTCTTTGTTTCCATAATGTCTGAGATCTTATCGTTGAGCGAGAAGCGTCCCTCGGGAGCGTCGATATCAAACCAGTTGAGGACCGCACCCTTTTCAACGAGGACGTAGTCCATATTCATTTCGTCTACCTTGCGGATAACCGACTCGTCGCTGTACTCGCCTGCTTTTGCTTCAAGGCGGCTCTCTCCCACGTTCTTGACGTCGAAGTAGAAGAAGTGATCCTCGGCACATTTTTTGCCCACGCTTTCGCCATTGACAAAAAGCTCGACCTCGGGAAGATTTGAGTAAACGGTTACCTTGGTAACGTCCTCAACTCTGTCAATATATCTCTTACCGCACAGATGAACGAAGGGATCGTCCGAAAGCCATGCCTTGTATGCATAGAAGGCATCCTTCTTATACTTTCTGTCTATCGTAACAAGTCCCTTATGGTTCTGTCCGTTCTCGCCGCCCTCTGCTCTTGCATCCGCGCCGAAGTCAAACATATTCCATACGTGTGTTGCCCAGATGTATTTTCTCGTAAAGAGCTGACGTATAAGCTCCTCGTGATAATACGCCTGATACTCCTCGGTATAGTCGCCCTGCTTGGGGGTGCTGGTGTGCCAGTTGAGTGCCTCGCAGCCGTACTCGGAGCAGCCTATCGGAATATTCGGGTGGGTCTCGTGGAATTTATCAAACCAGGGACCGTTCATCGTGGTGTCGCCGCCGTACCAGCCGAAATAGTGGTTATAGGAAACCACGTCGGGAATAAGGAGGTAAGGATCGTCCATTTTACACATCGAAACCGCCGCAATAGTGGTAAGACGCGTCTTATCCATTTCGTGACAGAGGTTGTTGAGTATACGGTGGTTTTCAAGCAGATCTTCGTCAGAGCCGCCTATTGAAATTTCGTTCGAGAGTCCCCACACCACGATAGACGGATGGTTATAATTCTGAGTGATAAGCTCCTTCATCTGCGAAACCGTGTTCTCGCGTCCGCCCGGCATATGCTTTGATATATAGGGGATCTCCGCCCATACTACCATACCGCGCTCGTCGCAAAGATCATAGAAATACTGATCGTGCTGATAGTGGGCAAGTCGGTTTGAGGTAGCCCCCACCTCACAGATAAGATCCATATCCTCTTTGTGATGCTCGGGAAGAAGCGCGTTTCCAACACCCCATCTGTCCTGATGGCGCGAAACTCCGCGCAGAGGGTATTCCTCTCCGTTGAGAATAAAGCCGCGCTCGGGATCAATCTCAAACGTACGGCATCCGAATCTGCTGCAGACATTGTCAACAACCTCGCCGTTTTCAACTATCTCAACCTCGCAGCAATAGAGGTAGGGATCAAGGCGTCCGTGCCACAGGTGTACGTTTTCAAGCTCGAAGCACACCTTGGTTTTATCGCTTTCTATTTTCTCAAGCTCGTTTTCGTCCTTGTCGTAAATGGTATAAACAAGCTTCTGTCCTTCTTTAAGTCCCTTTACGAACACCTCAGCCTCGACCTTGGCGTTCTTGCCGTCGATCTCGGGAGTTATCATAAGACCGTGACCGCCGTAGTAGTCAAGGTCAAAATGCGTATTATTTACGCAAACGAGGTTTACGTTACGGTATATACCTCCTTAGAAGGTAAAGTCCGCCATCTGAGGATATACCTCTTCGTTTGCGGAATTGTCAACAATAACTGCTATCTCACTTTCATCCGAGATAGAGTCTGTAATATTCACTCTCCAAGTAGAATAGCCGCCGTTGTGGCTTCCGAGCTTATTGCCGTTTATAAAAAGCTCTGCTGACGAGTTGGTACCGCAAAATTCAAGATAATAGATATCCGCCTCGGGTAATTCTGATTTTACAAGTGTTTTTTTGTAAAGGCAGGGGCCGCGGAAATAGTCGTTGCCTCCGTCCTGTCCGTCAGCTGCGTTAAAGCAATGAGGAACATTTATGCTCTCTCCGCCGGAAATGGCAATATCACACGTATTCTTGTTAAATAGCCAGTTTTCATTAAGACTTATTGTTTTTCTCATTTTTTCTCCTTTTTTGGCAATGCGTTTATATCCAAGCAAGGTGTCCGACTGTGCAGTCGGACACCTTGAGCTTTATGCGAGATTATCGTTGTCCTCTGCGGTGGTGTAAGTCAGAATATCGTCTGCTTCAACGTCGCGTCCGAGCTCCTTGTTCATTCTTGCAAGTGTCTTCTTATCAAGATTGTAAATAAGTCCGAGACCTACGAACTGCATAATAGCAGAAGCAAGGAAGAGTATTGCTACGAGGGTACGAAGCTCAACAGCGAAATCCCACGAGAGTAGGTTAACGTCAATGTATTCGGCACCTGTCGCAGGGTCTACTGCATTGTTTACGTATCCCATACCCTGCATTATGATAAGAGCTACCGCAGGACCTATACCCTGTGCAAGCTTACGGAAGAAGGAGTGAAGCGAATATACCACACCCTCCTCGCGATTGCCCGTCTTCCACTCGTTATAGTCGATAGCGTCGCCCATCATTGCCCACGATACCGTAGAATAGATACCAAGTCCGAGGCTGTATATGAGCTGGCAAACAATATACAGTATCAAATCAAGCGCAATATTATCGGGAGTGATAATAAAGAGTCCAAGACCGCCTATGATTGAGCAGATCGATCCGACTACGGAAAGCTCCTTCTTGCCGTACTTTGTTACCATCTTACGTGCAAGAGGTGTGAAAACCACGATCGGAATCATAGCGAAAAGCTGAACTATACCCGAAATATCGGTGTTCTTGAAGTATATCTGGAAGGTAACCGAAACTGCGGTTGCCGCACCCTGCATACCGATAAACATACCCATAGCCGCAAGCGTTGCGCCTACTGCAGGACGGTTCTTTACGAAGTTTACGAGAGCCTTCCATACGTTGAATTTAGGCTGATCCTCGTTAAGCTTTGTTTCTGTATCAACACGGATCTCGGTATTCTTTATCATAAACTGGAAGCAAATGAAGCCGAGAACGCCCATTATGAGAGCCGCAACGAACACCATTTTTCCATTGAGCGATTTATCATCATTATAAATAATGAACGGCAGAATTACCATAGGAAGCATATTTCCTACCATTGATCCGACCGAGCGCCATGCGGAGAGAGATGCTCTGTCTGCGGCATCGTTGGAGATAAGCGAAAGCAGTGAGCCGTAGGGAACGTTAGCTATTGTATAGAAAGCGTCCCATACTACGTAGCCTGCGATAAATATAATAAATTTAGCCCAAACGGGTGCTCCCGGGAAAGGTAGGAAGCAGCACGCGCCGCCAACTATAAGACCGATAGAGCCGACCCATATGTACTGAAGGAACTTGTTTCTCTTGTATTTGCGCCTGTCCGCGTCTATCATAGAACCGATAAGCGGGTCATTGATAGCATCCCAGAACTGTACGATAACAAGAAGCAGGGAGTACCATGCACTCATACCCATAACTTGCGTCCAGAAAAGTGCCATTGTTCCTTTGAGGGCGAAGCTCATATTGCAGCCGAGGTCGCCCGCCGCGTAAGCTATGCTGTCGCGGATTCCAAATTTACGATGCCCGTTAGCATCATATTTGATTTCTTTTTTCATTGACGTTTCCTCTTTCTATAATTTTAGTATTGCGCTGGGTTCTGATTTCATTATACTATTTCCAAGTTCAAAACGGTAGTACAAATTTAATGCGTTTTTGTATTTTCTTCATCTTTTTGCAAAAACAGTTGTTGCATTTGTTGAAAATGTATGTTATAGTATGAGTAGATATGATCATTTTGCCAAAACCGATATTACAAAACAGGCAAGCAGGTACTAAAATGAATTTCCAACAAGAATTTGATTTTTTCAGTGACGTTATGAAAAAATGTAACGTACACACGCGTCTGTTATCTCTGTTTGATAAGACCGAGGCAATGATAGACTCTCAGCTCAGCGGAATTATCGGATACACACCGAAAAACGACCTGAGCGTTAAAGACGTTATAGGAAATATCGACGATAAGACCAAATACGTTCTCACAAACGAATTCGGTCTTTGCTATATATGCTTGAGGATACCCGTTTTAAGTGAAAAGAACATACTTTTTGCGGGTCCATATCTTGCCTCTGCCATATCCTCAAAGGAAATTATGGAGGCAGGTGAGCGCGCGGATCTCTCTCCGTCTACACTTAAAAATCTCAAGGAGTACTGTGCGACCGTACCCGTAATACAGGAAAATGACCGTTTGTTCTCGGTGGTTGACACCTTTTGCGAGCATATATGGCAGACTCACTCATTCGGTATAGTCAACACGAGTCGCAGTTATTCCCTTCCGGCATTGACCCTCGAAGGCACGCCTAAGGGTGACAGTCCCGACGAGTCGCTTGCAAACGTGAAAATGATGGAGATGCGCTACGCGTTTGAAAACGAGCTTATAAAAGCCGTTACTCTCGGGCAGCAGCACAAGGGCGATACCCTGAAAAGCGTTTTTAACGAGCAGTTGTTTGAAAAACGCATACAGGATTCTCTGAGAAACGCCAAAAACTACTGTATAATAATGAACACTCTCCTCAGAAAAGCCGCTGAGCAAGGCGGAGTTCACCCCATATACATTGACCGTCTGTCCTCAAAGCACGCCTTGAAGATAGAAGCACTTTACGACACCGTAGGGGTTCCCGAGCTAATGCGCGAGATGTTCACCTCATACTGCCGACTCGTTTACAAGCATTCAAACGAAAAATACTCCCCGGTTGTAAAAAAAGCCGTGCTCGTTATAGACTCGGACGTTTCAGCCGAGCTTTCACTTAGCACCCTTGCAAGAATACAGGGAATAAGCCCCGGTTATCTTGCTACCGTATTCAAGCGCGAAACAGGAAAAACGGTTTTGGAGTATATACGCGACAAGCGTATCGAGCACGCGGCATATCTGCTCGGCACCACCCACCTTCAGATACAGACCGTTGCACTCCATTGCGGAATTATGGACGTTCAGTATTTTTCAAAGCTTTTCAAAAAACAAACAGGCAAATCCCCCAAGGAATACAGAGACAGTATCAGAAGCTGATATCCTACTTCTGAATGTATAAACGAAACTTATTTTAAGGAGATATAATATGTCAATGAAAATGACCTTCCGCTGGTACGGAGAGGGCAACGATAAGATCAAGCTCTCGGACATCAAGCAGATCCCCGGTGTTGACGGCATCGTCTGAACGCTTCATCACAAAATGCCCGGAGAAATCTGGGAGACCCACGAGATCGCCGAGATCAAGCGTCAGCTTGACGAGTACGGCTTCAATATGGACGTTGTTGAATCGGTAAACGTCCACGATGACATAAAGATAGGCCTTCCCTCCCGCGATAAATATATTGAAAACTACAAAACCACCATAAGAAATCTTGCAAAGTTCGGTGTTAAGGTGATTTGTTACAACTTTATGCCAATTTTCGACTGGACGAGAAGCAATCTGTTCCATCCCGTCGGCGACGGCTCTACCGCACTTTTCTATGAGAAAAATATGATACAGGACGATTACAATGCGATGGCGCAGTATATTCTCGATTTTACCGAGAAATACAATATGTCCTTCCCCGGCTGGGAGCCTGAGCGTATGGCAAAGCTCGACGAGCTTTTCAAGGCTTACGAAGGTGTTGACCACGAAAAGCTGTGGGCAAACCTCAAGTATTTCCTTGAAGCCATTATGCCAACCTGCCGTGAGTGCGATATCAAGATGGCTATCCACATGGACGATCCCCCGTGGGATATATTCGGTCTTCCCCGTCTGCTTATAAATGAAGAAAATATCGACCGATTCCTCAGAATGGTCGATGACGAATACAACTGTCTGACACTCTGCACGGGAAGCCTCAGCGCAGACCCGAGCAACAACGTAGCCGAGATTGTACGCAAGCATTGCGACAGAATTGCTTTTACCCACATCAGAAACGTAAAGCATTTTGAAAACGGTGATTTCTCAGAAGCAAGTCACAGAGACTGCGACGGCGACACGGGCATACTCGAGGTGCTGAAGGCGTATCACGATTGCGGATACGAGGGCTATATCAGACCCGACCACGGAAGACATCTCTGGGACGAGGGTCCCGGAAACGTCCGTCCCGGTTACGGTCTTTATGACCGCGCGCTCGGCATAATGTATATGCTCGGTGTATGGGACTCTCTTGAAAAATTCGATAAATAAGGAGAATATGAAATGAACAAGCTTCCACTCAATATAGATTACAGCGGAAAAGTAGTAGTAGTAACGGGCGCAGGAGGTCTTATCTGCGGCGCTATGGCGAGAGCGTTTGCTCAGTCGGGCGCGAAGGTAGCCGCGCTCGACCTTAACGAAGAGGCGGTAAAGAAGCTCGCGGACGAGCTTAAAGCAGAGGGCTTTATCTGTGAGGGATACAAGGCAAACGTACTTGACCCTGCGGCTCTTGAGGAGGTACACAAGGCGGTTATCTCCGACCTTGGTGAATGTGACATCCTCGTTAACGGTGCAGGCGGAAACAATCCGAGAGCCACCACGGACAACGAGTACCAGCACGAAGCAAAGGAGGGCGGCAAGTCCTTCTTTGACCTTGAAGCAGACGGCGTTGATTTTGTGTTTAAGCTCAACTTCCAGGGCACGTTGCTTCCCACACAGGTATTTGCGCGCGATATGGTGGCAAAAAAGAAAGGGTGTATTCTCAACGTATCCTCTATGAACGCATACACGCCTCTTACCAAGATCCCCGCATACTCTGCGGCAAAGGCGGGTATCTCGAACTTTACACAATGGCTTGCGACGCATTTCGCGGGTACGGGAATCAGATGCAACGCGATAGCACCCGGCTTCCTTGTTTCAGCACAGAATAAGGCATTGCTTTTCAATGCGGACGGAACACCCACCGCAAGAAGCGCGAAAATATTAAACGGTACGCCAATGAACAGGTTCGTTGATGCTGACGAGCTTATCGGCGGAACACTTTTCCTTTGCGACGAGGTCTCGGCGTCCGCAATTACAGGCGTAGTTCTTCCCATTGACTGCGGCTTCGCGGCATACTCCGGCGTTTGACGTTTAACAAAATTAAAACGGATGGACTTAGTGTCCATCCGTTTTTTATTTTACTGTACTCCGAACAAAAGCTCTGCGTAGGTCGGGAAGGGCCATACGGTATCTGCCGTGTACTTCTCTGCCTCGTCTGCTATTTCTCTGAGGGCGTTCATTTCGTCGATCACGTTGTCCTTGTACGCAAACGCAAGCTTTGCCACGTCCGCGTCACGCTTGATGTCTGCAAGCCTTGCCTCCAGATCGTCGCACTTTGCGTACATTCCGACAACAAGCTCAGACAGCTTCACTACAAGCTTTTCTTCAACCGAGCAATCGACAGTGGCGACAAACGCTCTCTTTGCGTTTGCGGTTGACGCAAGTCTTCCGATATACTCCTCAACCGCAGGGATTATTTCCTTTCTCGCCATTTCTATCATAGTCAGCGCTTCGATGCGTATGGTCTTGCAGTAGTTTTCAAGAATTATCTCGCATCTTGAGTTTACCTCTGCCTCGCTGAATATCTTATGTATTCTGAAAAGCTCGAGATTCTTTTCGTCGGCATAGTGAACAAGCGCGTCGGGAGTGGTTTTGTAGTTGAGAAGTCCTCTCTTTTCGGTTGCTTCCTTTATCCACTCATCGTCATATCCGTTTCCGTTGAAGATTATTCTCTTGTGCTTTTTGATTACGGATTTGATGAGAGTGTTGAGCTCCGTCTCAAAGTTTTCTGCGTTTTCAAGAATATCCGCGTACTGTCTGAGCGACTCGGCAACCGCAGTATTTATCATTATGTTACTGCAGGCGATCGAGCTTGACGAGCCGAGCATACGGAACTCGAACTTATTACCCGTGAAGGCAAAGGGCGAGGTTCTGTTTCTGTCGGTGGTGTCCTTCGGGAACTTGGGAAGGAAGTGTACGCCGAGCTTGAACTGGGTCTTTTCGGTCTGACAGTATGCCGTATCGTTTTCAATAGCGTCGAGTATCGCGGTGAGCTCGTCGCCGAGGAACATTGACACTACCGCGGGAGGAGCTTCGTTTGCACCAAGTCTGTGATCGTTTCCTGCGTCGGCTACCGAGATACGAAGAAGATCCTGATAATCGTCGACTGCCTGAATTACTGCGCAAAGGAAAAGTAAAAACTGCGCGTTTTCAAAGGGAGTGTCACCGGGAGTTAAGAGATTTGCGCCCGTGTTCGTTGAAAGCGACCAGTTATTGTGCTTACCCGAGCCGTTTACGCCCTCAAAGGGCTTTTCGTGGAGAAGGCAGACGAGTCCGTGCCTCTTTGCCGTTCTCTGCATTATCTCCATTGTAAGCTGATTGTGGTCGGTTGCTATATTAGTTGTTGTAAATATGGGGGCAAGCTCGTGCTGTGCGGGAGCTGCCTCGTTATGCTGGGTTTTTGCGAGAATGCCGAGCTTCCAGAGCTGCTCGTTCACCTCTGCCATAAATTCCGCTACCTGAGTCTTGATAGTGCCGTAGTAGTGGTCGTCCATCTCCTGACCCTTGGGCGCCTTTGCGCCAAATAGCGTTCTTCCCGTGAACATAAGGTCTTTACGCTTTTCGTAAAGGTCCTTGGGAACAAGGAAGTATTCCTGCTCGGGACCGACCGTTGTCTTTACCGACTTTACGTTTTCGTTTCCGAAGAGCTTAAGCACGCGCATTGCCTGCTTGCTTACCGCCTGCATTGAGCGAAGCAAGGGGGTTTTTTTGTCAAGTGCCTCGCCGCCATACGAGCAGAATGCCGTAGGTATGCAGAGGGTGTTGCCCTTGATAAAGGCGTACGAGGTGGGGTCCCACGCGGTGTAGCCTCTTGCCTCAAAGGTCTCGCGGAGTCCTCCCGAGGGGAAGCTTGAAGCGTCAGCCTCGCCGTGTACCAGCTCCTTACCCGAGAATTCCATTATTATTTTGCCGTCACCGATAGGGGAAATGAAGCTATCGTGCTTTTCCGCGGTAATACCCGTCATAGGCTGGAACCAATGAGTGAAGTGGGTCGCGCCCTTCTCTATCGCCCATTCCTTCATCGCGTTTGCAACAACGTTTGCAATAGTGATGTCAAGAGAACGGCCCTCGTCGATCGTTCTCTTCATTGCCGCGTAGGTTTCCTTCGGCAAACGCGACATCATCGCGCTATCGCCAAAAACAAGCTCTCCGAAATATTCGGGTATACGGTTCATCTTGATCTCCATTCTGCCTTTCGGCGCGGTATTTGAAACTCTATCCCATTTTATAAAATGATATTATATATTATAATGCAGTTATTTTTCTTTGTCAATATTCATTTTTCACAATGTGTGAGGGCGTCGGGGATGAGATTGATGAGTTTTTGACTATTCAGACGGGACGATGGGTAGGGGTTTGACCTCATTTTGATTGGTGGAAATCCGAGTTGGGTGTTCATTTCTGTACGGACAGAAACGAACCAAAGAGCCGTCCAAGGGGAGGCTCAATGCCTCCCCTTAGATATCCTCTCTTGCCAAAGGGATACTCCCTTTGGAAACCCTCGCGACACGGTTATCTGCACGAAATTTGTAGTCTTCGGGCGCATAGTCGAGAGATGGAATTTCAAATTAGTTTGTAGGGGTCGACGGTCTACTGCGGTTCGGTCACGCCTCGGCTCTGATATGCCCCCGGCATATCATTCACTCCCTCGGCGCCGCTTCGCTACCTCGGCGTCCCGTTTGCAAACTGCGGCAGCAAGCCACCGCCCTACGGATATATTTGAATTGTTGACTTGTGTTCGCCCGCCCATCAAATTGCACGAAACGGGCGATTCGTGAATCGCCCCTACAAAATTCTGATTTTGTCTGTCCACAACGTAAAAAGACCTCTGCAAAATGCAGAGGTCTTTTATAGTTAAATTTCAACAGACTTCAGGGTAATGGGTGAAGATTTCGATTCCCTCAATCTTCACGTGCGTTTCGCCAGCGGGTGCTACCCGCCGCGCCTTGCCCGTCCGTGCTACGGACTTAAAGTTCTGCGAAGTACTTGATGGTTCTTACCATCTGGCTGGTATAGGAGTTTTCGTTGTCGTACCAAGAAACTACCTGTACCTGATATGTGTCGTCAGATACCTTGGATACCATTGTCTGTGTAGCATCAAAGAGAGAGCCGTATCTCATACCGATAACGTCGCTGGATACGATCTGATCTTCGTTGTAGCCGTAGGACTCGCTTGCAGCAGCCTTCATTGCAGCGTTGATGCCTTCCTTAGTTACGTCAGCACCCTTAACAACTGCTGTAAGGATTGTTGTGGAGCCGGTCGGTACGGGAACTCTCTGAGCAGAACCGATGAGCTTGCCGTTGAGCTCGGGGATAACGAGGCCGATTGCCTTTGCAGCGCCTGTGGAGTTAGGAACGATGTTAGCAGCGCCTGCTCTTGCACGTCTGAGGTCGCCCTTTCTGTGAGGACCGTCGAGGATCATCTGGTCGCCTGTGTAAGCGTGGATGGTGCTCATAATACCGCTTTCGATAGGAGCGTAGTCGTTGAGAGCCTTAGCCATAGGAGCGAGGCAGTTTGTTGTGCAAGATGCAGCGGAGATGATTGCGTCATCCTTGGAAAGTGTGTTTTCGTTAACACCGAATACGATTGTCTTGAGGTCGTTTCCTGCGGGAGCAGAGATAACTACCTTCTTAGCACCTGCATCGATGTGAGCCTGAGACTTTTCCTTAGAGCAGTAGAAGCCTGTGCACTCGAGAACAACGTCAACGCCGATCTCACCCCAAGGAAGATCCTTAGCGTCCTTTTCAGCGTAGATCTTGAGAGTCTTACCGTCTACTGTGATTGTGCCTGCTTCGTCGTCTGCAGCAACTGTGTGAAGTCCTTCACCCATCTTACCGCAGTAGCCGCCCTGAGCTGTGTCATACTTGAGAAGATGAGCAAGCATTGAGGGCTTTGTGAGGTCGTTGATTGCAACGATGTCGTAGCCTTCTGCACCAAACATCTGTCTGAATGCGAGACGGCCGATACGTCCGAATCCGTTAATAGCAACTTTAACTGACATGTTAAAATCCTCCGTTTTATGTTTTTTATTTTGAAACTTGATTCGACGGGAGTTGAGAGTGTTAAAAATTTAACAACACATACTCATACCCCAACGTTTATTATTTTACATTATTTCGGTCAAGTTTACAAGTGTTTTTTTATATTTTTTATATTTTCGTCACTTTTAATTAAAATCGCAGTACGCGCAGTTCAAAATTGGGAATTTTTACACCCATCAGCTTGCGATCTGTGGCTTTTTCCACTCGATTGCTGCCTTGAATTTTTGAGTACAGTAGTCATGCTCGCGCTCCGTCTTGTTCGAGCCCTTGAGGAACGCCATACTTGAAAGACGTCTGATACAGAGGATGGTGTCCTCGGGGAGAGTGTAGAGCCCCTCGCTGAATCTGCCGAATTCGGTCTCGGAGAGATATATTCCGCACTCATCGTAGAGTCCGTCGGGAGTGTAGCCGAGTATGTCCGCGATGGGCATAAAGCCGTCGGCTTCCCTTACTATCGAATAGGTGTAGGGGGAGAGCAAGCAGATGACCGAGTCGCCGCCGAGTATCTCCTGATTGAAGGTCTGCAGATTCTGGCTCATATGCGACACAATAATTGCGTTTGCAACGCCGTCGGTCTGCCCTTCACTATCCTCCATAGCCTTGTTTCTCTCTTCCATCTCTTCCTTTGAGAGAATGGAGAGGTCTCGCAGACTCACCGTTACCTCGCCGTCACCCGTGATATCGTCAGTTGTAAGGCTTTCAAAGGCTTTTTCTATGTACTTGGCATTCTGCACGGTTATGACCTCAGGTCCTGCGTACATAATATACATATCCACGTCTTCGCGGCCCGCCATCTGAATTATACTGACTATGATAAACACGGTAAACACCAATACGGTCAAAATTATCCATTTGTAGTGATACCATAGGTTATCAAGCCATTTATAAAATTTTGTTTCTTTCAAATTTATTACCATTCCTTCTAGCTGTGCCGCAAGGCACAAAATAACAATGAAAGAATTTTTCCGAAATTCCGACCTATTCTCTTATCTCTTCTCTCTTATCTTTTATCTTCTGAAAATTCATTTTCAGGCCTATTTCCTTTACTCTATACCCATTACACGGGCAATGACCGATCCGATCTTGTCCGCCATTCTGTAAAATCCAATATCGTTCGGGTGGCATCCGTCACTTGTGCAGGACTCACGGAATTCGCCCTCAAATAAGGTCCCCCCGTCTATAAAATACACGTTTTCATCCCCTGCTGCACGCGCTTTTTCGTAGCTATCGATAATCACGTTTAATCTGTCTAAACTGTTTTTCTTGAGATTCGTATCAACATCAGGCCTTGAAATCATTATATAGGGAATATCGGGGTACTTTTTTCTTATTATTTCATAGAGGCGGAAATGGGTTTGTTTAAGATGCTCTGCATCGGGTGCGTTATGGTCGTAATCGCAGACGAACATACACATATCAAGCCCCGCCATATACTCGGCTATCTCCGCTTGCCCTTTTGCACCACCCGCAAAGCCTAAATTGGTATAATTGAGGTTATATTTTTGTGAGATGAAGTTCTCGTAGGTGTTTCCGGGTCTGCCTGCCGCCGCACCGTGCGTGATCGACGAGCCGTAAAATACTATCGGCTTTTCGTTGCGGTACACGGCTCCGCGCTCAAGCTTACTTCCCTTGGCAAGACCGATATATAATTTTTTCGTTTCGGAAAAATGCGGCAGATTGATAAGCATACTTCTCACTTCGCCGTTGTTTCGTGTGTTCACCTTGTATTCTGCCGTTTTATAATCGAAGTCCTTGGCAGGTCTGTACGCTGCCACGAATTTATACTGTCCGCAATCATCAAACTTGTAGAGGTCAAAGCCGTGAGTAAAGCAGTGATTACAAACCGTCGGAACTGCACCACGACCGTACTCTACCTTCAAGGCAACAAAGCTTGAGTCAGTCGAAAACAGAATTCTTCCTCCCGCGCCGTATCCGCATTCACCCGTAACAGTCGTGCTGACCGTTTTTGCAATCTCGCGCGGCATTCTGGCGCTCAGTATACCGTCAACACCCGGTATTACTCCGTAAATATCGAATTTGTCACAGGGCAGCTCGTACCAATCGACAGTACCCTCCTCTGCCTTGTCGGTTTTAAGGAAATTTTCATCGTATATCTTTCCGTTCATTTCAATCCTCCGTACAAACTTAATTACAAAATCATTTTAGCACAAAACATTTTAGTTTTCAAGTAGTTTCGGAATTATTTACAAACGAAATCATACCCCGCGATAGCCGTGTCAGAGAAATTATCAAGTATAACGTATAATATAGCCTCAACCCATACCCGTTTATCTGACAACAAAAAAACCGTCGTTTCCGACGGTTTTTTCCTTGCTTGTTTTATCAGTCGCATGTGAAGGGCATAAGAGCAACAACTCTTGCACGCTTGATGGCAACTGTAATCTGACGCTGATGCTTAGCGCAAGCTCCTGAGATTCTTCTGGGAAGAATCTTTGCTCTTTCGCTTGTGAACTTTCTGAGTCTTGCAACGTCTTTATAATCGATGTAATCGATCTTTTCTGCACAGAACAAGCATACTTTCTTTCTCTTGCGGTTTGCGCGGAAAGGCTTCTGTGCGTCTCTTTCTCTTACGTTATCCATTTGTGAAACCTCCTGTTTTCGTTATTAGAACGGCAAATCCTCTTCGTCGGGAAGGGGCTCAAACTTTGCGTCTGACTCCTTGGACGATGACGCATACGGAACGTCGTTTGCCAAACTGTACTGCGAATCGGATTTGCTGTCAACGAAGTAAGCCTCGTCAACCTGTACGTCAACTGACGTACGCTTCTGACCCTGTCCGTCGGTCCAGTTTCTTACCTGAACAGAGCCAACAACGCAAATCGACGATCCCTTACGGAAATACTTGGAAATGAACTCTGCCATGCCGCGCCAAGCAACGAGATTGAAGAAATCCGTCTGCTGAGCCTGTGCGTCCTCGCGGTTTGCGAATCTTCTGTTTACGGCAAGACCAACCGACGTTACCATAACGCCTGAATTTGTCTGACGGAGCTCGGGGTCGGCTGTAAGTCTGCCGCCGAGTGTAATCTTATTGAGATTGAAGTTTGCCATTTGTCTGCTCCTTTCGTCTTTTTCCTGAATTACTCTGCGTCAGCAGCTTCAGTAGCTTCTGCTACGGGAGCTTCTGCTGCCTTTGCGCTTGCTGCAGCTGCAGCGGCTGCTGCCTTTGCTGCCTTCTTAGCAAGCATCTTTTCATCGAGCTTGATTACAACGGAACGCATGATACCGTCGGTAATACCGAACACACGCTCAAGCTCAGCCGGGAAATCAGGAGCACTCTTGAAGTTAACGAGCACGTAGTAGCCCTCGTTTACGTCGTTGATCGGGTAAGCAAGCTTGCGGCTTCCCCATTCATTGACTTCCTCAACAGTACCGTTTTTCGCGATAAGGTCTGTGAACTTGCCGATAAGTGCCTTTACGCCTTCCTCGCCAAGAGCCAAATCAACGATAAACATAGTTTCGTAGGATGAAATGATTTTAGCCATTTTTACACCTCCTTGTGGACATTAAGACCGCAGACCACCACTTCTTAAAAATTTGTCTGCGGTAAGGAGAGCATACCCGAGGGCATGCTATACCGATATGAGATTATAGCACAAGTTTTCCTTTTTGTCAACAAAAATTTTGAAATCTCGGCGGGATAGGCAAAAATCGTCGCTTTGCACGGCACGAGCCTTGATTTTTTGCGCAATATATGATAAACTGTAAAAAAACTTTACACGGTGTTATATGGAAAAACAAAAAATCACAGAAATCATAAATACCGCCTTAAAAGACGGTACGCTCAAGAAGGCAGTTCTGTCAAAGCCCGTTGATAAAACCATTCTCAAACGCACGGTCACGGTAGCTAAGGTGAGCGGTACGCTCAAGCTCAAGCTCGAGACCTTCACCAAGGACAACAAGGCGTATCACGAGGCCCTTCCGCTTGACACGGGTGCGGCAGCCATCGCCGAGTCTGCTCTAACCGAGTTTATGCAGACAAACATCATAACCACCTCGGGCGAGTGCGAGATCAAGCGTTCAAAATCGGGCAGTATTCATATCGGAAACCGCATAAAGCCCGGCGGCGAGCGCTTTGCCGCAGAAGCTCACGACAAGCTCAAGCGCCGAATTCTCGACGAATACTTAAACGAACCGTTTCTCAAAAGTCTCGGTATATGCGACAAAAACGGACGTATCCACGATAAGATGCAGGCAAAATACCGCCAGATAAACCGTTTTCTTGAAACGGTAGGCGACGTTTCGGGCAGGCTTCCGCGCGACAGGCGGGTGGTAATTTACGATCTGTGCTGCGGCAAGAGCTATCTCTCGTTTGCTCTCTATTTCTATCTTGAAAAGATACTCGGTCTTGATATCGAGATGCTGGGTGCCGATCTCAAGCGTGACGTTATCGACTACTGCAACTCGGTTGCAAGTGCGGCGGGAATGAAAAATCTACGGTTCGTATGCGGCGATATTTCGGCTCTCGGACTCAAAAACAAGCCCGATATGGTGGTGTCGCTCCACGCCTGCGATATTGCAACCGACATCGTTCTCGCTCACGCAATAAGGTCGGGTGCGGAAATTATCCTGTCAACCCCATGTTGTCACCACGAGCTTTTTGCAAGTGCAAAGGAGCTTGGCGTGGCAAGCAGTCTTGGTTTCGTGCTTTCTCACTCGATGACCTCGCAGAAGCTCTGTGAAACGCTCACCGACTCGCTCCGCATAAAAACACTTGAAGCTTACGGCTACAAGACCGACGCTATAGAGCTTGTAACCCCCGACGATACCCCGAAAAATCTTCTTATCCGTGCCATTCTCAAAAAGCCGCACAACGGCGAAGAAGACCCCTCGCTTAAAGCCGCGAGAAATACAGTCGGGACAGAATTGATGCTTGAAAAATTACTCAAATAACAAAGCTCCGATGCAGAACTCGTCTGCATCGGAGCTTTTTTCATTTAAGAATATCCATCTCGCCCTCAAGAAGCACGAGCGCTTCCTCGAGCTCCTTCGCGTGAGTCCTGTCGGTCTCTGCTCTGAATTTGCGCGAAGAGGTTCCGTATATCGGCAGGTTTAATGAAAGCTCCACCTCTCCTCTCGACTCGCTCTGTATGCAAACGAGCGACCAAGAATAAAGCTCACACATTTTCATAAGTCCCGAAACGACCCGTCTTTCGTCGCTGCCCTCGGCAAAATACTCATTGGCCGACACTCTTTTGTCGCCCGTTACCTTCTCCGCCGCAAAGCTTACCGAAATTCCTATCGCAGTCTGACTCTTACGAAGATTTACGTGCATAGCCTTATCTGCTGAATATTTAAGTGCCGAGACCATCAAAAGTCCAAGGACGATGGAAAGATCGTAAATACTTTCGCGGCAGATAACAAGGTCTGCTTGCTCCGAATTAAAGCTTACTCTGTAGCCGTAGTCTGCAAGGTATGCTCTGTACCTGTCGACCTCGTCACGAACAAAATTTTCGGCAAAGAAGCTCTCCACCTTGATTCCCGAGACCGAGCCCGACCTCAGCGCTCTTTTTCCTATTTCGTATATCCTGCGGTCACCGTCAAAGGCATTTGGCAGCTTATGCACCTCTCCCCCAAATACTGGTATCAGGAGCTTACCCGAATAGACCTCGAGTGCAATGTTGAGATATCCCGCTATGCCGACGGGAAACACCGACGTCACAAAGCTGGAATCAACGTATGCGACCATTTCCGCATCGATTATTCTCGCGCCGATCGCGTCAAAGCTTCTCTTTTGCGCGCCGATCACCAGACCTACCCTCTCACCTCCGCTTGCACCAAGCAGAAAGTAGCTGTTCGGGTTGCAATAGTCCTTCATTCCCGCAAGCTTTCCTCTTGACGTCAGAAATCCGCATGGAGGGTTCATATATATGAGCTTACCCGTCTTATCCGTCATACACACGGGTGCTCTTAAAATATCAAGTCTTGTTCTTTCAAAAAATGCGCTGTCAAGTGCCAATTTCCCATACCCGTCCGTGTTTTTTATTATATTTTACACCGAAACCGCGGCATCGTCAAGTGCGGCGGTTGAAAAGCCTTGAAAACACCATATACAGAGAGCTTATAAGGAGGCCCTCTCCCACTCCGTTCAGGGCGAGATAAACGGCAAATATCCATATCGCCGCCGTAAGTACCGTGTCGGCGGCGGTGTGGACTATCCGTCTTGCTCTGTCGGTGGTGCCGCATGCGGCAAGGCTTATATCAAGAAGCTCTCCTCCGTCAAGCATACTCAGCGGAAGCAGATTGAAAAGTCCGTAGGCAAGACACGCCGCGGACAGCTCGCCGTGGGCAGAAAGCAGATGTGCGCTGATAATATTGCAAGCGCTCCCCGAAAGGCTCACCGCCGCCTGCTTCAGATATGATGCAAGTCCGTATTTTGCCTCGATCGCTATCCCGAAGCCGCCAAATCTCATCCGTTCCGTCTTTACGCCGAGTGCCCGCATAACCGTCAGATGCGCCGCCTCGTGAGTGAGCACGGCAAAAAGCACAGAAGCTAAATACAGTATCAATTTACGGCCGACGCAAGCGAGGTCTGAGACGGAGTAAGCACGGGCGGCAGGACCTCGCAGGTATCATCTGCGACAGACGTTGTTTTATCAAGCGCATTCAGGACGTGCTCTGCGCTGAGCGGAGTTACGGCTGATGGCGCGTCGCCGTACATATAAAACACTTCCTTAACGCTCATACCGTAATCCTCGCTCGGAAGCCCCGATCCCCCGCCGTATTTGAGTATCACCGCCGACAAAACAAACAGCACCGCGCACCCGATCACCGATCTTCTTTTGTTCAAGCCCACACCTCCTTTGCTATCACTATATCTCTATTCGCTGTCGGGCGCCAAATATTCCGCGTATTATTGACTTTTGCCGACGACTATTATATAATATACGGTAGAAAACTTTACGAGAGGAAGTAATCCCACATGTCAGTTGTTTTTGACTCCAAAAGCAATTCATTCAAGCTTGACACACCAAACACAAGCTATATCATACAGATAGCCGAGGGCGGATACATTCTCCACCGCTACTACGGTGCAACTATTGACGACACAGACCTGTCGTATCTCGAACAAAAGACAGTGTACGGCTCGTTCCACCCGAAGTCTCCCGACACGGGACGTCAGCTTGAGTCCTCTATGCTCGAGTACAGCGCATACGGTATCGGCGACTTCCGCACGAGCTCACTTATGGTACGCGCGGCAGACGGCACGGCGACCACCGACATCCGCTATGTTTCTCACAAGATATACAAGGGTAAGCCCGTGCTTGAAGGGCTTCCGTCCACATACGCCGACGAAAACGAGGCGGAAACTCTCGAGCTTGTTGCACTCGACGCACTCACGGGCGTTGAGGTCACGCTCATTTACACGGCATTTGAAAATTATGACGCCATCACCCGCAGCGTGAAGGTTGAAAACAAGTCTGACAAAACGGTAAACCTCGAAAGAATAATGAGTGGCGGCGTTGACCTGCCCTCCTCCGACTACGATTTCATTCATCTCTGGGGTCATTGGGCGAAGGAAAGAACTCCCGAGCGCACACACTTAAGACACGGCAAGCAGTCGATAGAAAGTCTCAGAGTTTCGTCCTCTCACATGCACAACCCCTTTGCGGCGCTCGTTTCCCCGAACGCTGACGAGGAGGTCGGAGAGGCTTACGGCTTCAACCTCGTTTACAGCGGAAACTTCGTTATCGAGGCAGAGGTGGACTATCTCTCAAAAACAAGAATTATCGCCGGCATCAATCCCACCGACTTTGCGTGGAGACTTGAGCCGGGCAAGATATTTACCGCGCCCGAGCTTGTTATGGTGTACTCCGCAGAGGGTATCGGCAATATGAGCCGTACCTTCCACAAGCTCTACACCAACAACCTCTGCAGAAAAGAATGGAAGGGCATCAAGCGCCCCATTCTCGTAAACAACTGGGAGGGCACCTACTTTGACTTCGATGACGAAAAGCTTTACAGCATCGCAAAGGATGCGGCAGAGCTCGGCATCGAGATGTTCGTGCTTGACGACGGTTGGTTCGGTGATGACAGGAACATCGACATCGGCTGGCTCGGCGACTGGTACGTTAATAAGAAAAAATTAAAGAACGGTCTTCCCGATCTTGTCAACAAGGTCCACGCACTCGGACTCAAGTTCGGTCTCTGGTTTGAGCCTGAGATGATATCCCCTATCGGTAAGCTCTACGAGGCTCATCCCGAATGGTGTCTGCACGTTAACGGCAGAAAGAACTCCCCTGCGCGCGACCAGTTCGTTCTCGACTACTCGAGAGCAGACGTGCGCGACTACATAGTAAATATAATCTCGGGTCTTATCGACGAGGCGGGCTTTGAGTACATCAAGTGGGACTTCAACCGCAATATGACCGAGCTTGGAAGCGACCTGCTCTCCCCCGAAGAGATGCCGGGTCTCTGCCACAGATACGTTCTCGGTCTTTACGAGGTGCTTGACCGCATACTCAAGAAGTACCCGAGTCTTCTCATCGAGGGCTGCTCGGGCGGCGGCGGACGCTTTGACGCAGGTATTCTCTATTATGCTCCTCAGATATGGACGAGCGACGATACCGACGCTATCGAGCGTATCGACATTCAGTACGGTACCTCCTTCGTTTACCCCGCGTCCGCGATGAGCGCCCATCTCTCCGCATCCCCCAACCACCAGACGCGCAGAGACACAAGCTTCAAGACCCGCGGTATAGTCGCTATGGGCGGAAACTTCGGCTACGAGCTTGACCTCAATATGCTTACTCCCGAGGAAAAGGAAATGGTAAAGGCGCAGATCGCCGACTACAACAAATATCAAAAGCTGGTTCAGTACGGTGATCTTTACAGGCTGGTCAGCCCGTTCAAAAACCGCTACTTCAGCGCGTGGGAGTACGTATCAGACGATAAGTCCGAGGCACTCTTCACCTTCGTCGTTATGCGCCGTGAGATTTACTCGGGCAACTACTACATAAAGCTTCGCGGTCTTGATGCAAAGAAGAAATACCTCTCAAGCGCGGACGGTAAGATATATTCGGGCTCTACTCTTATGAACGCAGGCGTAAACCTCACGAACGAGCATTTCGACGGTGAGAGCCTTATCATTCACTTTACCGAGGTTAAGTAATTTCCGCCGTTTACACGGCGGCACGGAGATAAAAATGCAAGATCCAACAAAAAACATTCTCGCAATACACGACCTTTCCTGCTTCGGAAGATGCGCTCTGACCGTGGTTATGCCCACCCTTTCGGCTATGGGCCATCAGGTCACCCCCCTTCCCACCGCCCTGCTTTCCACTCATACGGGCGGCTTTGAGGGTATGGAGTTTTCAGACCTGTCTGACACTCTGAAGCCAAACTTTGACCACATGGTGAAATCGGGTGCCGAGTTTGACGCGGTCTACTCGGGCTTTCTCGGAAGCGCAGGACAGATAGACACGGTTTCATATATTATTAAAAAGAATCCCGACGCGCTCATTTTAGTTGACCCAGTTATGGGCGACGACGGCGTTCTGTACCAGACATATACGGAGGAAATGAAGGCACGTATGTGTGAGCTTTGCCACCTTGCGACAGTCATCACTCCCAATATCACCGAAGCGCATTTTCTGCTTGGCGACGAGAAAGTAAATCACTGCTTTGACTCAAGATACGAGGCAGAAGCGGCGGCACACGGGCTTATAACCCGACTTTTTGGCGAATACAATACCCCCTGCATAGTAATAACGGGGGTTGAATTCTCCGATAACGGTAAAAAATTCATCGGCACCGCTACCTGCACAGACGGAAGCATCGGCTTCATTGAGAAGGAATACGCAGGCACGGGATATCCCGGCACGGGCGACCTTTTCGCAAGCGTTTTGCTCGGAAAGCTTCTTGAAGGCCATCCGTTCGAGGAAAGTGCCGAGCTTGCCGCCGACTTTGTGCGCGAAACGGTCAACGATACCTTTGCGGCAGGAACGCCCACGCGCAACGGAGTTTTGCTTGAAAAGAATCTCAAAAGACTTTTCAAGGCATAGTCGCGTACGGTGCGGCATACACTTTAACACTATTAAAACGATATGGGAGACGATAAGGTGAGAGAATTTACACCCGAACAGATAAACGAAAATATTTTTAAGCTTATAGGCAAGGACTGGATGCTTATAACAGCAAAAAAGCCCGACGGAAGCTTCAACACTATGACTGCAAGCTGGGGCGGCGCAGGGGTTTTATGGAATAAGAACGTGTGCTTCGTATTCATAAGACCTCAGAGATACACCTATGAATTTACCGAGGCTTCAGACGAATTCACTCTAAGCTTCTACCCCGAAGAAAAGCGCAGCGCGCTCACCCTCTGCGGACGCAAAAGCGGACGCGACTGCGACAAGGTGCGCGAGTCGGGACTTGCACCCTGCGAGCTTGACGGCACCGTGTATTTTGAAGGTGCAAAGCTGGTGATGAAGGTCAAAAAGCTTTATAAGACTCAGCTTGACAAAGCTGAGTTTATTGACAAAAGTATTATTTCCGCTTGTTATCCCGCAGAAGATTTCCACTACGTTTACGTTTGTGAGATCGAAAAGATTATAGCAGAATAAGGACGTCACCCCGTTGTTTGACGGGGTGCTTTTTTGGTAAAGGCTTCCCCTTGAGGGAAGGCTCTGCCCCTCTTTACTTGAAATGTTCACAAAATCCGTGTATAATAATGAATAATAAAGTAATAGATCCCATTTTATTCTCACAAAACGGAGATTATTATGAAAAGAAACGCCAAAAAACGCGCATTTATAATTCTATTATCGCTTATTGCCGCGACGGTCTTGCTTTCGGTCGTGATTTCGGCAGATAATACGGGGGTTATATTCAACTCGGTTGAAATAAGTCGCGAAAAAGACACCCTGAAGCTCGACATTTCGGTTGACGGAGAGCTTGTCGAAAGGTACAAGGGGCGCGACCTCTACCTGTTTGAGCTTCGTCCCGAAAATACTGCTGAGGATCTCCCCTCAATAACTCCCATGCTTATCGGGCCGATAAACAAAAAGGTCGTTGTGGCAAACCTCGATTTTACAAAATCCAAGCTTTATTCCTCGTACGTTGTAGCAGTAAAGTCCGATGACGGCTCCTTCAAGCCGCTGTCAGAGCGTGCGTACGTCACTAATCCCGAGGAGCTTGCAGAAAACACCCATCCATTCCCGAAGAAGAGCACCAAGAAGGGACTTTGCACCCACATCGGCTCGGATGCACAATATCTCGGTGCGGCGCATACTACTATCAGCATAGACCTTAATGAATATATGCGCACCTCATACAGTCAGAATTCTATATCCTACATAAACGGCGGTCAGACCTTCTACTTCCCCATCGACCGCATAAACGCCCTCGACCACAAGGTCAAGGTGCTTACCGAGTCGGGAATGAACGTATACCTCAACATCGTTCTCGGCAAGGACAACGGAAGCGGACTTTCCTCCATTTTCCCGCTCTGCTCGGGCTCGGACGCACTGCTCTACGCCATAAACACGGACACGGTCTCGTCGGTCAAATACTTCACCGCGTTTTGCGAATTCATCACCTCGCGCTACTCAAAGGACTCGACTTACGGGTTTGTACCCGGCTACATTCTCGGCTACGAGGTGGACTCGGTAAGCTGGAACTATGCGGGCGATATTTCGTTTGAGGATTACGTTCAAAGCTACGAAAACGCATACAGAATTCTGTATAGCGCCGCGAGATCGGTATATTCCAACGCTGAGGTGTTCGTTTCGGTATCCAACGTTTTCAACGCGTCGGAGGACACCGCGTACTCCTACGGATATAAGGCATTTCTTGACCGATTTGCCGAAACAGTAAGAAGCCACGGCGACATTGAATGGTCGCTTGCGGTAAATCCCTACCCCTCCGATCCCACGAACACGGAGTTCTGGGCGGACGAGCGCGCAGTCGATTCTCCCGACACCGAGTTTATAACCATGAAAAATCTCGGAGTGTTAAGCGATTATATGAACGGCGGGGATATGACCTTCGACGAATCTACCCGCGGTATCATAATATCGGAATTCGGGCTCAGCGGCAACTACGATGACGCAAGAAATAACGACTGTCAGGCGGCGGCTTATGCTCTCGCGTACGCGATCGCTGACAAAAACCCCGACATCGACGCTTTTATTTATTACCGTCAGATAGACTTCCCCACCGAAAGCGCAAAGCTCGGTCTGTGGACCTCTCTGCCCTCCGCTTCCCTCTCTCCCATTAACAAAAAGGCGATACACAACGTTTTCAGAAACGTTGACACCGAAGCGTACGAAGATGGACTCGGCATGGCAAGGGCGTTCTGTCCCGAGGAGATTTTCAACGCTTATACAGAAAACTATTCTCCGGGGCCGAGAAGATACGTATACGAAAGCATTCCCGTAGTGAAGACCGACATTCGTCCTACCTTCAAGGAATCCTCGCTTTTCAACCTCTCTCTCGGAACTGCCGACGGCTTTTATCCCGCAAACTCCTGCTCGTACGTGGAGCTTCGCCAGATAAGCGCAGATTCTCCCGAAACCAGCCTTTATGCAAAAATGAACCCCGTATCCTACAATACTTATATGGGAATATCAAGAGTTCTTGACGAAAGCAAGCGTATTGACGGCAGCTTTCTGAGCGTTCGCTTCAAGGCGGTCACTCCCACCGACGAGACGGTGAACGTAATGCTCAGGCTCGACGGTTACGAAAAGGGTATCCCCGCGTCATTTGAAGGAGTCGTGCAAACAAGCTCAAACGTTGACACCGAGCTCACCTTTAAGATAGCGGACTTCGTAAAGAGGACCGACGGTGACATACATTCGATCAAGCTTTGGTTCAAGCCCTCGTCTCCTTCCCTCTCCGACGGAGAGTACGGTCTTTGGCTTGAGGGTATCACTCAGCACAAAAAGACGGGACTCGATGCATTTCTGACCGTTTTGGTTACCTTTTTCGTAATAGTGCTCGCGGTAGCCATCATAGTCCTTATCATTATTGCAGCAAAGAACCGAGCGGTAAACAGCAGGATCAAAGCCTTTTTCGGAAAAAAGCGCTCACAGGTCATCGGAGTTCTTAAAAATAAAAAGATAATTTCAAGAAGACATGTACGCCGTAAGGGAGCAAGACAAACGCCGCCGAAGAGCGCAGAACAAGTCAAAAGGAGGCCTCAAGGCTCGCCAACGCAATCGCACGGCGTTATGAGAAGACCGCCCGCTTCGCGCGGTAATGCAAGTTCGGCTTCGCCGAACTTGCAAAATGGCAAGTCCACGTCAAAGCCAAAGGGCGAAAAAACAGCAGATTTTACCGAATAAATCGGCATTTTGACCTCTTTTACTAAAAACTTTTCTTCAAAATTTGAAATTTCGTGTATTTTTATCTTGCATTTTGACAAAACTGAGAGTATAATAGTTAATAGTTTAAAAAATAATGCAACGGTCAGCGTCTGACCGTTGCATTATCTCTTGATTTATTACGCTTTTACAAGGATTTGATTATGAACTACACTGCTCTTTCAAAGGACGTCGCAAAAAAAGAATACGACGCACTTCTTACAAAATACGAGGAATACAGATCGCGCGATCTCAAGCTCGATATGTCCAGAGGCAAGCCCGGACGAGATCAGCTCGACCTCACGATGGATATGCTTAACGCTCTAAGTGTTGACGACTGTGTGAGCGAGACAGGCTTCGATTGCCGCAACTACGGTCTTCTCGACGGTGTGCCCGAGGCAAAGAGACTTTTTTCTGAGCTTCTCGGCATCAAGGAAGAACGCATACTCGTTGCGGGCAACTCAAGCCTCAATCTTATGTATGACGCGGTATCGCGCGCTATGCTCTACGGCATCGGGGGAAATACTCCGTGGGCAAAGCAGGGTACGGTCAAATTCCTCTGTCCCGTCCCCGGCTATGACAGACATTTCGCTATATGCCAATCGCTCGGCATTGAGATGGTAACCGTTCCGATGACCGAGAACGGCCCCGATATGGATATCGTTGAAAAGCTTGTATGTACCGACAGCTCCGTCAAGGGCATCTGGTGCGTACCGAAGTTCTCAAATCCCGGTGGTATTGTTTATTCGGACGAAACCGTAAAGCGCTTTGCCGCACTCAAGCCCGCGGCTCCCGACTTCCGCATTTTCTGGGACAACGCGTACGCAGTTCACGATTTCGACGTCGACAACCCCGTGAAGCTTCTTAATATTTTTGACGAAGCCGACAAGATCGGAAGCACCGACCTCATATACTTCTTCGCTTCAACGTCAAAGATATCCTTCCCCGGCTCAGGCGTTGCGATAATGGCGGCAAGCGAGAAGAATCTCGCCGAGGCGAAAAAGGTAATGACTGTCCAGACCATCGGCTTTGACAAGATAAATATGCTCCGTCACGTCAAGTATTTCGGGAACGCAGACGGCATCTACAGCCACATGCGCCGTCACGCCGAGATATTAAAGCCCAAGTTTGACGCGGTGCTTGAAACACTCGACCGTGAGCTCTCATCTCTCGGAATCGCAAAGTGGAACTCTCCCCTCGGTGGCTACTTCATAAGCCTTGACACACTTCCCGGTACCGCAAAGAGAATACACGCGCTTATGAGCGCTCTCGGCGTTACCCTCACTCCTGCAGGCGCGACCTTCCCCTACGGTAATGACCCCGAGGACAAAAACCTCCGCATAGCTCCCACCTTCCCCCCGATAAACGAGCTCATTGCGGCAAGCGAGATACTCTGCCTTTGCACAAAGATGGCGGCTCTTGAAAAGCTTTACTTCTGATTTATACAAGCAGACGGTGCGCACCACCGTCTGCTTTTTTACAAAAGCTCTTGACAAAATGAGCACACGGTGATATAATACAGGCAAACAGAAACCTATGATTAAGAATAGTAGTCGAGGATTTGATGCTCAAAGAGAGCCGCGGACGGTGAGATCGCGGCAGCAGATGCCACGGTGAATGGACTTATGAGGGCGACCGAAAGCAAAGGCAAGTAGCAGTCGACGGCAAGCTCCCGTTACAGAGTTATCCGTATGTAAGTACGGAGTAAGCGGATGATTTTTTCATCAAGACAGGTGGCACCGCGGATAAAGTAATTTTATTCGTCCTTGACAAGCACAGGTTTGTCAGGGATATTTTTGTTTATAGGACGGTATAAAAAATGGTGCTTTTAACAAGACGATGGCGACTCTTATAATAATTTTTGAAGCTTAACGGACATACGTAATTATTTGGAGGAAAACACAATGAATTTCAACGGAATTGATTTCGATACTTATTTCAAAAACTACCCCGATGCTAACGGATTTTTCGGAAAATACGGAGGCTCATACGTTTCGGATGACCTCAAGCGCGCAATGGTGGAGATCACCGAGGCTTACTTCACGATTTGCAAGTCGAGCAAGTTTATAAGTGAGCTTCGCAGAATACGCAAGGATTTCCAGGGCAGACCCACCCCTATCTCTCACCTCGAAAGACTTTCAAACAAGCTCGGTAACGTACAGCTCTACGTTAAGCGCGAGGACTTAAACCACACGGGCGCACATAAGCTCAATCACTGTATGGGTGAAGCGCTTCTCGCAAAATATATGGGCAAGAAGAAGGTCATCGCTGAGACGGGTCCAGGTCAGCACGGCGTTGCTCTTGCAACAGCTGCCGCTTACTTCGGTCTTGAGTGCGATATTTATATGGGCTCTGTTGACATAAAGAAGCAAGCTCCCAACGTTGCAAGAATGAAGATACTCGGCGCAAACGTAGTAGAGGTCAAGGAGGGTCTTGCTACCCTTAAGGAAGCAGTTGACGCGGCGTTCGCGGCTTACTGCAACGAATACAAGGACGCTATCTACTGCATCGGCTCTGTTCTCGGACCTCATCCGTTCCCGATGATGGTTCGCGATTTCCAGAGCGTTGTGGGTATCGAGGCAAGAGAGCAGTTTATCGGCATGACGGGTGAGCTTCCCGACGCGGTCGTTGCTTGCGTTGGCGGCGGCTCGAACGCAATGGGTATGTTCTCGGGCTTCCTTAACGACCCCGTTGACATCTACGGTATTGAGCCTCTCGGCAGAGGTCCTAAGCTTGGTGACCACGCGGCAAGCCTCAAGTACGGTACCGAGGGCATTATGCACGGCTTCAACAGTATTATGCTCAAGGACGAAAACGGTGAGCCTGCTCCCGTTTACTCTGTAGCAAGCGGTCTCGACTATCCTTCGTCCGGTCCCGAGCACGCGTTCTTGCACGATCTCGGCAGAGTTAAGTACGACGTTGTTTCGGACGATGAGACCATCGACGCATTCTTCACTCTCTCCAGACTCGAGGGTATCATCCCCGCTATCGAGAGCTCGCACGCAGTTGCATACGGTATGAAGCTTGCAAAGCAGATGGGCAAGGGCTCGGTACTTATCTGTCTCTCGGGCCGCGGCGACAAGGATATGGACTTCATTATTGAAAATTACGGAATCAGATAAAGCAAAAAGGAAAGACCAAATGCGTCGGGTTCTTAAGGACAGTTTTACAATAAAATAACAGAAAGACAAGCGGTTACAACCAGAGGCTCCCTTGTGTAAAGGGAGCTGACGCCGAAGGCGGCTGAGGGATTGTTTTTTGATTGATTTTTAGCTTTTACAATCCCTCCGTCACGGCGTTGCCGTGCCACCTCCCTTTGCACAAGGGAGGCTTTTTATTTTTCTGCAAGTGCGCACTTACTCACCACTAATGCGGTAGTACAATTCAAATTATGAAATAAGCCTCCGACAAGGATTTTTTCTATCGGAGGCTTAACTATTAGTTTTTTTTAGCGTGTTTTTCAAGATCAGCAATTATCTTCTTGAATCTTTCTTCGTTTCTCACAAGATCAAATCTGTTATCTTCTAATGCTTTTAATCTGAGATTACAATCATTACCCTTATAGTTCTTGGACGTATTTTGATTTTTATGTTTTAAGCGGTTTGCCATTGGGGCTGTATAACTCATATCTTTCAAATTGGCTTCAATGATTGCATATCTGCAACTTTCTTCAAGGTAGTTTAGAGTGTTTTCCTTATCACATAATTCACCATATTGAAATGCAATATAAAGATAATATAATGAAAAATCGTGGGCGTAAAATCCAACATTATCATCCGAAAACAAACGCTTTAATATGTCGATGGCAAAAGTGTATACCTCAATATTCTCCAACGGAGAAAACTTTGTTTTTGAAGTCATAGTCACAGCACTCATTGCTGCACTGTGAATTAAAGTTTCAATATAACTTTGACAAGCAACAACGCCTTCTTCACCTTGAAGAATCGTAGATTTTAATCCCTCTCTTGTTGCATGTATGCTTCCACCCATATTGGCGTAATATAAAGCTTTTTCATTATCGATACCATCATAAGTATAGCATAAATATTGTACGGCGTGCTCTCTTTGCATTGCATTGGTTGACTTTGTTAAAAGCTCTTCTCCAAGGGCAATAATGCGATTAGCTTCGTCCTTGGGACAAGGATATTGAGCCTTCCGATTTATTGCAAACATCAATTGCTCAATTACATCGCAGTTGTTCGGAAATTCGGTATAAGCCTTTTCCCATAGTTCGAGATTTTTATCATTCTCTCCGTTATTTTGATAGATCGCGGCTTGCCGTTTATATTTAGTAATCGCTTCTTCCACCCTTACCTGATCTACACAAAGCAATTCATCAACTGTCACATCAAAGTAAAATGCGATTTTGGGTAGCAAAGTGATGTCCGGAAAACCTTCTCCGCGTTCCCACTTCCCGACGGATTGTGGAGTAATTCCGAGATGGTTGGCGAGGGCTTCTTGGGTAATGTTTTTCTGTTGTCTTAATGAGCGTAATTTTTCTTTCAAGTTAATTTTCATAAATTCAATCCACCTTTGTTTAGATTGATAAGCGCTTATCTTGACTATATTATATCAAATATTTGTTGCAATTTCAAGAACCGCAAAGTTTATTTGCGGGCGGATTTTACAACTTTTGGTTGTTCGCACTAAAAACTTCGGCAAGGAAACTCCCTGCCGAGGCTGATTTGTATAAAACTGTCCTTTAGCACCCGAGGGCAATGGTCTTTCCTTTTTATTTGCTAAATTTTCAAAACAAAATACGCTATTAACGGCAGGCATACGAGCAGAGCCGCCGCTATCACACTTTTCTTCATCTCTACCCTACCCCCATTTGTGTTATATTATATCTCATTTGAATATTATTGTCAATACAAATGAATGATTTTATATTATTCAGTCGAATGATATAATATATGTAGATGAATATGCCACTAAAAAGACATTTCAAGTGAGGTAGTTTGATGAACACAAACGAAAGAATATTGACGCTTATGCGTGAGCGCGGTTGGACAGAATACAGACTTGCAAAGGAGTCGGGACTGTCACAATCCACTATCGCAAACCTATTTCAGCGCAATACAATTCCGAGCATCTCAACTCTTGAGTCAATATGCGCGGGCTTCGGGATAACCCTCGCGCAGTTCTTTTCAGACGGTAATTTTGTCGAGCTGACCGATGAGCAGACCGCGTTTTTTGAAAAGTGGAAGTATCTCACACCCGAGCAAAAGGAACTGATATTCAAGATCATAGAGAATATGAAGTAAAAAAGCCGCGAAACAATCGCGGCTTTTTTTATTTCTTTTTTCTGCGCTTTTTGTCTTTTTCGAGGTACTTCTTTATATACTGTCCCGTGTAGGAGCCCTTTATCTCGGCCACCTCCTCGGGCGTTCCCTCGGCGACAAGCGTTCCGCCGCCGTCTCCGCCCTCGGGTCCGAGGTCGATGATATGGTCGGCACACTTTATAACGTCGAGGTTATGCTCTATCACGATGACGCTGTTTCCCGCGTCAACCAGTCTGTCAAGCACCTCGAGAAGCTTTTTGACGTCTGCCATATGAAGTCCCGTTGTCGGCTCGTCGAGGATATAAACGGTTCTGCCCGTCGAGCGCTTTGAAAGCTCGGTCGAGAGCTTGACTCTCAGCGCTTCTCCTCCCGAAAGAGTGGTCGAGGACTGTCCTATCTTGATATATCCGAGTCCTACGTCCTGAAGCGTTTTGAGCTTACGCGCGAG
>JAZSOD010000058.1:0-15077 GCA_045536775.1 Eubacteriales bacterium | reverse complement strand
CCCATTGACAAAAATATAGCGGATTTTCTACCCGAATTCACGGAAAAACACTCGGACTCGTTCGTTGAGCCTTACGCAGATTCGCCGCTTGACAGCGAAAACACGGGCGAGAGGGTGTATCTCAGTATGATCTCACGGGCGAAGGAGCATATCTATATTACCACGCCCTACCTTATCCCCGACAACGAGCTTATCACCGCGCTATCTCTCGCCGCAAAAAGCGGCGTCGACGTGCGGATAATAACCCCTGCCGTACCTGACAAGTGGTACGTTCATATGGTTACGCGCTCGTTCTATCCCGAGCTTGTAAATAACGGGGTAAAGATATACGAGTACACTCCCGGCTTTATCCACTCGAAAACTCTGGTTGTGGACGGTAAGCGCGCCGTGGTCGGCTCGGTCAACCTCGATTACAGAAGCCTGTTTCTTCATTTTGAGTGCGCGGCGTTTATCTCAGGCTCCGATATGATTTCGGATATGACCGCGGATTTTCTTGAAACGCAGGCAAAAAGCGATATTATTACCCCCGATAAATTCAGACTCATTAAGCGCCGTCACGGTATTATGATGAGTATTCTCAGACTTTTCGCGCCAATTTTCTGATAACGGAGTTAAAAGTGAACAAGTATAAAAAGCTTATTACCAATACCGCCGTGCTGGCAATCGGAACGCTTGGCTCAAAGCTTCTCGTGTTTCTGCTCATGCCGCTTTACACGAGACTTTTGTCAAGCAGTGAGTACAGTACCGCGGACATAATCTCACAGACGGCAAACCTGCTCATACCGCTTATATCCCTCGGTATGTATGAGGCGGTCTTCCGCTTTGCTATGGACCGTGAGCGCGACAGCCGCAAAACTCTTACCACGGGTCTGTTTATGACCCTTGCGGGCGCGGGTGTTTTCGCCCTGTTTTTGCCGATTCTTTGTAAGATAGACTATTTTGACGGATATTTTATCCTTATATACCTCTACGTTCTTTGCTCAAGTATTCATTATCTTGTGTCAAGATATACCAGAGCTATCGGTCAGAACACGCTTTTTGCGGTGCAGGGCATACTTTCGACCGCGCTTAATATCGGACTTAACATTGTTTTTCTCATAGGCTTCGATATGGGCGTTACCGGCTACGTTCTGTCGGTCATCGCGGCAGATTTTCTGACCACCGTATTTTTGTTCTTTAAGCTTGGACTTTGGAAAAGCATATCACCGAAGCACTTTGATAAGAAGCTTCTTTTTGAAATGCTAAGGTACAGCGTACCCCTTATTCCGACCACGGTTTTCTGGTGGGTGACCAATGTTGCGGACAGATACATAATCCGTGGGGTGCTGGGCGACGAAATAAACGGTCTGTACGCCGCGGCGTTCAAGATCCCGACTATTCTTTTGCTTTTGTCGAGCGTGTTTACGGAGGCGTGGCAGTTTTCTGCGGTCACCGAGCGTGACGAGGGCAAGCGTGAGCACGCGGAATTTTTCTCGGTGGTGTTCAACAGCTTTCAGGGAATGCTTTTCATAAGCGCGTCGGTGCTTATCGCGTTTTCCAAGCTCTTTGCAAAAATTCTGTTTGCGCCGTCATATTTTTCGGCGTGGCAGTATATGCCGCTTCTCATTTGCGCGACGGTGTATTCGAGTCTTGTAACCTTTATGGGAAGCGTTTACCTCGTTGACAAAAAGAGTATGCTCTCGTTTATAACCGCGTTTATAGGTGCGGCAGTAAATATGGTGCTCAACGTATTGCTTATAGGGCCGATGGGAGCAAACGGTGCAGCGCTTGCGACGTTTGTGTGCTATCTGATAGTGTATATCATACGCGCCGTTACCACGAAAAAGATGATACCGTTTAAGCAGTATCCCGTCAAGGTCACGGCGAATACCGTGATAATTCTTGTGCAGTCGGCGTTTCTGGTGCTTGAGCTGCCGCTTATGTATGCGGTGCAGGCTATTGGCGCGGCTCTTATCTTTGTCCTTAACGCAAAGCCTATTCTCGGCGGCGTTGCAAAGGTGTTAAGGAAGGTTAAGAGAAAATAAAAGAAAAAGCCTCTTTCGAAAACGAGAGAGGCTTTTTGATTGTTGTCAAGTAAGCCACCAGCAGCGCCGGTGGTTCAGGAGAGCTTTAGATATGCGCAATCCCGCCGCAGCGATAGCCTTCTCCTGAGGGAGAAGGGGGACCGCGACAGCGGTGGATGAGGAGTTGCTTGAAATTTTATGACACCTCATCCGTCAGGCTTCGCCTGCCACCTTCTCCCGCTGGAGAAGGCTCGGTTAAGTTGTTTCCACGTGTGTGGCTGTAGGGCAGACATCGCAAGTGAAATATATTTCGACGAGCCTATAGGCTCAGCGTGTGAAACACCCTAATGGAGCCTTCCCGGCCGTGATCATAATTTCATGAAATTTGTTTGACGGGGCGAAAGACTCCTCTGCAAAAACCGACACTATTTTACACCCCTGCTTCGACAAAAACTCCCTTTGCCCTGTAGTAGAATGTTTCCACTAAAGGCAAAGGAAGTGCAAATTATGACGGATAAAAATAAAGAGAGTATCCTGACGGATATAAAAAAGCGTTTTGAAAGAGTCCTCGACTCTCTAAAAGAAGCTCTTTCACCCACCGCCGACAAAAAGCCCGATCGCGCGGCTCTCGCAAGATTTTTTCGGGCGGCAATTACATATTTTCTAAAAAAAGGCGCGATAGTTCTTATTTCATACCTGTTCGGCTCGGCTGCAGGCGTGTTCGATACCTACCCGTTCGGACTCGCCCTTTTGTGCTCTGCCTCGCGTGACATCGTTTTCATATACGCAGGGCTGATCATCTCTTCGCTCACCCACGGCACAGCCTCGCCCATCTTCTTTTTTATCTATACCGCGGCTCTCGGACTCAGATACGCGTTTTCAAGACTCCTCTGTGACACCGAGTGCTCAAGCAACAGAGAAAAAATAATAAGAAAAAAGCTTTTCGGGAAAAGCGAAGCAGCTTACCCGCCGCGAATCTTTTCCGAGCCGATAGCTCTGCGGCTTGTCAGCGTTATAGTCTGCTCTCTGTCTATAAGCCTCGCAAGGCTTATCTCGGACGGATTTCTTTACTATGATTTGTTTGCGCTTATCACCTGCGTGCTGGCGTCACCCCTGTTGTGCTTTGCTTACTATACTCTTACCGATATGAAGAGTCCGCCGAAGCAGCTTGCCGAGCTTTGTGCCGCGGTAGCCGTGTTCAGCGTTGTGTATTCGATAAAGCTCTACTATATAATCGGATTTTCGGCAGGTACGGTCTGTGCGTACTTGATAACCTTATATACGTCAAAGCGGTTCGGAGTACTGCGCGGAACGGTGGTCGGACTTTTCGCAGGACTCGCCTTCGGTGTGGGTACGGCGCCGATGTTCGCGCTTGTCGGCTTTGTGTCGGGCGCGCTCTATAACCTGTCGCTTTTCGGCGCGGTGGGAGCGTCGGTGCTGACGGGACTTCTGTTCGGTGTAGCACAAAGCGGATTTTCCGCATTTACCACACTTTTGCCCGAGCTTGGTGCGGGCGGCGCGGTCTTTCTGCCGCTTGCTTATTACGATCTGCTTCCCAAGCCCGAATGCTTTAAGTCGATCTCGTATTACAGACGCCGTGAAAGTGAAAAGGCGCTCATAAGTCAGGCGATACTTTGTGACAATAAGGAGTCGCTTGAGGAGGTGTCGGCGGCGCTCGATTCGCTTTCAAAAACCGTTGCGCTACTCTCTGACAGACTGCGCCGTCCCGATATTCTTGACATAAAGGAAATATGCGAAAACAGCTTCCGTCCGTTTTGTCGGAAATGCTCGCTCTCGCCCGTATGCTACGGCAGAGAGGCTATGGCAACCTACGATCTTGTCGGGAAATTTACGAACGCGCTTAACGCAAAGGGAAGGATAGATATGAGCGATGTTCCCGAATACGCAGGCGAAAAATGCTTTAATATACTAAAGATAGTGTCCGAGGCAAATCTCAACTACTCAAAGCATTTGGAGAGTCTTATTCGTGACGACCGCACCGCCGTTTTTGCAATAGACTATAAAATTATGTCAAAGCTTATAAGCAACGCCTCAAAGGTCAATGACCTTGAATACGAGTTTGACCGAGAGCTCTCGTCAAAGCTGATGCGCGCGATAAGATATATGGACTTTGACGCGGAAAGCGTGTATATTTACGGAAAAAGAAAAAAGCATATCAGAGTTACGGGAATAAATCTGTCACAGGTCAAGCTCGGTGCAGAGGATATACGCCGTGCCATTGAAAACGTGTGTGGGACTAAGCTTACCGCGCCCGTGTTTGAAATTGACGAGGATATCGTGTCGATGTCGCTTTCGAGTGAGAGAGGCTTTGAGGTGAGCTATGCCTCGGCAAGCACAAAAATGGAGGAGAGCGATATTAACGGCGACTCGTCCACGTTTTTTGAAAGCCGTGACGGTAAGTTCTATCATCTCATTTCAGACGGTATGGGAAGCGGAAAAGAGGCGGCGCTCACGAGCAGACTGTGTACTATGTTCCTCTCGAAGCTACTATCGGCAGGGTGCGACAGCTCAATAGTTATAGAAATGCTCAACGGCTTTATAAGAAGCCGCAGAACCGAATGCTCGGCAGGGGTGGACCTTGCAGAGCTTGACCTTGTCGCAGGTAGGGCTGCTTTATAAAAAGCGGTGCCGCACCGTCATATATCATAAGAGAGAAAAAACTGTATAAACTGCAGTCAAAGACTCTGCCGATAGGCATACTCAAGGACACCGACGCAGAGGTCATAAACTTCGAGCTTTGTGACGGTGACGTTATCGTGATGTTCAGCGACGGAGTCGCGTCCTCGCTCGAGGACGGCGCGTGGCTTACCGAGCTTCTCGCCTTCGATTTTGACAGCGACCTTGACAAAATGGCGCAGAAGATACTTGATTCTGCGGGAGTCAACAACGTCAAGTCCGACGATATGACGGTAGGGATTATTAGGGTGAGGAAAAGAAAGGGTGAGGAGAAATAGTAGCTTGTGTCTTGAAAAGTTTTATAACCTGATTTTGTTCGTGGAAACCGTATGTAAAACGGGGGAGTTCATTTCTGTACGGACAGAAACGAACCAAAGAACCGTCTAAGGGAACCCTTCCGATTGGGTTCCCTTAGATATCCCTCCGCAAAACGGCACAAAGGGGTTTCACCCCTTTGGAATCCCCGAAACACTAAGTTTTATAAAATTTCAAATCTGTGTTTCTTATCTACGCCTTTTAAGAGCAAAGGGCTTAAATTTGCGCTCTTAAACTCTATTTAAGGTGTAAATAAACGTGTCGCAGGGTTTCCAAAGGGAGTATCCCTTTGGCGAGGAGAGGATATCTAAGGGGAGGCATCGCGCCTCCCCTTAGACGGTTCTTTCGTCTATTTCTGTCCGTACAGAAATAGACACCCAACCCAACTTTCAGTAAATCAAATTCAGGTCATACTCCCATTTTGAAACTCAAAACAAAACCCACCATGCCTGCCAACAAACAAAAAAGTCATCGGATCAACCGATGACTTTTTCTTTATATTGACTTAACCTATCATAGTATCAAGGATATCCTTGGCAGCATCGAGAGCCGACTGCATTTTTGATGCGTCCGCAGCACCCGACATAGCGCTGTCGGGACGTCCGCCGCCCTTACCGCCGGCGATCGCGCTTATCTGAGAGAGAAGCTTGCCTGCGTGTGCACCTTTCGCAACGGCATCCTTACCGCAAGCCGCAACAAAGTTGAGCTTGCCGTCGAGGTTAGTACCGAGCACGATGACCGTGTCGGGATTGCTTGCCTTGATATCGTCGCAAACGCTTCTTGCGGCGTCGGGCGACATAGCGTCGGTCATAGCGGTAACCAGTCTTACGCTCTTTACCTGAACTGCACCGTTCATAATATCTGCAGTCTTGGAAGCGGCGATCTTGGCATTAAGGCTTTCGATCTCGCTCTTGAGCTTCTTCACTTCTTCAGCGAGGTGAGCCGCGTGAGAGGGAAGGTCTGCAGGCTTTGATACCTTGAGCTCCTTGGCGGTGCTAATAAGAAGCGCGTCCTTTTCGCCGAGGTGCGCGAGAACTCCGAGTCCCGTGATGCCTTCAATACGTCTGACACCTGCGGCAACAGAGCTTTCCGAGATGACCTTGAAAAGACCTGCCTTAGCGGTGTTGTCGAGGTGAGTACCGCCACAAAGCTCGGTGGAGAACTCGCCCATCTTTATAACTCTTACCGTGTCGCCATACTTTTCACCGAACAGAGCCATAGCGCCCATCTTACGCGCGGACTCGATATCGGTAACCGTGGTTGTAACAGGCTCACCTGCGAGAATGTGTGTATTAACGATAGCTTCAACCCTTGCAATTTCCTCGCTTGTCATAGCGGCGAAGTGAGTGAAGTCGAATCTCACCCTTTCCTCGTCAACGTACGAGCCTGCCTGCTCAACGTGAGTGCCGAGCACCTCTCTGAGAGCAGCCTGAAGAAGATGTGCTGTCGAGTGGTTACGCTTGATGGCGTCGCGGCGCGCGGTGTCGATCTTAGCCGAAACCGTGTCGCCCATGCGGATAACACCGCTGTCGAGCGTGCAAAGGTGAATGTAAACGCCGTCGGTCTTTTTTGTGTCGGTGACCGTAGCACGTGCGTCGCCTGCGATGATCTCACCGCTGTCGCCGACCTGACCGCCGCCCTCGCCGTAGAAGGGAGTCTTGTCGAGAATGAGGGAGAACTCGCCCTCGCTTACGCTGTCAACCGTTTCGTCGCCGTATATAATACCGATGACCTTAGCCTCTGTGCAGGTATCGGTGTAGCCTGTAAATTTCGTCTTTTCAAAAGCCGAGATGGCGGACTTGGACTGATCGCTCCAGCCGCTGATGTTAGCTCTTGCGTTTCTTGCACGGTCACGCTGGTCAGCCATAAGCTTCTTGAACTCGTCCTCGTCGGTTTCAAGACCGTTTTCCTCAAGGATCTCGCGTGTGAGGTCAAACGGAAATCCGAAGGTATCGTAAAGCTTGAAGGTGTCAGCGCCCGAAACGCACTTTTCGCCCGAAGCCTTAGCCTTGTCCATAATTGCGGTGAGAATGGAGAGACCCGAGTCGATTGTGGCGTTGAAGCGCTCCTCCTCCATTGCGATGACCTTGAGAATGTAGTCGCGCTTTTCAACAAGCTCGGGGTAGCCCGACTTGTTTTCGCCGATAACCACGTCGCAGAGCTCGCAGAGGAACATTCTGTTTATTCCGAGGAGCTTGCCGTGACGGCACGCGCGGCGGAGAATACGTCTGAGAACGTATCCGCGGCCCTCGTTGGAGGGGATAACGCCGTCGGAGATCATAAACGTAGCGCTTCTGATGTGGTCGGTGATAACGCGGATGGAAATATCGTCAGACTTGTCCACGCCGTAGGTCTTGCCTGCGATAGCGCAAACGGAGTCGAGAATTTTTCTGATGGTGTCGACCTCGAACATATTGTCAACGTCCTGAAGAACGCAGGCAAGACGCTCAAGACCCATACCCGTATCAATGTTTTTCTGTATAAGCTCGGTGTAGTTACCGTTGCCGTCGTTGTTGAACTGCGAGAACACGTTGTTCCAGATCTCCATATATCTGTCGCAGTCGCAGCCGGGCTTACAGTCGGGCGAGCCGCAGCCGTACTTGATGCCGCGGTCGAAGTATATCTCGGAGCAAGGACCGCAAGGGCCTGTACCGTGTTCCCAGAAGTTGTCAGCCTTTCCGAGCTTTACAACTCTTTCTGAGGGAACGCCGATGTCCTCGGTCCAGATCTTGTATGCCTCGTCGTCGCTTTCGTAAACGGACGGCCAGAGAAGCTCCTCGGGGATCTCGAGGGTTTTTGTAAGAAACTCCCACGCCCATGCGATAGCCTCGTTTTTGAAGTAATCGCCGAAGCTGAAGTTTCCGAGCATTTCAAAGTAAGTACCGTGACGCGCGGTGTGTCCGACTCTTTCAAGGTCGGGAGTTCTTATACATTTCTGGCAGGTGGTAACTCTGTTTCTGGGGGGAGTGACCTCTCCCGTGAAGAACTTCTTCATAGGTGCCATACCCGAGTTTATAAGAAGGAGCGACTTATCGTTGATCGGAACGAGGGGGAAGCTTTTGAGTCTTAAGTGTCCCTTCGATTCAAAAAACGACAAATACGCTTCGCGCAGGTCGTTAAGTCCTGTCCATTTCATATCTATATCCTCCGTATTGATAATCCTTTTATACCATTTTCACATTATATCAAACCGCGCCCTCTATGTCAATAATTTTTATTAAATTATATTATAAGGGTAAGATGTCATTGACTTTGCGGCTTGCTGATGGTAAAATTATTACGAAGAAAATACCGAACGGAGAAAAATATGAAACTGTCCCGACAAAAGCTTACCTCACTTATAATAGTAATTCTTCTGCTTGCCGTCCTGTTTGCTTTATCTCCGACGTTTCGGGCAAACGTACTCGAGACGCTTGGAATAGAGCTGCCCGAGTCCACCGAGGAGACGCTCCCGCCGGCAGAGCTTCCCGCAGACACGGCAGAGATACATATAATCGACGTCGGTCAGGGTGACAGTACCCTCGTCACTACGGGCGATTTCAACCTGCTCATTGACGCAGGCACGGGCAAGCACGAAGAAAGGCTTGTCGCATACCTGAAGGACGCGGGAGTCGAGAGGATCGACATAATGCTTCTCACCCATCCGCACGAGGACCACATCGGCGGTGCGGACGTTGTGATCGGCGAATTTGAGGTGGGCGAGATAATAATGCCCGACGCGACCGCAAGCACCAAGGCGTTTGAAAGGGTGCTCGACGGTGCGGAAAGCAAGAATATCCCCATCAGTACAGTATATCGAGGCGACAGCTTTACGGAGGGCGGCTTCAGCTTTGATATTCTCTCGCCCGACGACAAAAAGTATAAAGACTTAAACAACACGAGCATAGTCTTGAAGCTGACCTACGGCGACGTGTCCATGATGTTCACGGGCGACGCCGAGGCGCTTGTTGAAAAAGAGATCCTCGACGCGTATACAGACCTCGACTGTGTGTTCCTCAAGGCAGGACATCACGGCTCGTCAAGCTCAAGCACACCTTCGTTTGTGGACGCGGTTTCGCCGAAATACGTGTCGATATCCTGTGAAGTTGGCAACGACTACGGACATCCGCATATCGAGACGCTTGACCTTTTTGAAAAGCTCAAGCTCGACGTAAGGCGAACCGACCTTGAAGGCTCCATCATCTACGTAACCGACGGCAAGACCTTCGCACCGAAGAAAAAATAAAATTCAAACGGCGTAAATCCGACCTTTTTCACCTGTGCGCGCTGATATAATTTCAGAGTCAGGGGGGAAATAAGCGTGACGGTCTACGCCGATATTTTATTTTTGGTCAACCTTAGTCTGAATTGGTTTTCGCTTTTGTTGACCTCGAAAATAGCAAAGCACGGCGGCAAAGCGAAAAAGCTGCTGTTGTCCGCCGCGGTCGGTGCTCTGATCGGCACCGTCACGCTTTTTTCCGAAAGCACACTCGTTGGCGCGATGCTCGAAATAGCGTCAAGCTTTCTTATGTGCGCCATAGCCTTCAAAGCTCGCGGTATCCTTGACTATATCAGACTCTGCACCTGTCTTTTCGCCTCGGGAATAACTCTCGGCGGCTCCCTGACCTTTATCTACTCGCTTTTCAACCGTGCAGGAATAGAGCTTCCGCGCGGAAACGATATCTCAGCCGCGGTGTTTCTCTTGCTTTCGTTCGGTGTGACCGTGGGAGTCGCGGCGATAGAGAGGCTTCTCTACACCAAAAGGGAGGTGACGGGAGGCGAGGTCAGCTTTACGGTCGGGTCAAAAATGCTGACTCTGCCGTTTATGTGCGACAGCGGAAATCTTTTGCGAGATCCTATAAGCGGACGGCCTGCGATAATCGTGAACGTGCGCGAGCTAAAGGGATTTTTGCCCGACACGGTGCTGATGTTCGATCCTATGTCTACTGAAAGCAGTGCGCATACGGGAACGCTCGGCATCAGAATACTTCCTGCCGCAACCGTCTGCGGAGAGGGACTTATGACCGGCTTTATCCCCGACTCCACCCGTATTATTTTCGACGGAAGGGAAAAATACGCAGACGCGGTGATAGGACTTGATAAAAGCGTGAATAATGCCGCGTACGGCGGCGCGGGAGCAATAATGCCTCGCTCACTTCTATACTGATACATAGCTTGAAAGGAAAAAATATGAAGCTCTTGTTCACAAGCCTCGGAATAAGCAGGCTTTTGCTTAAAATAAAGGGCATTACGGCAAAAAGATACCGTGTGATGCCAACGAATTACATAGGCGGCCCCGAGACCCTGCCGCCGCCTCTGACGCTTGACGAGGAGAGCGAGGTCATCGGCAGACTTGAGCGCGACTCCGAGTCGGCTCGCAAGACTCTCATTGAGCATAACTTAAGACTCGTCGTGTTCATTGCAAAAAAGTTTGAGAGCACGGGCATCGGGCTCGAGGACCTCATATCGATCGGCACGATAGGTCTCATTAAGGCAATAAACACCTTCAGGGCCGACAAAAATATAAAGCTTGCCACCTACGCGTCAAGATGTATAGAAAACGAAATACTTATGTATATACGCAAACACGGTCAGACCCGTGCCGATGTTTCGATAGACGAGCCGCTTAGCGTGGACTTCGACGGAAACGAGCTTTTGCTCGCCGACGTGCTGACAAGCGACGAGGACACGGTTTTTGCCGACCTCGAAACAGAGGAGGACAAAAAGCTCATACGCATGGCGCTGTTGAGTCTCGGCGAGAGGGAGAGGGAAATAATAAATATGAGGTTTGGTCTTGGCGGAGGCAGAGAAATGACTCAGAAGGAGGTCGCGGACGCGCTTGGCATCTCGCAATCGTATATTTCACGCCTTGAAAAGAGGATAATTGCCGAATTAAAGGAAAAATTGCGCCCAAAATGGTAGAATGAGGACGGAATTTTTGTGAAAAATCAAAAAAATTTGAAAAAACACTTGCAATAACGCTTTTTTTGTGATATACTAAGGTGCATTGTGAATACGTATACAGTGAGGTGTTAAATTATGAAGGAAGGAATCCATCCCCAGTACGAAGAGCTTACGGTAAAGTGCGCTTGTGGCGAAACTATCGTAACTAAGTCGACAAAGGGCGAAATGCGTGTTGATATCTGCTCAAAGTGCCATCCCTTTTTCACAAACAAACAGAAATTCGTTGACAGCGGCGGACGTGTAGATAAGTTCAATCAGCGTCGTAACAAGGCTGCAAAGTGAGATCTGCTTAAGTGATCACTTTCGGCAACGAGAAAGCAGAGAACAGCGGGCAGACTGCGTTAAGGCGAAGTCTGCCCGCTTTTTCCCATTCTTGGGAGCTTTTAGCAATAAAGAGTGAAAATGTCAGAGCATCTCCGGTCGCCGTAAAGCCTCGCCCTTTGGGAGAGGTGACGCGCAAAGCGTGGCGGAGAGGGCTGATTAACGGCGGAAGAAAAATGAAATATAAACATATAATATGGGATTTTAACGGTACGGTCATTGACGACGTTGAGATCGGAATAAAAAGTGTGAATCCGCTTCTTCGCGCGAGAGGACTCAAAACTATTGACAGTCTCGCGGAGTATCAGAGCGCGTTTGCCTTTCCCATAAAGGAATATTATAAAAATCTGGGCTTTGATTTTAACGAGGAGCCGTACGAGAAGATCGCGCACGAGTGGGTGGCGAATTACGAGGCTCACGAGTCGGAGATCGCACTTGTCGACGGAGTGCGTGAGCTGATCTGTCTGTTTGATGCCGAAGGGTGTGAGCAGATGATACTGTCTGCATCCGAATCTGGTATGCTTGAGCGTCAGCTTAAAGGCTTCGGACTTGAAAATAAATTCTCAAAAAGATTGTCGCTTGATAATATCTACGCGCACAGTAAGGTGGATATAGCAAGAGAGTATTTTGAGACCGTTTCCGACAGGAGTGCGTATCTTATGATAGGCGACACAGAGCACGATGCAGAGGTCGCGAGGGCGGTAGGCATTGACGCGGTGCTTGTCGCGTGCGGACATATGAGCCGTGAAAGACTTAAAAAGACAGGCTTTCCTGTGTATGATGATATGAATGGATTAAAGCAGGATATACTGTTGAAAATGGTGTGAATTCAGACGGGAGGGGACGTTGCTTTGCAAGTCGGAGACCCCTCCATTGCAAGCTGATGAGGTGTTCTTCCGGTTCTTGTCGTTACACCTCATCCACCGCTATCGCGGTCCCCCTTCCCCTCGAGGGGAAGGCTCATTACAGTAAAGCTATAACAGAAAGGTCGGGTGAATATGGAGCAGAAAAAGTCGGGCGCCATTGCGGTCGTTGACTCGGGCGTCGGTGGAATATCGGTACTTCGTGAGCTGATAACGCTTATGCCAAGTGAAAAATATATCTATCTCGCGGACAGCAAAAACGCTCCGTACGGAACCAAGTCGAAGAGCGAGGTTCTCGCTATTATGCTCGAAAACACCGACCGACTCATAAGTCTTGGCGCGAAGGCGATAGTTGTCGCCTGCAACACGGCAACGAGTGCCGCCGTCAGAGTGATGAGAGAAAAATACCCCGAGGTGCCGATCGTCGGCATAGAGCCTGCGGTCAAGCCCGCGGTTGAGGCGTTTGAAAATCCGACGGTAGCGGTAATGGCAACCCCGCTGACGCTTTCCGAGGAGAAATTCGGTACGCTTATAGGGCGCTTTGAGGGAAGAGCTGACATAATTCCCCTGCCGTGCGCGGGACTTATGGAGATAATCGAGTCGGGACACACCGACGGTGAGGTGGTCGACACCTACCTGCGCGAAAATTTCGCGCACCTTGACGGCAAAGCCGTCGACGCAGTCGTGCTCGGCTGTACCCACTATCCGTTCGTTAAGGGCGCGGTGCAGAGATATTTTGGCGAGAGCACACGCATTTTTGACGGCGGAGAGGGAACCGCGAGGGAAGCAAAGAGAAGAATTTATGAGTCGGGGCTTGAGTCGGGAAGTGACGCCGACACCCCCGAGATCGAGTTTATAAGCACGAGCGGAGACAAGCGCGTTATAGAGCTTTGCCATAGACTGCTCGGACTTTAAGAAAATTCAAATTAAGAGGAGGTAAGCTTTTATGCAAAAGAGTATGCGCAAAATTACGTCGGATTCAAGCGTGACCTGTTTGCCCGGCATCAGCACGGTCAGAGAAAAAAGCTTTGCCTCACTCGGAATAGAAACTCTCGGCGAGCTTGTCACTCATTTTCCGAGAGCTTACCAGAACAGACAGAATATAAGACTTTTGTCAGATGCCGACACGGACTCTCCCGCATCGTTTTTGCTCACCGTCGGCACAGAACCAAAGACCGCGAAGATACGCGGTAATCTGAGCATTACCAAATTTAAGGCGTTCGACGAAAGCGGCACCTGCGAGGTGATTTTTTACAACAGACCCTACGCCGACAAAAGCTATCCGCGTGGCTCTGTACACCGCTTCTACGGAAGGCTCACTCGTGAGGGACGCACGTACAGGCTCTCCTCACCCGAAAGCGAGCCGTATTTCGAGGGTGCAAGGCTTTTGCCGATGGTGCCCGTGTATCCGCTTTCGGCAGGACTTACGCAAAAGCTGATGTCGGGCTCGGTACGCCGTGCTCTCGATCTGCTTTATACGAATTTTATGAGCGAGCGACAGGTGCTTTCCGAGCTTGCAGAAGCGCCCACAGACCCTATCCCCGATAAAATTCGGGAAAGATACGGACTTTGCACACGCGCATTTGCGCTTGAAAATATACATTTTCCGACCGACGAGCAGACTCTCAAAATCGCGCGTGACAGACTCGCCTTTGAGGAGCTTTTCCTGCTCTCCGTCTTTCTCGGGTACTCAAAAAGAAGAAACAAGCGAACAAACGCGCACGCGATGTCGCGTCTGTCGCTTGACGAATTTTATAAAAAGCTGCCGTTTGAGCTGACAGACTCTCAGAAACGGGTGATCTCCGATATAAAAAACGATCTGTCGGGTAACACTCCTATGAGCAGACTCGTTTCGGGAGACGTCGGAAGCGGTAAGACGGTCTGCGCGGCGGCAGCTATGTATATAGCCGCCCAAAACGGATACCAGAGCGCGCTTATGGCGCCGACCGAAATACTTGCAAATCAGCATTTTGCCGATCTTTCGCCCCTCTTTGAGAGCTTTGGCTATAAGAGTGCACTTCTGACGGGCTCGACAAAGGCGGCGGAAAAGAAAAGAATATACGAGGGCTTGACGGACGGCAGTATAAACGTAGTCATCGGAACTCACGCGCTTCTCAGCGACAAGGTGGAGTTTGACAGGCTCGGTCTCGTCATTACCGACGAGCAGCACCGTTTCGGTGTGAATCAGCGTGCCGCGCTCGGCGAAAAAAGCGAGGGCGTACACGTGCTCGTTATGAGCGCGACCCCGATCCCGCGCACGCTTGCGCTGATACTTTACGGCGACCTTGACGTGTCGCAGATAAACGAAATGCCGCCCGGCAGACAAAGGGTAGACACCTTTGTCGTGGACGAAGGCTACCGCGCCCGACTCAACGGCTTTATAAGGAAGCAGGTAGAGGCGGGGCATAGGGTCTACGTCGTTTGCCCGACGGTTGAGGAGAGCGAGGACGCCGCGCCCGACGAGGAGGCGGACCTCAGCCTGAGAGATTATTTTGAATTTTACGAAAGAGAGGAAAAGCCGCCTCTCAAATCGACTCTCGAGTACGCGCGAAAGCTGCGCGAGGAGGTTTTTTCCGATCTCGGAGTCGGATATATCCACGGTAAGATGAAAAGTCGGGAAAAGGACGAGGCTATGGCGGCGTTCGTCCGAGGCGACACGCAGATACTCGTTTCGACAACGGTAATTGAGGTTGGCGTGAACGTTCCCGAGGCAACTCTTATGGTGGTCGAAAACGCAGAGCGCTTCGGACTTTCCCAGCTTCATCAGCTTCGCGGAAGAGTCGGAAGAGGAAAGGAGCAAAGCTATTGCATCCTTATTTCCGGAAACAAAAACCCGGAAACGAAACGCCGCCTTGAGGTTATCGCAAAAACCGCCGACGGTTTTAAAGTTGCTGAGGAGGACCTTAAACTCCGCGGACCCGGCGACTTTTTCGGC
>JAZSOD010000010.1:0-57902 GCA_045536775.1 Eubacteriales bacterium | reverse complement strand
GGAATCTCTTCGAACAAGTCCAAGATTTCCAATAATTTTTGAACTGTATTTTCAGCGGAACAACGTATATGTTTGTATTCTTCAGCTTGCGGCATATTTGTGATATGCTGTTCTAATTCCATTTTCATCATTTCAAGCTCGCCTATTATCGAATCAATGGTTTCGGAGGATAGTGCTTCGTCTGAGGAAAGAATGCTTCTGAATCGCTTCAACGCATCCATAATGTAGGTATTCATTTATTCTCCTTCGCCGTGTTGATCGAGGCAATCAAAATTCGTTTTACCTCAACACATCTATCCAAAATCGTTTTATCGTAATAATATCCACTCTCAATCAAAAGCTCAAGCCAATATTCCGTTTCGGAGCATTCCTTGAGGGCAATATGTAATTTTGCCACAAAATCCGCCTTGCCTTGAGCATAGAAAGCCTCACGAATATTCGCGCCAATGCTCGTTCCCGAACGCAAAAACTGATTGATCAACGCACTTTCGCACCTCGCTTCTCTCAACGCCTTACAAGCGCGAATAACTTCCAAAGCAAACGCTTTCGACTTTATCATCAAAGGACTTTCGGACATATTGCCTACCTCCTTGCTTTACTTTTCTCCATTATACCACAAAACCTATTACTTTTCAACTTAAAGTGAAGATTTTGCGCAGCAAATTCAACCACACTTTTTCACTATTCACTATTACTTATTACTTTGCCAAAAATCTCCTCGGACGGATTTAGTGAAAAGTGAAGAGTGAAAAGTGAAAAAGTAAAAATCTCCCCGTACTTCGTCCGAGGAGATTTTTGGCTGGAGTGGTTGGATTTGAACCAACGAAATGCCAGAGTCAAAGTCTGGTGCCTTAACCGCTTGGCTACACCCCAATATGAACTGTCACGAATGATATTTTACCATATACTCCCGTGCTTTGTCAATATAAACAGGCAAAAAGTTTCCGTTAATATTCGACACAAAAGGCTCCTTGCACAAAGGAGCCTTTTTTGAATGTCACTTACCCACGCAGCGTGAACACGTCGCTTGTTGGGGGAGTGTAGTAGTGGGTCATATTCTGCGTAAAGTTTAACGTCTTCGGACAGGTCATTGCGTTGAACATCGACATAATGCCCGTCGGTGTGGATACGTCGTCACCAAGTCCCGCGTCAATACTTGCGAGGCACTTAACTCTGCGCGCAAAGTTAATCGTATCATAGTACCTAAGTGCGTCTGTGTAGTCGGGCTGCCAACCGGGGAGTCTACCCGCGCCTGCTCCGCCGATGTCGCACATCCACGTATACGCCGTATACAGATAACTTACGTCGGGGTCGAGCGCGGCAACTGCGGTTGCCTGGAATCCGCCTTGACTTCCGCCGTTCAGGCTAATGTTTTTGCCATCCCAAACAGGGAGCGTTTTAAGATATCTTACCGCCTGAACGTCACGGAGTATCATGTTTTTGAAATATACTTTGTCGCGGTCGAGATTTTCTTTGTAATTAAATCCGTACGAAATAAGCTCACCGCGTGAAAGCGAGGTGTAGTATTCGGGTTCGCGATCATTATCAATGCTGTGTGCGTTTACTGAGAACACGATGTATTTACTGCTGACAGCTGGAGTCATCGGCACGACTCCGTAACCTGTAAATCCGACAAGGATCGGGAGCGACTCGGGGTCTGCATCCTTCGGGAAAGAAACGTAACCCGAAACGGGATCACCAACACAGTCGATACGTACATCCCATACACTAAAGCCGGGGTAATCATCGGACAAGTCCTTGACTATCGTGACCGCAGGTCTGACCTCGTCAAGCTTTGCAAGCTCTACCTGCCAGAACTCGTCAAAATCCTCGGGCTCGGAAACGCTTTGCGCAATTTGTGAAACCGAAGCACCCGCGCCGCCGTTGAAGGGCGAAACACCCTTAAGCTCGGTACCGCTTGCGCTGGTTACCGCAACGTAAAGTCTGACGAATCCGGGAGTCTCAAGAGTGGTCTTTATGACTGTGCTTCCGCTTTGGGCATTGACGTGATCTCGCTTAATAAGACCCTTGCCGTCCTGTCTTATCTCATAGACGAAAAGGGGAGCCGAGACCGTTTCTCCGTCTGCCTTGAGTGTTACCGTGAATGTGATCTCCTCTCCGACCTCGTATTCGAGAGGATTTTTGTCGGTCTCACCGACGAAATAGACCTCAACGTCGCTCGGAATATCGCTTAACGTAACGGGCGGATAATTAAAATCGACGTAATTATCGCTTGACAGCTCTATCGTATCAAGCTTTTCAAACTCGTTTCTGATGGTGTCGGCAATCTGCGAGATTGCAAGCTTTGACGGCACGGCTATGCTGATGCCGGTGTCGATTGCCGAAAATCTAACTGTGTTGGAGTTGACACTTTCATCTAAGGATACGGTTATTCTCACCGCCGAATCGGACGGTGTGTCGCTTGCCTTGGTGCCGGTCTTTTCAAACAATGCACTTGCAATATCGTCAATTACCTCCGAGTCTACGTCACCGGTAACCGTGTATGCCTCGATTGCTCCGTTATCTGTAATTATCCGTGTTCTTTTGTGAGTATATTCGTAAGTGTAGTTGCGCTCGATTACAGTCTTCTCAGCAATAAGCTCGGTGCAGAAATACTCGACCGCATCTGCAGTTGCCTTGTCTGAGCCGCCGAGAAGCACAAGACTGTCGCCGTCGACCGCAATAATAAAATCATTGGGGTTTTCGGGAGTTTCTACAGATACGGGTCTGTTTGTTTCGCCAACAATTATCTCGAGGCCTGCGTGCTCGCCTGACGGTACGGAGTCAACGTCAACTCTGATCTCTGCATTAGCGGTGATAGCTGCCGCGCGCGCTATCGATACTGCCGCTGCAGATACGGTCTCGGAGGCATTTGACGCGCAGACCACGGTATAATTTGTTTTTCCCCTTGAAAACAGTGTGATCGAGCTTTGACTATTGCTGTCACACGAAACGGTTATCATCGCCGCAAATATAAGAAGTGCAACGGCACATATTTTCTTAAACTTCATCATTATCTCCGTAAAACAGTAGTATTGGTGGCAAAATGCGACCTTTTGCATATATTATAAATGGTAAAATCAAAAGACCTATTAATTTTAACACATTTTATTATAAATGTAAAGTGATAGGTAAAAATTTACACGGAGGTGTGTTTTTTGCTTTCAGTCATAAATGAAATATCGTTCAAACAAAAATGCGGGTATTGGCATGTACTATAAGTTAGTTAAGGGAAGGCTTTTTCCCGCGCCCGACAACATAAAAAAGCTTATCGGCAATCCGACAGCCGAACAATATTTGTTTTTCGGCTACAAGCCGCTTTGCGAGCTTGCGGTAGTTTCGGATACAGTCGATTACATAGGCGACGGGGCAGAGAAGCTTGAGAAAAAGTGAAAACAAAAAATCCTCGGAGCACTCCGAGGATTTTTAAGTTTCGGTTATCAGCCGTTAACGAGCTTAGCAACCTCAGCTGCGAGGTCGTCTTCTCTCTTTTCAAGGCCTTCGCCCTTTTCGTACTTAACGTAGCCAATAATCTTGATGCTGCCGCCGAATTCCTTTGCGGTTCTTTCAACGTACTTAGCAACGGAAATGTCATCTTCCTTAACGTAAGCCTGTTCAACGAGGCAGTTTGTCTCGTAGTACTTACCGATCTTACCTGTAACCATCTTTTCGATGATGTTTTCGGGCTTGCTTGCGTTCTTGGGATCGTTCTTGATCTGAGCGATGAGGATGTTCTTTTCCTCTTCGATAACAGAAGCGGGAACGGACTCCTTGTCGAGGTAGAGAACAGGCATAGCAGCGCACTGAAGTGCGATGTTCTTTGCAAATTCAGCAAAGCCTGCGTTGTTCTTAGCCGCGTCATCAGCCTCAAAGTTGATGATGATACCGGTCTGGCCGTTACCGTGGATATATGTGCTGAGAGTACCGTCAACAACGGTAAAGCGGCGGATGTTCATATTTTCACCGATGGTGAATATCATTTCCTTGAGCTTTGTTTCAACGGTGAGACCGTCAGCGTAGGGCTTAGCGAGAAGCTCCTCAACAGAAGCGGGGCGCTCAGCAATGATGGTCTTAAGGACGTTCTTAACGAACTCCTTGAAGTTATCGTTCTTAGCAACGAAGTCTGTTTCGGAGTTAACTTCGATGATAGCGGCTGTGTTGCCCTCAACGAGAATGTCAACAACACCCTCAGCGGCAATTCTGTCAGCCTTCTTTGCCGCAACTGCAAGTCCCTTTTCGCGGAGAACCTTAACAGCTTCGTCAAAATTACCTTCAGCTTCAACGAGCGCCTTCTTGCACTCCATCATACCGCAGCCGGTCTTCTTTCTGAGCTCGGCAACGTCTTTAGCGGAAATCTGTACTGCCATAGTTATAAATTCCTTTCTCGGTAATATTTAATTATTCGTTAGCTTCAGCGTCTTCAGCTGCTTCAGCCTCGGTCTTGTCAGCTTCGTCAGCTGCGCCGATCTGCTCGCCCTGTCTGCCTTCGATAACAGCGTCAGCGAGAACGCCTGCGATAAGCTTGATAGCGCGGATAGCGTCATCGTTACCGGGGATGATGTAGTCAGCATCGTCAGGATCGCAGTTGGTATCAACAATTGCAACTACCGGAATGCCGAGCTTCTTAGCTTCGAGAACTGCGTTTCTTTCTTTTCTGGGGTCTACTATAAATACAGCGTCGGGAAGAGTTTCCATTTCCTTGATACCGCCGTAGTTTCTCTCGAGGTCGTTCATTTCCTTAACGAGAGCTGCAACTTCCTTCTTGGGAAGGAGATCGAATGTGCCGTCTGCCTGCATCTTTTCGAGGCTCTTGAGACGTGCGATGCTCTTCTTGATGGTCTTGAAGTTTGTGAGCATACCGCCGGGCCATCTTTCGCTTACGTAGTACATATCGCACTTTTCAGCTTCTTCCTTGATGGTTTCTGCGGCTTGCTTCTTCGTACCAACGAAGAGGATGGTACCCTTAGCGCTTGCGAGCTCGCGAACGAACATGTAAGCCTCCTCGAACTTCTTAACTGTCTTCTGAAGGTCGATGATGTAGATACCGTTTCTTTCTGTGAAGATGTACTCAGCCATTTTGGGGTTCCATCTTCTTGTGTGATGTCCGAAATGGACGCCTGCTTCGAGCAGCTGCTTGATAGAGATTACTGACATTTTAATGTCCTCCTTCGGTTAATCCTTCGCAGTACGGTTCGGCTGAATCAAACGAAAACGTCACCGTTACAGCCTGCGACTGCGTGTATTATAGCGGCTGTATTTTTTGTAGGATGCCCGCACCGCTGACGGACACCGATATATAATATCATATTTGAAGTCACTTTACAAGTCCTTTGCGCAAAAAGCGGAAATATTTACATTTTTTTAACATTTGCTCGTCTCTGCAAGCTCAAACTCGCGGATAAAAATAGAAAGTATTAGATAAAGAGGGTAAAAGTTTCAAAAAAACCCTTTACAAGACGGACCGTTTCGATTATAATGTTATGTGGAAATAATATAGTTAAGCGAGGAGACGTAATGAGTACGAATACGACACCAAAGTATAAAAGAGTGCTCCTTAAGCTTTCGGGAGAGGCTCTTGCTGACAAAAGCGGCAATGGAGTTCTTGACCACGCAAAGCTCGACGAGGTTGCGGCGGTAATTGATAAGTCCCTGAAGGCAGGAGTAGAGATAGGAATAATAGTCGGGGCAGGAAACATTTGGCGCGGCAGGCAGGGAACCGATATGGACAGGACCCGTGCTGACCATATGGGTATGATAGCTACTACCATAAACGCGATCGCCATCGAGGAGGCGCTCAAGCGCCGCGGAGTTGGGGCGCACGTTATGACCGCAGTTGAAATGGAGGGCTTTGCCGCCCGTTACGACAGAGATAACGCACTTGAGTATCTCAAGCGCGGAGAGGCGGTAATATTCGGCGCTGGACTCGGTATTCCTTTTGTGTCGACGGATACTGCTGCGGCGGTAAGAGCTGCCGAGATCGGTGCAGAGGTAATACTTTTCGCAAAGAATATCGACGGTGTTTATTCCGCAGATCCCAAGCTTGACCCGAACGCCGTACACTATGACAGAGTGACCTATGACTTCATTCTTGAGAAGAATCTCAAGGTAATGGATCAGACGGCGGCATCCTTCTGTAGAGAAAATGAGCTTGATATCCTCGTTTTTGCTCTCGAGGAGCCCGAAAACATATACGACGCGCTTCTCGGAAACGTGTCGGGAACCATCGTAACAGCTAAGTAAAATACACAAATCAAAAGGAGAAGAATTATGAAACTCGTTCTTACAGAATACGAAGACAAGATGAAAAAGTCAATAAACTCGTTTGAGATGGACCTCGACAGTATCAGAGCAGGCAAGGCAAACCCCGCAGTGCTCAACAAGGTAAACGTAGAATACTACGGCACACCCACCCCCATCTCGCAGGTTGCCGACGTTAAGGCAACAGATGCCCGCACACTTGTTATAACTCCCTGGGATATGACCATAATCAAGGCTATTGAAAAGGCTATTCTTGTTTCCGACATCGGAATCACACCCGCTAATGACGGTAAGGTTATCAGACTTGCATTCCCGCAGCTTACAGAGGAGCGCCGCCGCGAGCTTACCAAGCAGGTTTCAAGGCTCAGCGAGGACGCAAAGGTAGCTCTCAGAAACATCCGCCGCGACGCTAACGATAAGATCAAGGCTATGAAGAAAAACAGCGAGATGACCGAGGACGAGGCAAAGGACTCCGAAAAGGGCGTTCAGGATCTTACCGACAAGTACGTTAAGGTAGTAGACGATATTACTGCAAAGAAGAATAACGAGCTTCTTTCCATCTGACATTAAAGCAATAATTATTGAGAGGAATACCGTCGCGCTTCAAACGCGGCGGTATCTGCCGATTTATGAAGAAAAATTTTTTATCCGAACTCTTCGAAAAAAAGAAAAATGAAGAAATCTCCCACGAGTCGCTGAGGGTCCCCGAGCATATCGCGTTTATTATGGATGGAAACGGCAGATGGGCAAAAAAACGCTCGATGCCGAGAGAGTACGGACATAAAACGGGAGCGGCGGTGTTCAAGGATCTTGTGGAATACTGTGGCGATATAGGCATAAAGCACGTAACCGTGTACGCGTTCTCGACTGAAAACTGGAAAAGGCCCAAGAATGAGGTCGATGCTATAATGGCGCTTCTCGACTCATATATTGACACGGCATTCAGAGATATTGCCGAAAAGCAGTTCCGTATCATATTTCTCGGAAGCAAGGCGCCGTTTTCGCCCGAGCTCCGCGAGAGAATGGAAAAGCTCGAGGCGGACTCCGCCAAGTACGAGCGCATACTTAACATTGCTATGAACTATGGCGGACGTGACGAGATAGTCCACGCCTGCAACGAGCTTATAGCGGACGGAGTGAGCGAGATTACCGAGGAAATGCTCTCGGATAAGCTTTATACGCGTCTTTCTCCCGACCCTGATCTGATAGTGAGAACGGCAGGGGAGTGTAGACTGTCAAACTTCCTTATGTGGCAGGCGGCGTACTCGGAGTTTTACTTTACCGACAAGCTGTGGCCCGACATGACCCACGAGGACGTGGACGAGGCGGTAGCCGAATACACGAGGAGAGAGCGTCGCTTCGGCGGTGTGTAAGCCCTCTTTGATTTGAAAGGATGGGATCTTTTGTCCCAAAGAGTTTTGATATGACCGAGCGAATTATTACGGGAATAATACTTGTGGCGGTGTTTCTGCCGCTGCTTCTCTTATCCCACACGTTGTTTTTCCTTATTGCGATGGCGATTCTGTCGGCGGTGGCAGTTTATGAAATGCTCCATTGTCTGAAGGCAGATAAGATATACCCGATAGCAATACCGTCGTATTTTATAGCGCTTGCTTTCCCCCTGTCCGCAAGACTTATCGAGGACAAAGCGGGCTTTGCTCCGTGGGTGCTTGCCATCATTATAGGATATCTTCTCTGGCTGAACGTATATTGCGTTCTGCGTAAGGATACCCTTGAATACAGTCTTTGCTCAAGTGCTTTTATGTCGGTGATATACGTAACTGCAGGATTTACGTCGCTGGTGCTTTTGCGTGACACCGTGAACGGTCAGTATATATTCTGGCTTGTGTTCGTTGGCGCGTGGATGACAGACACCATGGCGTATTTTTCGGGAATGCTCTTTGGTAAGCACAAGCTTATAGAGGAGGTCAGCCCCAAGAAAACGGTCGAGGGTGCGATAGGCGGAACTTTGTTCTGCGGACTCTCCTTCTCGCTTTTCGGATATATAGTTTCGCTTCTTACCGACGTGAAAATGAGTCTTTTGATGCTTTTCTTTGCAGGACTTATAGCGGCGGTGGTGTCGCAGTTCGGCGATCTGTCGGCATCAATCATAAAAAGGCAGAACGGTATAAAGGACTACGGTAAAATTTTTCCCGGACACGGCGGCGTTATGGACAGATTTGACAGCATAATCGCTCTTGCTCCGGTAATGCTCGTGTTACACGCATTTTCGTTTTTTGCAATCATAAGATAAAAACGGGTAAGGGTAATGAAAAAGATAACCATACTCGGCTCGACGGGCTCGGTGGGAACACAGAGCTTTGACGTTGCCGATAAATTCGGCGTCTCTGTTCACGGCATTTCCTTCAACAAAAATACAGAGCTTGCCGAGGCGCAGGTGCGCAAATTGAAAATAAAAACAGCCGTGACCGCAGACGATGCGGCGGCAAAGGACTTAAAGATAAGACTCGCCGACACCGACACAAAGGTGCTTTGCGGCAAAGAGGCTATCGAGGAGCTTGCCGCAGATAAGGTCGACAGAGTTTTTAACTCAATAACAGGCTGTGCAGGACTTCCCGCGACACTTGCGGCGATCAGAGCAGGCAATACCCTCGCGCTTGCAAACAAGGAGTCGCTTGTCAGTGCGGGTGATATAGTTATGCGAGAGGCGAAAGAGCACGGCGTTACAATACTCCCTGTTGACAGTGAGCATTGCGCTATCCACGAATGCTTGCGCTCGGGCGAGAGACGTGAGGTCAAGAGGCTCATACTTACCGCCTCGGGCGGTCCATTTTTCGGCAAAACCGCCGACGAGCTTGAGAGTGTAACGGTTGACGATGCGCTGAAGCATCCAAGCTGGAGTATGGGCGCGAAGATCACTATTGATTCGGCGACCCTTATGAACAAAGGCTTTGAGATAATCGAGGCGGCATATCTTTTCGGTGTACCGTCAGAGAAGATAGATGTTGTTGTGCACCGTCAGAGCATAATACATTCGATGGTGGAATATATTGATAACGCGGTCATCGCGCAGATGTCTGTACCCGATATGCGCCATTGCGCACAGTACGCGCTGACCTATCCGGAAAGGCTCGGCGCTACTATAGACGAGCTTGATCTGACAAAGCTCTCTGGACTTACCTTTGCAAAGCCCGACACAAAAGCGTTTCCGATGCTTGACCTCGCACGTGAGGTGCTAAAGCGCCGCGGCGGCACGGGCGCGGCGGTAAATGCCGCGAACGAAACAGCAGTCTGGAGCTTTATAAGAGGAGAGATCGGATTCACCGATATATATAACGCGGTGGTCTACGCTCTTGATAAGCTTGGTGCATCGCTTGACGGAGCTGACACGCTTGATAAAATATACGAAATCGAAAAAGAGGCGGCAAGACTCGCCGCCGAGTATATAAATAACGGAAAATAACCACGGGAGTGATAGATATAAACGTATTAACGGTCATACTTGCAATTCTGATATTTTCCGCGCTCATATTCATTCACGAGCTCGGACATTTCATAGCGGCAAGAAGATTCGGGGTAACGGTCGAGGAGTTTTCGATCGGAATGGGCCCCAAGCTTTTTTCAAAGCTTTCAAGAAGCAGAACAAGATATTCCGTAAGGCTTCTGCCGATCGGCGGATACGTCAGCATGCCGGGCGAAAACGGTGGCTCTGACGACCCGAACGCCCTTTGCAATAAGCCTGTTTTTCAGAGAATAGCGGTAGTTACCGCAGGGGCGATAATGAATTTCATCCTCGGCATAATCATTATGGCGGTGATAGTGATATCATCGAAGTCTCTCGGCTCGACCACCATTCTCGGCTTTGCCGACGGTGCGCTCAGTCAGCAGACAGGACTTATGATAGGCGACACCGTGCTTGAGGTGGATTCTCAGAGAGTACACGTTGCAAACGATCTCGTTTACGAGATAATGCGCTCGGGGATCTCTCCCATTGATATAAAGGTAAAAAGGGCGGGCGAGGTGATCACCGTAAAGGACGTTCAGTTTCCGAGCTTTACCGAGGGCGGCGTGCTTTACGCTCAGCGTGACTTCTACGTCAGCGCCGAGGAAAAGAATTTTTCAAACATAGTAAAGCATTCATTTTACAGGTCTGTGTCTACCGTAAAGATGATATGGGAATCGCTTATCGATCTCGTGACGGGAAGATACAGTATGGAGGCAATATCGGGTCCTGTCGGTGTGACGGAGGCGATAAGTGAGACCGCACAGTCGGGCGGTGTTATGGGTGTTCTTTACCTCGTTGTTGTCATATCTATGAATCTCGGTATATTTAACCTGCTTCCGCTTCCCGCGCTTGACGGCGGAAGACTTATGTTTCTTATTGTAGAGGCGGTACGCCGCCGTCCCGTTGATCCTGAGCTTGAAGCAAAGATACACGCGGCGGGGCTTGTCGCGCTTATGCTGCTTATGGCGTTCGTGACCTATCAGGATATTTCAAGACTTTTTGTAAAGTAACGGTAATAATATGAGTAAAACGAGAAAAGTAAAAATAGGCGGTCTTGTGATAGGCGGTGGAGAGAGAATAGCCGTTCAGTCTATGACCAATACCGATACACACGATTTTGAGGCGTGTTTGAGACAGGTCAGAGCGCTTGAAGCCGAGGGTTGCGACGTAGTACGTCTTGCGATCCCCGACGTAAAGGCGGTCTCGACCATAGAAAGACTCAAAAATGCCGACGTGCGTGTGCCACTCGTTGCAGACATTCACTTTGACTACAGAATAGCAATAGAGTGTGCAAACGTGGGGGTTGATAAGATAAGAATAAACCCGGGAAACATCGGTGATAATGAAAAGGTTCGCGCGGTAGCGAATATATGTGCCTCGAAAAACATTCCCATAAGAATAGGCGTGAACTCAGGCTCGCTTGAAAAAAGCATACTTGAGAGATATGGCTCACCAACGGCAGAGGCTCTCGCTGAAAGCGCGCTCTATCACGCGTCGCTTCTTGAAAAATTCGATTTTGATAACATAGTTTTGTCCGTGAAAAGCTCAAACGTCAAGACTATGATAGACGCAAACCGCTATCTGAGCGAGAGAGTTAACTATCCTCTCCACCTCGGAGTTACCGAGGCAGGCACCGAAAAGCAGGGACTTATAAAGTCGTCTGCAGGTATCGGAAGCTTACTTTGTGATGACATCGGAGATACCATCCGCATTTCGCTCACGGCGGACCCCACTGACGAGGTCAGAAGCGCAAAGGCGCTCCTTAAAGCAATAGGACGTTCGGGCGCAAATACCATAAACGTTGTGTCCTGTCCCACTTGCGGAAGAACAAAGATAAACCTTATCGAGCTTGTTCACAGATTTGAAGAAATAGCTGACACCCAGCTTCGCGTGGACAGACCCATAACCGTCGCTATGATGGGATGCGTTGTCAACGGACCGGGAGAGGCGAGAGAAGCCGATATCGGAGTTGCCGGAGGCAACGGCGAGGCGATACTGTTTAAGAAAGGCGAGATAGTAAGAAAAATACCAGAAGATTTGATTATCGAAACTCTTGTTTCCGAAATTCAAAAAATGTTCGGAATAAAGTAATGTTTTGATATCGGACAGTAATATCCTTATATAATTTTGCTGCCCGCTTTGATAATATTGAGTCAAAGATAAAACCGAGGAAGGTGAAAGATATGCAAAATACGAGGTTGAAGGACACGAGTCAAGCTTACTTCCCGACGGCAAATGGAAGCTTGTGTGGAGCGATGAGTTTGACGGAGACACGCTCGATACAACCAAGTGGGGCTTCAGACGCGGAATTATGCATAACTGGCATAAGACCTATACCGACGAGGGTGTCGAGGTCAAGGACGGCTGCGTGCATATAAAGCTTGTTGAAAAGGACGGACACTACTACAGCGCCCAGCTCCAGACAGGAAGCAACTTTATGGATAATCCCCCCGAGGAAAACGGCTACGGAAAGTTCGTGTGGCCTATCGCCAAGCATGAAGAGCAGAAGTTTTTACATAAATACGGTTACTACGAGTGCCGTTGCCGAACACAGCAGAAAGGCGGTTGGTGGAGCGCGTTCTGGCTTCAGAGTCCGATAATCGGATGCTGTACAGATCCCGGTAAGGCAGGCGTTGATGTTGATATAATGGAAAGCTTTGAGCCTGGCAGAATGATTCCCCATTTCTTGCATTGGGGCGGATACGGAGCAGAGCATAAGGAAAAATTTGTAACCGAGCACGAGACAGAATTCGCGCCCGACAGATTTTCTATCCCGAACCACGAACAGTTCCATACCTTCGCGGTAAACTGGACACCGAACGGCTATGACTTCTATATCGACGGCGTGTTTGACGGACACCATGACGGACCCGTTTCGCATACCGAGCAGTTTATCCTCATTACGACCGAGTGTGACGGATACCGCTACAGCGACCAGCCGAACGAGCTTCTTAAATCTGCAATGCCCGACGAGTTCATAGTCGACTACGTAAGAGTTTTTGACCCCATTGATGAATAAATTAAACAAGCAAAAATACGGCGGAAAATCCGCCGTATTTTTGCTTCTCTCGCCATTTTACGAATACCCATATCGGTGATCTCGTTTGAAGATCTCGCATTGATATGCTTCTTGGCGTTCGCCTCAAGCTCAGCCGAGGTAACGTATCCCTCGTCGCCTTCAATGTCCTCAATGAAAAACGCCGCATCTCTCGCAGAAGCTTCAGCTGCAACATCGTCATCGTAATAATTTTGCGAAGATTGCATATTATTACTATTGACAGTAGGATTGTTTTGTGGTATCCTATTGTCAGGAGAGGTCCTATCGTTAATAGTTGCCAACCATTTATACAGTTGGGGATTCACTTGCGATAGGTCCTCTCTTTTGTATTTGACCGAGACTCCGGGACGAGAGGTAAGATTTTTAATGTAATTGTTATTTGAACTCATAACGGTAACGATTACATTATATTTCTCGTTTTTTCCGCCAACGTCTTTTGTGCTATTGAGTTCAACGGAAATTAGCCCGTTATTTCCGTTCGAGGTTTTTACGGTGAATAAAACATTTAGTCTTCCGTTGTCTAATCTGATAATTGCATCCGGATTTTCTAAATATTTGTGCAAGTTCTTTGCTACTTCAGCTCCAAGATTATGATAATTTCCTTTTATAATGCCGCTTTTTCTTACTGCAAGGTAGAGCTTTGTGTAGTTTATGATTATTTTTAAGTTTTTAGCTTCTGTTACATTGTCAAGTATAACAGAGGGAGTATTAGCACAGACTTCCACAACCGTTCTGTTTTCTGCATATTTTTTTGCATCATCATCTGATACCGTCAAAATGTTATCAATAGCGTCACTGTAGTTTGTTATTATTTGAGGAGAATCCACATCAAAATCCTCAATGAAACTCGGATTATCCCCGTCGCCATCATTCTCGGAATCACTATTCCCGGACAGATTCTCTAACTCGTCGTCTTCACTTTTCGGGCCGTTATAGTAATCCTCCGCAGGATCTTCGTCATACGAAACGTCATCACCCTCGTATTCCTCATCATATATACCAAGCGCGTCGACCTCTGTATCGGTTTCTCCGATATCAAGGTCGGCATTTTTGTTTATACGGGCGTCTATAACGGTGTTGTCTTCTTCGGTAGCATTTTTCTCAGCCTTTGCCGCCTGTTTTTCCGAATGAGCGCGCTGCTTGTCAACGTTTCTGCGTATTCTGTAAAGCGAAGCCTCCCAGAGCTCAGCCGCCCTCTCGAGCTCGGCTTTGACGTCATCGGGAGTAGTATATGTGTCATCGGCTATCATCCTGATAAGCTCGTTTGCAACAGTGTCCACGATTTTTTCGGAAACCCCGTTGTAGTAAACTTTATCGCTTCCGGAATGTCTCATAAGAGAAGTAGTAGCAAGACCGCGTGCAATAGAAATAAGCCTGTTGAACTCCTCGGAGTCGCCCTTATTAAGTCGGCACCTTCTGTATATTCTTCGCAGGTTCTGAAGATCCGCCTCGGGTATTTTTGTTTCTCTCGCCATTTTACGAATACCCATATCGGTGATCTCATTTGAAGCTCTCGCGTTGATATGCTTCTTGGCATTCGCCTCAAGCTCTGACGAGGTTACGTAAGCACCAACGTCCTCAACGTCCTCGATGAACATCATAATATCGGGGTCGTTTTTGTTAAATGTTCCGATATTATCAGTGGCAGATTTTATTTGCGTAGATTCGAATACAACGGTTTCGGTGGGGACGACTATTCCGTCATATTTCGTGCCATTTACCTCGTTGAACAACTTAACGGCCTCGACGAAATCGCCTATCGCGGTAGCGTTAATATCGCTTATTACCGCAAAAGTGTCGGTGCTTGTTATGCTATTTGCGATTTTTGCGATATCATACGTGCCGTAATTCTCGATAGAATAATCTTCGTTTTCGGCGACAGCCTTAAGAAAGTTATGTAATTGAGCGCCAGATATCTTGTTTCCTCCCGGTTTTAACGGATTTTTGACGTCAAGATATACACTGTACTGCTCTCCATACAGGCCTGCTTGATTATTGCTGTCTGAGAAATAGAATCCTCGGCCGTAATATCCGGACGACTTTGCTTTTCTCTTGTCAAAGACAGTAAATTTCGCATTACTACCGTGATACATTACCTTAGGCGTACCGTCTTCGTTTACGATCTTTGACGCAGGCTTGGGATTAAATTCCTTGTCGTAAGTCTTGACAAGATTGAACAAATCGGATATACTGTTTATAGAGACAGTGTCAGGCCTTGATGTGGAGGCGGAAGTTTCTTCCGTCGCGCGTCCGCCGGCTGTCTCTATTTTTATTGCGCGAAGATGATAACCTTTGCGTTTAATCGTTTTGGAATTTGTGTCCAAATATTCTTCTACGGTCGTTTTAGCTATATATAATTTGCCATCATACTGTATGATAGTATACAGTTTGTGCATCAAAGCTGTCCCGTCCGACTTATTTTTTGAATCAGGAACTGAAACTTCGGTATCCAAAAGAACAGAATTGTTAAGAATTTGTTCTATTGTTGACAAAGCTCTCACGGATATCTTCTTTTCGCGAGCATAGTGCTTTGTTTCCTCGCGAAGTGTTTTCCCGGCGTGAATAGTCCATCCGGTGTCTTCGATTTTATAATCTCCGTTTGCCATTACCGCATCATCAATATTTATGGTTTCGACTTCAGTAATAGAAACTTTGCTCGCATCGTTCGCCCTCCAATCACCAAACCACGCGCGGAAGAAAGGTGATTTTACTCCGAGCTCTTTCCACAATTTTCGAGCAAACGGCTCGGCTTTCTTTAACTCCTCTGACGCAAATTCGTTGACAGATTTCTCTCCGATTGAACGAAGCGTATTTACAGCCTCATCGTCAATATCCTCAATGAAGTACGCACTGCCCCCGTCGCCATCATCCCCGGCATCGTCATCCTCAGACACGTCCTCAAATCCGGTGCCATCATCTACGCCCGGACCGTCATAGTAGTCCTGCGCAGGATCTTCGTCATACGAAACGTCGTCACCCTCGTATTCCTCATCATATATACCAAGCGCGTCGACCTCTGTATCGGTTTCTCCGATATCAAGGTCGGCATTTTTGTTTATACGGGCGTCTATAACGGTGTTGTCCTCTTCGGCAGCCTTTTTCTCAGCCTTTGCCGCCTTCTTTTCTTCGCGTGCGCGCTGCTTGTCAACGTTTCTGCGTATTCTGTAAAGCGAAGCCTCCCAGAGCTCAGCCGCCCTCTCAAGCTCGCTTGCAGAATCAGACTTGCCGAAAGCTCTCTTTATCCTTGCAACAAAGCGCTTGATCGCATTGAGGAATCTCTGAGCAACGTTCGGCATTTCCGCATAGAACTTTTCAATGTTGACAATAGCGTAAAAAAAGCATATAATTGAATGAAGACAGTCTTAGATATTGGTGAAACGAATGGGCTTCCGTTTTACTGTTGTCGACTGTCTTTACCAGTTTAATGCTCTGTGAAGGAGACTGTAGAATTATGGGTGCTTGCTTGTGTTGCGGATTTGAAACGTCGTTAAAGAGATGCCCTAAATGTTCATTTCAAAATGTGCCGTATCCCAAGAATGTGGATTACGACACGGAGAACTATCTGGCTAAATTCCACAAAGTGATTACTATAAAACTATCAGGTGAAAAAGGTTACTTTAAAAGATTTGGTCAGATGCAAGAAGATGATATGAGCTTGTATATTGCTTTTAAGCGCGGTGATGCTGATATTTCAAAATTGGAAAAAATATCCAAGCTTGGTGATCATCGGGCTCAGAATTATTTGGGGATTTGTTATAAGACAGGTTTTGCTGTTGAAAAGAATCTTGAAGAATCGGTTCTGTTGTTTAAACTGTCTTCAGAGCAGGGAAATCGTGGGGCAATTTACAATCTTGCTAAAGCCTATTATTATGGACTAGGGATTGCAAAGGACTATAGTGAGGCATTTCGTCTATATAGGCGTGGTGTAGAAAGCGGTAACAACGCTGCTCAGAATGGACTTGCGGAATGTTATTATCATGGTAGGGGTGTGGAACAGAATTACACAAGGGCAGTATATTGGTACAGACTGTCGGCAGAACAAGGAAACGCAAATTCGCAATTTAGCTTGGGAGTTTGCTATGAATATGGAAATGGAGTAGAAAAAAACTACACAGAGGCAGTATATTGGTACAGACTGTCGGCAGAACAAGGGAATACTAAGTCACAGTGTAATTTGGGACTTTGTTACGAGCATGGCCGGGGAGTAGAAAAAAACTACACAGAGGCAGTATACTGGTACAGACTATCAGCGGAACGAGGGAATTCCAGATCACAGTATAATTTAGGACATTGTTATGAAACGGGCATAGGAGTAGATAAAGATTACACAGAGGCAGTACGTTGGTATATGCTATCGGCAGAGCAGGGCGATGCCTTTGCGCAACATTCCCTCGGGTATTGTTACAAAAACGGATTTGGAGTGGAAAAGAATGTTGCCGAGGCATTTCGTCTATATGAATTGTCTGCGGCGCAGGGAGACTCTCAAGGTCTGAATGCTATGGGGTGTTGTTACTGTGACGGGGAGGTAGTAGAAAAGAATTATACAGAGGCGGCACGTTTTTTCAGGCTTTCGGCTGAAAAGGGGAATTTTTATGCTCAGCATAATCTTGGCTTTTGCTACGAACATGGCAATGGAGTTGAAAGAGATTATAATGAGGCTATTAAATGGTACACACAATCCGCAGAGAAAGGCTTTGATGTAGCCAAAAAAAGGCTAAAGAAATTACAGGAACGCATTGCACAGTATGATGACAATGTTATTGAGTGCTTTCTTGAATGAAATTTTACGGGGTATTTAGAAGTAAGTCAAAAGTTTTTATTGAAGAATAGCAAAAATGCGGCGGAAGACACAGGCTTGGGATTAAATTCCTTGTCGTAAGTCTTGACAAGATTGAACAAATCTGATACTATAATAACAGAACCTGTTTCGTCCATAATGGGTATGTGGTTTACACCTATTCCCACGGACGATATGGGTTCTATTTTTATTGCTCTTACGTGGTAAAACTTTTTATTCGTATCATTTTGCCCGGGTGCATAACTTTCGTCTACTGCCATTTTTGCAATGTAATGTTTGCCATCAATTGCAACACAAGAATAAAATTTATGCATGAAAGCAGTATAAATTGATTTTTTTCCTCTGTCACACGACGAAACTTCTGTATCAAACAAAATAGAATTTTTAATAATTTCATCAATGCTTCTCATCGCAATAAGAGAAAGCTTGTCCTTGCCACTATGCGAAACAGTTTCATCGTATCCAACGCTTGATGAATTTATATTTCATCCAGTATCTTTATTTATGAAAGTGCCTCTTGGATTTTTGCCTGTTTTTTTGTTAGCAAAGACGATAGAAACTTTTGTTTTTTCGTTAGCTCTCCAATCACCAAACCAAGCTCTAAAGAACGGAGATTTATTCCCAATTTCGGAATAAAAATTTTTTGCCCAATTTTCCGAAGCTTTAATGTCTTTCGACGCGAAATCATTAACAGATATTTCGCCTTTCTCTTTGTAGATTTCCCTTAAATTGTCTACGTCTGACATAGATAAATTGTTTTTAAGCGAAGCCGACTTTTTAGGTGCAACAAGAGTGTTTTCGTGTATGTTTCCGTCCTCATCCTCGACAATATCCTCAATGAAAAACGCCGCATCTCTTGCAGAAGCTTCAGCTGCAACGTCGTTATCGTAATAACTTTGCTCAGATTGCATATTATTACTATTGACAGCAGACTGATTTTGTGGTATTCTGTTGTTAGAAAGTGGTTCCTCTCTGTCGGCGGCTGAATTCTTCGCAGAATTCGACGGCCGGTTGGGGACACTTTCTTTTTTATTGCGAAGTTAACAGGCTCCATATCAATCAAATCATACAAAAGCATTTCTCCGCTATTTGTATATCCTACAATAACTGAAGCTGAGTATTTTTTGATTCCGATTTTGATTTATTTAATTTCGCTTATCTGTAATCTCCAAGGAAATCCTTGTTGATCTCGAACAGCTCGTCGCACATATTCTTGATCTCATCCATAGAGCATACCGCGGATGAGAGGGGATCCATATAAACCGCGTGATAAACCATCTCACGGCTCTTTTTCATAGCCGCCTCAACAACGAGCGTTTCCATTCTCGCAGTGGTGTTTACGAGTATCGCAATGTGCTCGGGCAGAGGACCTGCTATCGTGGTCTTGAAGCCCATTCTGTCGGCAACAACGGGTGCCTCAACGCAAGCGTTGGCGGGAAGATTTGGGATAGAACCGTTGTTTATTACGTTTCCGTTGAATATAAACGGCTTGCCGTCGCCGAGGCGCGCGTTGAATATGTCTGCCGCATACTCGGGACTCTTTTTGGGGTCGAATTCCTTCTCGTACCATTGGTCGTAGTGCTTCTGTATATTCTCACGTCTGTCTTTGCGAAGATTGAGCGAATACGCGTGCTCACCGGGATTCCAGTTCGTTCCGTGAGTGCAGTATTTTTCGATAAGGTCGGGTCTCTTTCTGAACCACTGATTGTATTCGGAATTATGTCCGCTTGACTCGGTAACGTAGTATCCGAGCTTTAAGAGCATTTCGTTACGAACCTGCTCGCGGTTATATACCTCGGGGTCCTTGACAAGCTCCTTGAGTCTCGGGTAAAGGTCCTCTCCGTTGTGCTCAAGCACCGTGTAGAAGGACTGGTGGTTTACACCCATACTCTTATAGGTAAGCTCATCAAACGGAACACCCAGCCACTCGGCGAGCATTTGCGCCGTACTCTGAACGCTGTGGCAAAGTCCCGTCACCTCAACGTTTGAATATCTCTGCATTGCGCCGCAGAGCATAGACATAGGATTTGTGTAGTTCAAGAAGACCGCGTTCGGACAGTATTTTTCAATATCCTTGCAAATATCGAGCATAAGAGGAATGTTTCTGAGCGCTCTGAAAATACCCGATATGCTTCTCGTGTCACCGACGTTGATATCAATACCGTATTTCTTCGGGATAATAATGTCGTATTGCCAGATGTCGATGTCGCCGTTGAAAACCGTGCAGAGAACACCGTCAGCACCCTTCAGGGCTTCAACACGGTCGGGAGTGGCAACAACCTTGCACCTCGGACAGTTCATCTTTTCTACGATATCTCTGACTATTTTTTCGATGTTTGCGAGATTTGACGGATTGATGTCCATAAGCGCAATTTCGCAGTCCTTAAAGGCATCAAAGGTAAGAAGATCGCGAACGCAGCTTGTTGTAAACTGCAGGCTTCCCGCGCCGATAAAAGCAAATTTTTTCATTTAATTTTCTCCCTTCACGGTTGTTGCTTTCATTGTATATGCAGCAGTCTTTAATGTAAATGTAAAATCTTGCAAACCGTATGGACAAAAATGCTGAATTATGGTATCATGGTTTTATAAACGGAGGTGCGGCTATGATTATATGGGACGGAAACAAAAACGATATAAGTAATTTCTCAACCGATAAATATCTTAAGGTTAACAGCTGCGGGTTTCAGAACGTATCGCAGGGTCAGCTCGTCACGAGAAAAAAAGGCAGAGTCGACTATCATATTCTGCTCGTTACGGGCGGAGAATACAGCGTGCTTCATCAGGGCAAGACCTACACGCTCAGCGCAGGAGATCTGGTCATATACGAGCCTCACGAGGAGCACAGATATGAGAACAAACCGCACAGCAGCTCAATGTGGTGTCACTTCACGGGGACGGCGGCATCCGAAATAATGACCGACTGCGGACTGAACGGCGGAGTTTATTTTTCAGAGCCCGATACAGAGTTGTGCGACATATACTCGCGTATGATACAGAGACATTTTCTGTCGGGAGAGAAAAGCATAGCTAACGCCTCGCTCATAGAGCTTTTGCACCGCGTGTCCGTGCTTGTGCGCGAGCCCGTACAAAAGCACCGAAACCAAACCCTTTTGCCCGTGCTGACTTACATAAACGTCAACTATAATAAAAAAATATCGCTTGACGAGCTCGCACGTCAGTCGGGATACTCAAAAAGCAGGTTTTCTCACGTCTTTTCGGAGTACACCGGCACAACACCCGTAAAGTATCAGAACGACGTGCGTCTGAAGGTGTCGCGCGAAATGCTTTTGTCAACGGTTCAGAGTGTCGGAGAGATAGCACTCAACTGCGGATTTGAGGATCAGCTGTATTTCAGTCGACTGTTCAAAAGAAAATACGGCGTAACACCGACCGAATATAGGACACAAAACAAAAATGCTCAATTTTGACCTTGCAATTTGGGACAGATATGATATAATTAGTGTAATATGATTTATGCTTGATAAAATAACAGATTAAGGACGATTTTGAAATGGCAAAGACGATTGCTGAAATATTATCTCGGTTTAGTCCCGACGAAACACAGAAAAAGGTGCTTGATTCGGTGCAGAAGCACCTTGTCAAGACCGACAAGGAGCGAAAGCTTCTGCTTATGGAAATATGGACGGATTCTGTATTTTCACCCGAGGCTCTTGAGACTACGGAGCAGGGAATAAAGGCTGCGTACGAGCTTAACTCTGCGCGCTTTGAGCCGCATTTCCCCTCTGATCTGTTCGGAAGTCGGGAGAGCATAGATATGCTTATAACGCTCTCCGAGAGGGAGGGCGCGCTTGCTCACGGCTTTTTCTTCGACTATGCCTTCACCTATGAGAATTCGGCGCTGTCCTTGAAGATAGGCTTTGGCGACGGTGGCATTGACCTGCTCGATATTGCCAATACGGCGCGCGTTATGGAAAAGGTTGCGCTTGAAAACTTTGGAGTAAAGATAAGAGTCGGTATTGAAACCGAACACGAAAAGTATCTGCACGATACCGAATATATGAGAGCGCTTGAGGAGGATATACTTTCAAAGCATAAGATAGACCCGTCCGCCTTCAGAACAAAGCTCCCCGAAAACACGAATCCGATACAGGACTATACGGGCTTTGAGAGAAGAATGAATCTTGCAAACGGTGACTTCGTTTTTGAGCAGAGTGCTGCAAGCGTGAGGATTGGCGCGACCGTATTTGATTTTTCAGAGCCTGCCGAGCTTATCGGCCCGACCTTTGAGATAGGAGAGATAACTCCGATGCGTGAGCTTACTGAGGCAAAAAGCAAGCTTAACGTGGTGGGAGAGGTCTTTTACTACGAAGAAAAGGAGATGCGCGGCAAGGAAAAGGTCGTGGTGACTATGGGTATTACCGACCGCGACTCCTCCATATTTATAAAAACTCCGCTTCCCGCAAAGGAGGCAATGGAATACGCAGACATAAAAAAAGGTACGGCTGTGGTCGTTGACGGCTATACCAAGGTTGACAATTTTGACGGTGAGGTAATATTTATCCCGCGCTCACTTATGAAAATTAAGCTTGTCGAGCGCAAGGACAAAAGTGATAATAAGAGAGTAGAGCTTCACGCGCATACCAAAATGTCGACGCTTGATGCGCTCATTCCGCCCGAGACTCTTATTAAAACCGCGTACAAGTGGGGACACAAGGCGATCGCCGTGACCGACCACGCAAACGTGCAGGCGTATCCCAATATAATGCTTGAAGCCGAGAAGCTTGAGGACTTCAAGGTCATTTACGGAATAGAAAATTATTTCGTTGACGATACGGCGCGTGTGCTTTTCGGAGAAAACCTTGAAACCGACTTAAAAAACACGTTCGAGGACGAGTACGTGGTATTCGACATAGAAACCACGGGACTGTCCGTCCAGAACTGCAAGATAACTGAGATCGGCGCGGTAAGAATGAAAAACGGGGGGGTTCTTGAAACCTTCAACACCTTTGCCGACCCCGAATGTCACATCCCCGAGAATATAACCGAGCTTACGGGAATTACCGACGAAATGGTTGCAGGCGCACCCTCGCAGGACGAGGCGGTCAAGGCGTTTCTCGACTTTGCGGGCGACAGGATACTCGTTGCCCACAACGCGAATTTTGACGCAAGCTTTATAAGGCGTGCGGCGGAAAACGCAAAGATCCCATTCCCGAACTCATATCTTGATACCGTAGCACTTTCGCGTTTCCTTAATAAAGGACTTAAGAACCACAAACTCGATACCCTCGCGGAATATTATGAGCTCGGCAATTTCAACCACCACAGAGCGTCCGATGACGCCGAAATACTTGCGCGTATCTTAAAATGTATGTTCGATACGCTCTCGAAGGACGGAATGAGGAACCTCGAGGAGCTTTTGCGCGAAATGAGCGAGAGCGCAGACCCGCTTAAAGCAAGACCCTACCATCAGATAATTCTCGTCAAGAACCTGACGGGACTTAAGAACCTTTATAAAATCGTATCCCAGAGCTACCTCACCTACTATAAGAGATACCCGAGAACCCCCAAATCGGTGATAGATACTCACCGTGAGGGACTTATACTCGGCTCTGCCTGCGAGGCAGGCGAGCTTTATCAGGCGATACTCAATAACGCCACCGAAAGCGAGATCGAGCGTATAGCACGCTATTACGATTACCTTGAGATACAGCCGCTTTCAAATAACGCATTTATGGTCGACGACGGCATCCTGCCCGATATGGAAGCGATACGTGACATCAACCGTCGCATTTACCGACTTGGTAAAAAGCTCGGAAAGCCTGTCTGTGCTACCTGTGATGCACATTTCTTAAACAAAGAGGATGAGATAGAGCGTCAGATACTCGTTTCAAACAAATATAAGGATGCGGACAGAGAAACGGGACTTTATCTCAGAACGACCGAGGAAATGCTCGCGGAATTTGAGTATCTCGGCAAGGATGAAGCGTACGAGGTGGTAGTAACCAACACCAATCTCATTGCGGATATGATAGAGAAGATACGCCCGATCCCTGAGGGCAACTATCCGCCAAGCCTTCCCGGAGTTAACGAGGAGCTCGATGAAATGTGTCACAAGAAGGCACGTGAGATGTACGAGTTTGAGGGAAAGGTTCCCGATATCGTGTCCGAAAGACTTGACAGAGAGCTTAAATCCATAATCGGAAACGGCTTTGCTATTATGTATATGATAGCCCAGAAGCTTGTGTGGAACAGTGAAAGCAAGGGCTATCTCGTAGGCTCGAGAGGCTCTGTCGGCTCGTCCTTTGCGGCGACGATGTCGGGTATTACAGAGGTAAACCCGCTTCAGCCGCACTACAGATGCCCGAAGTGCCGTTATTCCGAGTTTATAACAGACGGTTCTGTCGGCTCGGGCTTTGACCTGCCGCCGAAGAATTGTCCTCATTGCGGAGAGGATATGTACCGCGACGGTCACGATATCCCGTTTGAGACCTTCCTTGGATTCTACGGCGATAAATCACCCGATATAGACCTTAATTTCTCGGGCGACGTGCAGGAAGACGCGCACAAATATACCGAGGTGCTCTTCGGCAAGGAAAACGTGTTCCGCGCAGGTACTATAGGTACTCTCGCGTCGAAGACCGCGTTCGGTTACGTAAAGAAGTACCTTGAGGAGCGAAAGATACTTCTCCCCAAGGCAGAGGTTCAAAGACTTGTAGACGGCTGTACCGACGTAAAGAAGACCACGGGTCAGCATCCGGGCGGAATCATAGTCGTGCCGAGAGAGTACGATGTTTACGATTTCACACCTGTTCAGTATCCTGCCGAAAAGGAAAGCGCAGGTACTATAACCACCCACTTTACTTACAAATTTCTTCACGATACAATTCTCAAGCTCGACATACTCGGACACGATGTGCCGACCAAATATAAGTGGCTTGAGAAGTATACCAACACCAGCGTTCTAGACGTTCCTATGAACGATAAAAAGGTTTACGAGCTGTTTTTGTCCACCAAGCCTCTCGGAGTAACCGAGGAGGACATAGGCAGCCCCGTCGGAACTTACGGTCTGCCCGAATTCGGAACGAAATTCGTGCGTCAGATGCTTGTTGACACAAAGCCTCAGGGCTTCTCCGACCTCTTGCAGATATCGGGACTCTCGCACGGTACGGACGTTTGGCTGGGTAACGCCAAGGACCTTATCGACGCGGGAACCTGTACTATTTCAAACGTTATCGGAACAAGAGACAGTATTATGACCTATCTGCTCTATAAGGGCGTGCCTCCGAAGGACGCATTTCAGATAATGGAGGACACCCGTAAGGGTAAAGCGCCCAAGACCTTCACTCCCGAGCGTATACAGATGATGAAGGACCACAACGTGCCCGATTGGTATATTGACAGCTGTCTGAAGATCAAGTATATGTTCCCGAAGGCGCACGCGGCGGCGTACGTTATCTCGGCAATACGTCTCGGATGGTATAAGATATACTATCCGCTTGAATTCTACGCGGCGTTCTTGTCTGTTGCTCCGGGCGGCTTTGATGCCGAGATCGTGGGCAAGGGAATAGGTGCTGTCAAGGCGTATATGAAGGAGATAGAAAAGAAGGGTAAGGAGGCGTCGCAGAAGGAAAAGGACACCTACGATATATTCCAGCTCGTCTGCGAGTGTATGGCAAGAGGAATAAAGTTCTTGAACGTAGACTGCAGAAGGAGCGCGGCAAGTGCGTTTCTTCCCGAGGACGGTAAGATAAGAATGCCGTTCTCGTCACTTCCCGGTCTTGGCGATACCGCGGCGCAGAACATAGTTGCGGCGAGAGAGGAAAGCGAGTTTATGTCTGTTGAGGATATGAGCACGCGTTGCTCACTCTCAAAGACTCTCGTTGAGCTTCTCCGTAAGAACGGCGCACTTGACGGGCTCAATGAAACCAATCAGATGACACTTTTCGACTTTGCACCTCTACCCAAGGAGAAGAAGGAAGAAAAGAAAGCAGAGGCAAAGGCTGAAGCGCCCAAGCCCGAGGAAGAATTCGACCAGATAAGCTTCTTTTGAGTGAAAAGGCAGTAGACATTATTCGGTGGTTATATTTGATTTTTGCTGTAGGGGAGGGGTCTCCCCTCCCGTTACCGCACAAGAAATGTTATCAAAGTGGTGATAAAATGAACCAAGGCAAAGAATTGCCAAAGAGAAAATCTACTCGGTTGAAGCATTTTGATTATGCTACAAACGGAGCATATTTCATAACTATATGTACGGAAAATCGAAAAAACATTCTTTCCACGATTGTAGGGGAGGGGTCTCCCCTCCCGCAATTATCGCAAGAGGGAAAAGTAGTAGATTCTTGGATTCAAGAATTGCCAAATAAATACCCCGAAATATCTGTCGATTGTTATGTGATTATGCCGAATCATATACATCTTTTGTTGTCATTCATCAAAACTGACGGGAGGGGAGACCCCTCCCCTACGGTGAACGAGGTGATTGGATGGCTTAAATATCAAGCAACAAAAGATATAAACAAGTCACGTAGCACCACGGGAGAAAAGATTTTCCAACGTTCCTTTTATGATCATGTTGTGAGAAATCGTGACGATTATTGTGAAATACGAAATTACATCTATGAAAACCCGCTACGATGGCAATTTGATCAATTATGTACAAGATAACATATGACAAAATGGAACGATAAATAAGAATTTGACGGAGGACTACACGATGGCTGATTTTAGCATAAATGAGATGCAGGAAATGCAAATAGCCTTACAGGACAAGTACAAACATAAATGGGCACCTATCTGCGATGAGAATGGACGCAACAAACTGCTTTGGATGATTGGAGAAATCGGAGAGGTAATCGATATTGTCAAGAAGCACGGTGGAACAAAGGCTTCGACCGATGAGAAATTGAGAAAAGACTTGGTTGAAGAAATGGCAGACGTCCTTATGTACTATAATGATGTCATGCTCTGCTATGGCATTACTGCCGATGAATTGAAGCAAGCTTATTCGGAAAAATTTGATAAGAATATGAAACGCTGGTAAATTCCAATTTGTTGAATAGAACAAATCACCCGACAGAAAATCTGTCGGGTGATTTTATGCCTTTTGTTTCTGTAGTGGAGACCACCCACAAAGTGTCCGTATTGTCTATGTAGGGGAGGCTATCAGCCTCCCGTTTATGGTTGGTATAAATTTGGCGGGAGGCTGGTAGCCTCCCCTACGGGCAAAAAGCGTAATTTCAACCCGATAACATCTCCCGAAGTTTTGCCAAAATCTTCTTCTCCTCACGCGATACCTTGACCTGCGTGATGCCGAGTCTTTTTGCACATTCCTGTTGAGTCAGATTCAGAAAATATCGCAGATAAACTATCTTTCTCCACTCGGGAGAAAGCTCGGACAGAGCGCTCGTGAGCGCGATCTTTTCGGTCAGCGCGAGTATGGTGTCGTTACTATCGGATATGGTCGCTTCAAGAGTAAGCCCCGTGTCGCCGACACATTCGGACAGCGAGCTCACGGGGGTGGTGGAATCAAGCGCAAAAACTACCTCGTCTCGCTCTATGCCCGACAGCTCACAAAGCTTGTCCACCGACGGCTCAAAGCCGTTTTCGGCAACGTATTCTTCTCTGAGCCTGAGAATTTTCGCGCCGAGCTGCTTAGTTTTTCTGCCGACCCTTATCATACCGTCATCTCGCAGATAGCGGCGTATTTCGCCTATTATAAGCGGAACGGCGTAGGTCGAAAACACAGTACCGTAAGAGGAATCAAAGCTTTTTACCGCCTTAAGCATACCGAGAGTACCTATCTGCACGAGATCTTCAAATTCCACGCCGCGTCCCGTAAATCTGAACGCAATACTGCGCACGAGCCCGAGATTGTTTTCAATAAGAGTCTCGAGTGCGTTTTCATCACCTTCACGCGCGAGTGTGAGAAGCTCTGAGTTGCTTGAGAAACGCTCGTCAGACATTTTGTGCATCCTTTTTGAAGCGGAAATTCATAGTAACGGCAGTACCAACACCAAGCCTTGACGTGACCGTAAATTTATCGGAAAGGTTTTCCATAATAGGGAAGCCCATACCGCTGCGTTCGCCTGCCGCGTCGGTGGTGTAAAGAGGCTGACGCGCCTCGTCAACGTTTTCGATGCCGCACCCGCGGTCGCGCACGGTCACCTGTATTGATGAATCGTCAAATGCCTTCAGGGTTATGTATATCTTTCCCGACTGACCGCGGTACGCGTGTACTACGCAGTTTGTGACCGCCTCTGAGACGGTGCATTTTATATCTGCTATCTCCTCTACCGTCGGATTAAACGTTGATGCAAACGCGGCGCAAATATAACGCGCAAGACCCTCGTTCTCGCTTTTTGAATCTAAAATTATTTTGACCTCGTTGATTTTGTTCTTCTTCATTTTTTACCTCCTTCAGCTCTTGGTACGTGTTTTTCCGTCTGTTCGCTTTTCGATGCGTATGAGTCTCTCTGCGCCAGCAAGGTTGATTATCTTCATAACCTGTGTGGAGGGAGAATAAAGCTTGAAATCGACTCCAAGCTCGCGGCAGAGAGTAAACCTGCCGAGAATGAGTCCGAGCCCCGAGCTGTCCATAAACGTGATGCCCGACATATCAGCCATAAAGCATTTGGGTCTGTCGGCGTATATTCTCTCGTCCATGGCTTCTCTGAGCCCCTTTGCTCTGTGGTGGTCGATCTCGCCGTCAATTATTGCGATGACGGTGTCGCCCTTGATCTCAAAGCTAACGTCGGTTTCGTCATATTTCATAAAATTACCGTCCTTATAAGTTTTTTCAAATTATAATCTGCGACGGGTGAAAATATTGTCGCAAAAGGGAACTTGAAATAATTATCAAAAAATTTACTTACGGGTGTAAGTATGTTAAAATATTTGAGGTAATATTAGTCTATTAACTCTTTCGATGACCTGCAAGGAGATATGAAAAATGGCAGACAACAAAATAAAGGGCGGAATAAGCGTTGAGACCTCGCATATATTTCCTGTGATCAAAAAATGGCTTTATTCCGAAAAGGAAATATTTTTAAGAGAGATCGTGTCAAATGCGTGTGACGCGGCAACCAAGATGAAAAGACTTTATTCTCTCGGTGAGGTAAAGGACGGGAACGACTCGGGCTACCGTGTAGACGTTATTCTCGATAAGACCGACAAGACGCTCACGGTAAGAGATAACGGTATAGGTATGACCGCCGAGGAGGTCGAAAAATATATATGTCAGATAGCGCTCTCGGGTGCACTCGATTTTATTCAGAAATATGAGGGTGAGTCTGATGCGGGAAACGGCATTATCGGTCATTTTGGACTCGGCTTCTATTCCGCGTTTATGGTCAGCGATACCGTTGAAGTCATCACGAGATCCTACACGGGAGCACCCGCGGTGAAATGGGTATGCAACGAGTCGGGCGAATACGAGATGAGCGAGTGCGATGAAAGGGCAGAGCGCGGAACGGACATCATTATGCACCTTAACTCCGAGGGAGAGGAGTACCTTAACGCGTATAAGCTGAAGGAGGTCCTCTCGAAGTACTGCTCGTTTATGCCTGTCGAGATATACTTTACCGACACCGAGGAAACTGCCGAGGAAGGAAAAGAAGAAACTCCCATAAACGATACCACGCCTCTGTGGCTCAAAAATCCGTCCGATTGTACTAAGGACGAGTATATCGAATTTTATCGAAGGGTGTTTAACGATTACAGAGAGCCTTTGTTCTATATTCACTTGAACGTCGATTACCCCCTCAACTTTAAGGGAATACTTTATTTCCCGAAGCTTACCCACGAATACGACAGTCTCGAAGGACAGGTAAAGCTTTACTACAACCAGGTCTACGTTGCCGATAATATCAAGGAAGTGATTCCCGAATTTCTTCTTATGCTCAAGGGCGTGCTTGACTGCCCCGAGCTTCCTCTCAACGTGTCGAGAAGTTATCTTCAGAACAGCGGCTACGTCGGCAAGATATCAACCCATATAGTCAAAAAGGTAGCCGACAAGATAAACTCGATGTTCAATACCGAGAGGGCGGAGTATGAAAAGCTCTGGAGAGAGATAAAGACCTTCGTTGAATACGGCGCAATGCGTGACCGTAAATTCTTTGAAAGAGTGCTTCCTGTGGTTATTTTTGAAAAGACCGCAGGCGGCTGCGTAACTCTTGACGAATACCTCGAGGCTGCAAAGGAAAAGCACGAGAACACGGTGTATTACGCGAGCGATAAGGTGTCTCAGGCACAGTATATATCAATGTTTGAGTCTCAGGGACTCGACGTTGTTCTGCTTGACAGTATAATAGACACGCAGTTCGTGTCTCTGATTGAAGCAGAGAAGAAGATAAAGTTTGTCCGTATCGACTCTGACGTTGCCGCGGCTCTCAAGGGAGACGGCGAGGCTGCAGATATGCCCGAAATTGCCGAGCTTTTCAAGGCGGTCAGCGCGAACGAAAAGCTTGATGTAAAATTTGAAAGTCTTAAGGACGAGTCCATTCCCGTTATGATAAACGTCTCCGAGGAGACCAGACGTATGAACGATATGATGAGAATGTACAGAATCTCGTCGGGAGATGCTTCGATGCCGGAAATTCCGGACGATATGACCCTCGTTGTAAACGCATCAAACAGCCTCGTGGCAAGACTTAAGACCCTTGTTGCAGAGGGAGAGAAGGACAAGGCTAAGAGCATAGCGCGTCAGATGTATTCGCTCGCTCTTCTGTCGCAGAGACCTCTCACCGCAGATGAGCTTAAGAACTTCCTTTCACAGAGCTACGCGGTATTGGAGAAGCTTTGATGAGTACGATCGATACCGATGCCCTTGGAAACGTATCCGACAATCTGAAGCTTAATACCGCAGAGCTTTCAAAGCATTTTGAAATGCGAATGGGGATCGTTGATTCTTTTGTTGAGAACGCGAGCTTCGGTAAAGCCTCGGATATCGCGGAGGGCGTGGAGCTTTTAAGACTTATGAGGGCGCCGATGTCCGATTCGGCAAGAACGAGCGTACCCTTGGACACGACTGATTTTTACAGAGAGTGCGCCGAGGCCTACTCGACTGCGACGAGCTTTGCCGACAGAGTGACGCTTTGCAGAATGATGGCAAGATCGCTCGGCGATGAGCGCACGGGTGCATCATACAAGCTTCTTGAGCCCGAGCGTGACTCGGCCCACGATTTTGATTCCAGTATAAGAATAGCCTACAGAAAGGCGTACGGTGCCGACATAGCGTTTGAAAAATTTGCGTCGGTCATTCCCGACGCCTCCGCGGTCTACCGCGATAGCTTTGCTCACGTTTGCGATGCAGTTGCCGTTGGTGACGCGGATATGTGCATACTGCCGTACGAAAACACTTCGGACGGAAAGCTTTCGGGATTTTACAGACTTATCGAAGGCTACGAGCTTAAGATCGCCGCCTCTTGTATGGTGAAGTCCGACAACAGAGATGACGAAACGAGATATCTTCTCCTCTCACCTACGTTGTCGGGACTCAGTGAAATATCGGGTATTACCGATTTCGAGTTTTCTCTCGTTGACAGAGACGGTACCGCGCTGACGGGACTGATGGCGGCGGCAGATCTGCTTGGAGTCGGCATAAAAAGCGTTGACACCTTCAAATCAGAGGAGTACACGGTCTTTGACGTGCGTACTTCTGCCGACTGCGAAAGACTCGACGCGCTGATACTTTACTTAAAGCTTGAGGCGGTGGAATTCTCGCCTCTCGGACTCTACGCGGCTACAGAATAAACGTTATGGATGGAGAATAAAAATGAAAAAGACTGTTACTTACAAAACCAAAGGTACCTGCTCAAGAAGCATCACGATAGTGCTTGACGGCGATATTGTCGAAAGCGTAAGCTTTGAGGGAGGGTGCGACGGCAACACTCACGGAATAGAAAACCTCGTTGTCGGTATGAAAGCAGATGAGGTAATAAGCAGACTTGAGGGTATAAGATGCGGCTTCAAGAGCACGTCCTGTCCCGATCAGCTTGCCATGGCGCTTAAGTCTGCCGCGGAACAGGCGTAAGTTTTGTAAAATTTGTCCGCACATACCTTGCATTTAACGAAAATTGTGATATAATATTAGAGTACTTAAATAATATGCTTAATTTCCTACGGAGGAACCGATTTGAATTACAGAGAAAAATATCAGCTTTGGCTTGAGACCGAGGCGACCGACGAGTCTACAAAGGCGGAGCTTCGTGCCATTGAGGATAACGAAGACGAGATAAAGTTCCGCTTTGCAAAGCGCCTTGACTTCGGTACGGCGGGACTGCGCGGCACTATGAAGGCGGGAACGAATGCGATGAACGTCTACACCGTCGCACAGGCAACACAGGGCTTTGCAGACCTTATAAAGATGGAAACGGGAACCGAACGCCCTGTTGTTATTGCTTATGACTCGAGAAACTGCTCCGAGCTGTTTGCAAGGACAACGGCATCCGTGTTTGCGGCAAACGGACTCAAGACCTATATCTTCAACGAGCTTCGTCCGACCCCCGTCTTATCCTTCGCGGTAAGACGTCTCGGATGTATTGCGGGCGTTAACATCACCGCATCACATAATCCCAAGGAATATAACGGATATAAAGCGTATTGGGAGGACGGCGCACAGCTTCCACCCGATCACGCACAGACCGTTTCCGAATATATAGACAGAACCGATATCTTTGCCGACGTTAAGTATGCGGATTTTGACGCTGAGCTTAAACGCGGAAATATAGTAATGCTTGACGAGAGCTTTGACGACGACTATATGGCAGAGGTGACCGCACAGGCGGTTTATCCCAACGTGGTAAAAAAGGTCGCAGACGAGCTTAAGATAGTGTATTCTCCTCTTTGCGGAACGGGATACAGGATCGTGCCGGAGGTACTGAAGAAGGCGGGCTTCAAGCACGTATATACCGTAAAGGAGCAGATGAAGCCCGACGGAAATTTTCCGGGCATCCGCTTCCCGAACCCCGAATTTCCAGAGGTGTTTGAAAGGGGAATAGAAATAGCGAATGACGTTGGAAGCGACGTTATAATCGCCACTGACCCGGATGCTGACAGAGTAGGAATAATGATAAGAGGCGCTGACGGCGAGTTCAAGACCATCACGGGCAATCAGGTGGGCGCTCTGCTTATAGAATATATTGCAACCGCGTACGAGGAAACGGGTACTATGCCCGAAAATCCTTACGTTGTAAAGACTATAGTTACCACCGAGCTTGCGGCAAAGGTCTGCGAGGCTCACGGTATCCGTATCTTCAACGTCCTCACGGGCTTTAAGTTTATCGGTGAGGTCATCAAGAAGCTTGAGGTGACAGGACACGATAACTATCTTCTCGGATTTGAGGAAAGCTACGGTTACCTTAAAGGAACGTATGCGCGCGATAAGGACGCAGTGGTCGCAACTATGCTTATCAGCGAAATGGCGGCTTACTACCGTGACCGCGGTATGACTTTGTCCGACGCGCTCGATAAGCTTTACGAGCGTTACGGATATTACCTTGAAAGCACAAAGAATATTACTATGGACGGTTTTGATGCCGCCGAGAAAATGCAGAAGCTTATGGACTCGCTCAGAAGCACTCCGCCCACCGATATCGGAGGTCATAAGGTGTGTGAGGTGCGCGACTATCTGAGCGGAGAAGTAAAAAAGCTTGGTTGCTCCAACGTCGAATCCACGGGTCTTCCCAAGTCTGACGTGCTTTATTTTGTGCTTGAAAACGGAGACAGAATAGTAATTCGTCCCTCGGGTACAGAGCCTAAGGTGAAGCTTTACTTCCTTGTGTCGGGAGCGTGTGCAAAGTGTACCGCAGAAAAGCTTGACACTTACAAAAAGTGTACGTCCGAATGGGGAAAATAAATAACTAAAATAAACGAAAACGCGGAATTTATTTCCGCGTTTTTGCAAATCGGGAGATAAAAATGAGAAAAGAAGAGCTTATTGAAAGCTGTGTTTCCTCAAAGGAAATATTCAAGGGAGTTGTGACACATCTTTTTGTTGACGAGGTCAGACTTCCGAACGGACAAACCTCCACCAGAGAATACGTAAAGCACAACGGTGCGGTGGGAGTCCTGCCGCTCGACAGCGACGGTAACGTATATCTTGTAGAGCAGTACAGATATCCGTTTTCGGACGTGCTTACCGAAATACCCGCAGGTAAGCTTGATAAGGTTGGGGAGGTGCCGCTTGATGCCGCTGTAAGAGAGCTAAGAGAGGAAACGGGCTTTACAAGTAAAAAAATAACCTTTCTCGGTGAATTTATCGGAAGCCCTGCCATAATAGGTGAAAGAATATGGCTTTATCTTGCACAAGAGCTTGAAGCGGGAGAGCAGGACCTTGACGGCGATGAGTTTCTTAACGTAATAAAAATGCCATTTGATGAGCTTGTTGAAAAAATAATGTCGGGAGAGATCGTTGACGGAAAGACGGTATGCGCCGCGCTTAAGGTCAATCTTATTAAAAATGGGAAATAAGGTTATCCGTAAAAGGAAAAAGAGAAAAGCGGGGCGTGCTTGCACCGCGGCTTTGATCGTGGCTTTGGCGGTTTTTCTTGTAATTATTCTTGTGCCTGCAAAAAGCGGCAATTATATGCACTCGTCGGCACGCTCCGTGCCGTTATCGGCAGAAGGAGCACTTTTGGCCGATAATAAGATAGAGCCGAGCACGGCGGGGATTATGCTTGGTTCACAGCTTTACAGCGGATATGCGTATTTGTGTAATGCGGAGGATCTGAGTGTTATTGCCGAAAAGAACTGCGAGGACAGATTCTATCCCGCGTCGCTGACGAAAATAATGACGGCTCTGGTTATTATCGAAAATGCCGATGACCTGTACGCCGAGACCACCGTGTCGGCAGGTATGTATAACAGACTATACAAAGAGGGCGCGTCAATGGCGGGCTTTGTTGCGGGCGAGAGGGTAAGACTGTACGATCTGCTTTGCGGAATTATGCTTCCGTCGGGCGCAGAGGCGGCGGTTGCCGCGGCGGAATTTGTCGCAGGCAGCGAGGAGAATCTCGTGTCAATGATGAATTCCAAGGCTCTTGAAATGGGACTTGCGAATACACGTTTTGCAAACATAACGGGTCTACACGATGATGACCACTATACAAATGCCGCAGAGATGGCGGCTATACTTTCGTTGGCTCTTGAAAACGACGTTTTTAGAGAAATATCCTCAAAATCAAGCTACACCGTGCCGCCGACGAATAAGCACCCGAACGGATTTACTATGCAGAGCACGGTATTCAAAAAGCTTGGAGGCAGACAACCCGAAAGCCACAGGATAATAGGCGGGAAGACGGGATTTACATACGAGGCAGGGCTCTGCCTTGCCACCTACGCTGAGCTTGACGGCGAATATTACATAGCGGTGACTATGGGTGCAGAGGGCAATCACAGAACTCCTCAGCACCAGGTCGATGATGCTATATACCTCTATGACCTCGCCGCATAGATTGTCAAGCAAGTCACGGTACGCATAAACTGTACCATACCGCAAATAAAGCGGTATAACAGGGGGCGTACTATGACGATATTAAACAATAACGGATACTTTGCCGCCGCCAATTCAAGGGGCGGCTTTGTTTCTTTCTTTAAGGATATATTCAGAAACGGAGAGCTTGACTATCTTTACATAATAAAGGGGGGAAGCGGCACGGGAAAGAGCAGACTTATGCGAGAGATCGCCGAGGCGGCAGAAAGCGTTGGGGAGACGGTTGAATACTTTTATTGCTCGTCCGACCCTCGCTCTCTCGACGGTATAATGCTGAAGTCAAGGCGCATCGGCGTAATAGACGGAACACCGCCGCACTGCGAGGAGCCGTCGCTTCCGGGATGCAAAGACGAGATAATAAATCTTGGAGAGTTCTGGAATTCTCGGATATTAAGACAAAACTCGGCTGTCATCTCGGAGCTTGCCGAAAGGAAAAGTCTGCTTTATAAAAACGCGTATTCGTATTTATCCGCAGCTGGAGAAGCAAACGAGGCGGCGTCGCTTCTGACTCTTCCGGCAGTGAAGCGAGAGAAGCTTGACGCTTGGGCAAGCCGCACGGTACATAGAATAGGAGATGGTTCTTCACCGCGAGAGGAAGTACGTCTTACCTCGGCTATAAGCTACATGGGAGAGAGCGAGACGGGCATCTATTACAGCACCGCAAAAACAAGGTTTGTGCTAAATGATACCGCACACATATCACCTATCGTGTTCTCAGCGCTAAGGCGCGCACTTTGTGGGTACGGACATTCGGTAAAGCTGTCTTTTTCTCCGCTTGACACGGGGTGCCTTAACGGGATCTTTGTAAATGATAAAAGCATCTCGTTCACCGAATACGGCGACACCGGGCGAAACGCCGTGATAAACACAGACAGATTTATAGACAAGGACGTGTATCGTGAAAACAGGGTAAAAATACGTTTTATGCGAAAAAGCGCGTCTGAGATGGTGGAATCGGCTGCACAGACTATGCGCGCTATATACGGGATCCACTCGGAGATAGAAAAAATATATGCGTCTGCCATGGACTTTGCCGCAAAGGAAAAATACACGAAAAAGCTTATAAAGGCAATACTTGAAGCTTGAAAATGCGCGCCGTATGATGCGGCGCGCATTTTATTCGCAAAAAACTGAAAAATAAGCGAAAAAATCGTCCCTAATTGTCCGATATTTCTTGAAATTCGGGTAATCTTATGATATAATATATATAATTAACGATATTATGGGGGAGTTTTGCCAATCGGCAGGGCTTTCCGTGCCATATATAACTAAAATCGGACGGGGGTACAGAATGAACACTTTGTTTGAATCCATCAAGAATATGCTTTCGTACATTGGTACGGTAGTGGCGGGAATAAGACTTACAGACATTATCGACGTATGTATAGTTTCCTTTTTGCTTTACTTCGTGTATAAGTTTATAAGGGACAGGAGAGCCGGAAAGCTGGCAGCGGGAGTTTTGCTCCTGATGGCGTTTATGTTTGTCAGCGAGATCACCAATATGTACGCGATGAGTTTCATAATGGAAAACTTGTTCCAGGTGGGAATCATAGCTCTTATAATAGTGTTTCAGCCCGAGCTCAGAAGCGCGCTTGAAAAGATGGGCGCAGAGCCCCTCAAGACCTTCAGACGAGGAGACCCCAAGAGCCAGAACGGCAACGCGCGTGAGCTTATAGACGCTCTCACAAGCGCGGCTTGTGATATGTCGCTTGTAAAAACGGGAGCGCTGATAGTTATTGAGCGTTCAACAAAGCTTGGAGACGTTATCAGAACAGGTACGGTGATTGATGCAAAGGCAGACCCGTTTCTTATAAAAAATATTTTCTATAACAAGGCGCCCCTTCACGACGGAGCGATGATAATACGTGATGGCAGAATAAATGCGGCAGGATGTTTTCTTCCTCTGTCGACGAATCCCGAGATAATCAAGGATCTCGGTACCCGTCACAGAGCGGGAATCGGAATGAGCGAAAACAGCGACGCGGTGGTCATAATAGTTTCGGAGGAAACGGGCACGATATCCTCGGCACTTGACGGAAAGCTGGTATCAAATTACAGTTACCAGAGCCTGAAAAAATTCCTTGAGTCCGTGCTTATCGTTGAGGACAAGGAAGAAACGGGCAGAAAGCAGTTTATGGACAGATTCAGATTTGGCTCAAAGGCTAAGAAGGCCAATACCGAGGATGATGCCTCTGAAGAAAAAAACAATGACTGAGGAGGGGAGGATACGGATATGAATGAAACCAACCAAAACAACGCAAAGGTAAAAAAAGCAAACAACAGAAACAAAGATCTTACCGCAAAAATAATGTGTGTTCTCGGAGCGCTACTGCTATGGTTTTACGTGGTAAGCTCGCAGACCATAATCGACGAGAGACGCTTTGCTTCTATCCCCGTTGAGATAACGTCCTCCGAGGTCATCGAAACCGAATACGGTATGACGGTCATAAGCGGTTACAATTACACGGTAGACGTAACGGTAAGCGGGGTAAAGAACGAACTCAACCGCTTGAGCGCAGATGATATAAGCGCATACGTTGACCTTTCTCAAATAAACGCTGCCGGCGAATATACGCTTGACGTGCGCACCTCGGTTCCGGGCGGTGTCAGCGTGAAGGAGCTTTCGGCAAACTACGTTAACGTATACGTGGATAAGCGCTCGTCAAAGCCTGTCGAGATAAAGGTAAACCCCATATATTCAATAGAGTCGGAGTATTCTCTCGGAACACCGTCGGCGAATCTTTCAACCGTGATGGTAACGGGACCCGAGGACGTGCTTGATAACGTGGCTTATGCACAGGCGACCGTGGACGTCGGCAGACTTACGGGTACAGTAACGTCCACAGGCTCTCTCGTGCTTATAGGAAACGATGGGGCTGTAATATCAAACCCTTACGTGAAGCTTCATACAACCGACGTTATAGTAAAGATTCCCGTATACACCGAAAAGGAGCTTCCTCTCTCGGTTGGATTCAAGTACGGCTTCTATAACGAAAAGAACTCTAATATAAAAATCGATCCTCAGAGTATAGTTGTAAGAGGCGACCCTGCAGAGCTTTCAAAGCTTAATACAATTGAGGTAATGACGATCGACGAAAAGAAGATGACGGGTGTAACAGACTCGAGAGTGGCGGTAATTGAGTTGCCCGAGGGCGTTGAAAACGTGAACAGAGTGGAGAACGTCACGGTTACGGTTACGCATATCAATACTTCCACTCGTGATATTTACGTTGACAATGTGGAATTCAAGAATCCCGAGGGACTTGATTACTCTGTAAAGCAGGACGGAATAAACGTTACGCTTCGCGGAAGCTCGGGCTCACTTGCTCTTGTAAACGCAGACAATGTTGTGCTTACTGCAGATCTCAGCTACTATTCAAAGGGCAGCGGAAAGGTTACGGTACCCGTGACCGTTGGTGTTCCTACGGGACTTTCGGGAAGTGTTTACGAGCTTGGCGAATACTCGCTTGAGATCGAAATCAAGTAAGGCGGATATATGAATAAAGGACAGGTGGTTTTTCGTAACATCAAGCTACCCTATGACAAGGATGAGGGCTATGCGCTTGAGTGTGCTCATCATAAGGCGGAGAAACTTGGTGTCACGGCAAAGCTTGAGGACGCAAGGATACACAAAAAGTCGGTTGATGCAAGAAGAAAGGGCGGTAAGCCGAGCTTCGTGTACTCGATAGCATTTGCTGTGGAGCAGAGTCCCGACAGGGAAGCGCTTGAAAAATACGATGCGGTATATATTGCGAGAGAGGATATAAACCCGATATTAGGAAACGAGACGCTCGGTGCAAGACCAATAGTTGTCGGCTTTGGGCCCTGCGGAATGTACGCGGCTATGCTTCTTGCCGAAAACGGCTACAGACCGATAGTGATTGAACGCGGCTCGGATGCTGATAACAGACGTGCCGCGGTCAAGCGCTTTTATAAGACGGGAGTGCTTGAAAACAGCAATATACAGTTTGGCGCAGGCGGTGCGGGTACGTTTTCGGACGGTAAGCTTGTAACGAGAATAAACGATCCGAGATGCTCATACGTCCTTGAAACTATGGTAGAGCTCGGAGCACCCGACGAGGTGTTGTATAGTGCAAAGCCACACGTCGGCACGGATAAATTGCTCGGTGTGGTCAAAAACGCGGCTCACAGGATAAAGGAGCTCGGCGGAGAAATAAAATACAACGTAAAGCTCACGGACGTTACTGTCCAAAACGGCAAGGTTACCCGTATAAAGACCGATGACGGAGAGGAATACGAGGTCTCTGTTCTCATTCTCGCAATCGGTCATAGCGCAAGAGATACTTACGAGATGCTTTTTGAAAACGGCGTGGCAATGGAAGCAAAGCCGTTTTCGGTAGGTGTAAGAGTAGAGCATTTTCAGACACGTGTCGACGAATCCCTTTACGGAAAGCTTGCGGGTGACCCGAGGCTTCCCAAGGGCGAATACGCGCTCTCGCACAGAGAGGGAGGTCGCGCGGTCTATACCTTCTGTATGTGTCCGGGCGGCGAGGTGGTCGCCGCGGCAAGCGAGGCAGGCGGTGTTGTTACCAACGGAATGAGCAGCTTCGCAAGAGACGGAAAAAATGCAAACGCGGCGGTAGCGGTATCGGTTTCACCCGAGGATTACGGCGCTTCGCCCCTTGACGGAATAGAGTTCCAACGCAGACTTGAAAGACGTGCATTTGAGCTTGGCGGCGGAGGATATAAAGCTCCATGCGAAACGGTCGGCGATTTTATTGAGGGAAAGGCTGAAAAGCTTCGCACTCCGAAGATAATACGTCCCACCTATATGAACGGAAACGTCAGGGTTGCCCGACTTGACACGGTTTTCCCGACGTACGTAAACTCAATGTTAAGACGCGGCTTTGAGGTGTTTGGGAACAAAATGAGATGCTTCAGAGACCCTGCGGCTCCCCTTACCGGAGTCGAGACCCGAACATCTGCACCCGTCAGGATAATGAGGGGAGAAAAATACACCGCGCTCGGTATAGATAATCTGTATCCCGGTGGAGAAGGCGCAGGCTATGCGGGCGGAATTACAAGTGCCGCGGTTGACGGAATTAATATAGCAATGGCAGTAATGGAAAGATATAAGGCGGAATGAGGCTGATCGAATGACGCAAAAGGCAAGAGTTATCTCGCTTGACGGCGAATACGCCGTTGTGAGAGTATCAAGAAAAACGATATGCGAGGGGTGTCACAACACGGACTCCTCCTGCAGCGCGTGCTTCGCTTTCGGAGATAAGAACGCAGAATGCAGAGCACTCAATCTGTGCGGCGCACAGATAGGGGATACGGTCACCGTAAAGACAGAGTCATCGCGAATAATAGGGTACGCGGCTCTTGTCTTTATAGCACCGATAGTTATAGCACTTGCCGCTTGTATGCTGAGTCAGGGGCTTGGCAGTACTTACTCTGTGCTTTGGGCACTCGGCGGATTTTTGATCCCGTTCGGACTTTTCTGTTACTTACTTGACAGAAAGATCAAAATGGCACCCGACACCGAAATTGTTTCGGTCGATAACCAAGAAAATAAGTAAATTAACACTCATAAGAGGAACAATGATAAACAGAAAGCTTAAAGAACCTGTACGCGAGTGGGTATTGCTCAATGAACGTACCGAAGAAGACAACCGAATAATTGACTCGCTCTCGCGTGAGCTTGGCATAAGTAAGATCACGGCAGGACTTCTTTTTGACAGAGGAAGCAAGACCTCCGAATCTGCAAGAGCCTTTATAGAGAGTAAGCCTTGCTTCGATGGATTTGCCGACCCGTTTACTATGATTGATATGGGAAGAGTGTGCGAGAGGATAGAACGTGCAGCGAAGCTCGGCGAGAAGACTGTGGTCTACGGAGACTATGATGTTGATGGAGTTACTGCCGTATCCGTTCTAACAAGGTATCTGCGTGAATACGGGCTCACGGATACTGCGTTTTATATTCCAAGCAGAATAGGCGAGGGCTACGGACTGAATACCCGTTCTATAGATAAACTCAAGGAAGACGGAGTTCAGCTTATAGTGACCGTTGATACGGGTATCACGGCTATCGAGGAGATCGTATATGCCATTGAAAACGGAATAGACGTGGTTGTTACGGACCATCACGAGTATAGAAAAAACGCCGAAACGGGCGAGATGGAATTGCCGTGTGTACCGTCAGTCAATCCAAGAAGATGCGACTGTGCGTATCCCTTCAAGGAGCTTGCAGGCGTTGGCGTGGTGTTCAGACTTATAACCGCGCTTGAAATGAGAAAGAGCGGACTTGATACCGAGAATGCTACGAAAAAAATAATAGACAAATACGCAGAGCTTGTTGCAATCGGAACTGTTGCCGACGTAATGCCCTTGTACGGTGAAAACCGAGATATAGTAAAGGCGGGACTCGATGCGCTTGGGTCACCGAGATTTGTCGGAACAAAGGCGCTAGTGTCACTTGCGGCGGGAATCGACTATGATAGCGGTGCCGGTCTAAATAAGATAAATACAAACCTGATATGCTTCACTCTTGCCCCCAGGATAAACGCTGTTGGACGAATGGGAAGTGCGTCGGTAGCTGCAGAGCTTTTTATGACCGAGGACGAGGATAAGGCACGTGAAATAGCCGCAGAGCTTTGCAATATGAACACTGTCAGACAGAAGGAAGAAAACGATATTCTTGTAGAGGCTCTTGCGAAAATTGAGAGCGAGACTTCAGCAAACGACTGCGTGATAGTGCTTGATGACGACAGATGGCACCATGGCGTTATAGGTATAGTTGCATCGCGTCTTACCGAAAAATACGGACTTCCGAGCATCCTCATATCGTTTGAGGGTAACGTGTCGGGTGAGCCGAGTGACAGAGACATAGGTAAGGGCTCGGGCAGAAGCGTAAAGGGGCTTGACCTGGTCGATGCCCTTAACCATTGCCGTCAGAGCCTCGTCAAATACGGCGGTCACGAGCTTGCGGCAGGACTCACGGTGGAAAGAGGAAGCCTCGGCGAATTTAGAAAGGCATTAAATGCATACGCCGCCGAAAAGCTTTCGTGCGAGACGGAAACCTTGAAGATATTCGCGGACAGCGAAATAGAAATAGAAAATGTAACAAGCGACTTGGCAATGGAAATAAATTTACTTGAACCCTTCGGTCAGGCAAACCCCAAGCCGCAGTTTATACTAAAGGATGCAATCGTAAAGGATGTTATTCCGCTTAAGGAAGGGAAGCATATCAAGCTTTTGCTCACAGACGGAAAAAATACGCTTACGGCTCTTGGATTTGGAATACAGTACGACTCCTTCTGCTTTGCAAAAGGAGATAAAATAGATATTCTGGGACAGATAGAGCTTAACGAGTTTATGGGCAGGGTTGATGCTCAACTACATATCAAGGACGTAAGATGCTCAGCGGAGCTTGAAGCAAAAAGAAGCGAGGACATAAGCCTTTATAACGGAGCACTGCACGGCGGGGCTTATCCCGAAAAAATGCTTCCCGAAAGAGAGGATTTTGCTCTCGTTTACAGATTTCTAAAAAAAAGCGCCTCTGATACCGTAAGATATAACCTTTACGGGCTTTGCGCGAGAATAAAGCGCGGCGAGAGTTACCCTTACGTTAAGCTCAGAGCGGTGCTTGATATACTAAGTGAGCTTTCACTCATAACTTACACAAGGGAAAATGGCGAATTTTGTACGGTAAGCTTGAATAAAGGTGCCGACAGAGTGGATCTTTCAAGCTCTGAGCTACTAAAAAATCTTGCACGGCATGCCGTTCAGTAAAGAGGATCAATATGTATACAGGAATTGACAATTTGCTCGGTATACTTAAAAACACGGGCAAAAATTACGATATTGAAAAAATAAAAAAAGCTTTTAATTACGCCAGCGAGCTTCACGCGGGACAGTTCAGAGTAAGCGGAGAGCCGTATATAAGCCATCCCGTAGCGGTTGCCGAAATACTTGCGGGACTCGAGCTTGATACCGACTCTATCTGTGCGGCTCTGCTTCACGATACTGTCGAGGACTGCTCGGATAAGACAGACCTCAGCTTTATCGAGAGGGAATACGGACCCGAGGTGGCGCTTCTTGTTGACGGAGTTACCAAGATAATCAACTTCCAGGTCGAAAACAAGGAAGAGGCGGAAATTGAAAATCTGCGCAAGATGTTTATCGCGATGTCCAAGGACATCAGAGTAATATTCATAAAGCTTTGCGACAGACTTCACAATATGCGTACTCTTCACGCAAAGCCCGAGGCAAAGCGACGTGAGACTGCGCTTGAAACCATGCACGTTTTTGCGCCTCTCGCTCATCGACTCGGTATGCAGAAGATCAAGCAGGAGCTTGAGAGACTGTCTCTTTCCTACCTTGACCCGATAGGCTTCGAGGAGGTACAGAACGATATCGACAGGAAGTACGGTCAGAACCGTGACTTTATCGAGAGATGTACCGAGAGTGTCAGCGAAAAGCTCAAGGAATACAACCTTACCTTCAAGCTTGAGGGCAGAGTCAAAACGGTTTACAGCATCTATAAGAAGATGTATAACCAAAACAAGAGCTTTGATGAGATATACGACTTCTATGCACTCAGAATAATCGTGGATACCGAGCTTGAGTGTTATACCGTTCTCGGTATAATTCACGAGATTTACAAGTCGGTGCCGGGACGCTTCAAGGACTACATTTCGACACCGAAGCCAAACCTTTACCGTTCGCTTCATACAACCGTAATCGGTCATGACGGAATTCCGTTTGAGGTACAGATAAGAACCCACGAGATGCACCAGATTGCTGAATACGGTATCGCTGCGCACTGGAAGTACAAGGCTGGCGATATGAGCAGCAGAGAGGACGTTGACCGTAAGCTTGAGTGGGTTGCAAAGCTCATCGAGACCAATGACGATACTATGGACCCCGACGAGTTCTTAAGCACCCTTAAAATCGATATTTTCCACGATGAGACCTTCGTGTTCACTCCCAAGGGCGACGTTATCGTGCTTCCGCAGGGAGCAACTCTTATCGACTTTGCTTACGCGATACATTCGGCGGTTGGCAATAAGATGATAGGCGCGAAGATCAACGGTGCCATAGCGCCGATCGACAGCATACCCGAAAACGGACAGATCGTAGAGGTGCTCACAAGCTCTGCGTCCAAGGGACCCAGCCGCGACTGGCTAAAGATAGTAAAGACCAGCGAAGCGCGTAACAAGATAAGACAGTGGTTCAAGAAGGAAAAGCGTGCCGAAAATATAGTAGTGGGCAGAGCAGAATTCGATAAGGAATTCAAGAAGTTCGGCAGATCCTATACGGATTCACAGAGAAGTGAGATACTCACAAACGTTGCTCAAAGAATAGGCATCAAGAGCGAGGAGGATCTGTGCAATACAGTTGGCTACGGCGGACTTTCCGTGTCAAAGATATCGGGCAGGATCAAGGACGAATTTGACCGCGTGATCGCCCCCGAAATTCAAGCGACACCCCCTGTTACCGAGCCGTCTCAGATGATTAAGGCTATGCCGTCAAGGCGTCACAAAACCGGTGGCGGTATAATAGTAGACGGACAGAGTGGATGCCTTGTCAAGTTTGCTAAATGCTGTAACCCATTGCCGGGCGACAAGGTGGTTGGCTTTGTTACCAAAGGCTACGGAATCTCCATTCACAAGCACGATTGTCCGAATATCAAGGGCGCACTTGTCGAGGGAGAAAATGCAACGAGATTCGTCAGCGCTCATTGGGATACCGAGAGCCTTGAAAACACGCATACGTACGATGCCTTCGTACAGATATACGCGGCACAGAGCATAACTCTGCTTGCTGATATCACCGCTGCACTTGCGGAAATGAAGGTAACTCTTTTGTCTATCAATTATCAGACCAAGAACGGCGGAGAGGTAGTTATAAACCTTAATCTTGCCTGCCGAAGCCTTGACCACGTCAAATCCATCGTGTCAAGACTCAGGGCGGTAAACGGTGTTGATGACGTTAAGAGAGGATTTGCGTGAGTCTGAATACTAAGTAATAAACGGAGTGAAGAAAAGTGAAAGCGGTACTGCAAAGAGTTCTTGAAGCGAGAGTCGAGGTCGACGGGCGCGTAATAGGTGAGATCGGCAACGGACTTATGGTGCTTTTAGGGGTCGCCGTCGGTGACACCGAAAGGGATGCGGAGCTGTTGTGCGATAAAATAGTCAAGCTGCGTATATTCTCGGATGAAAACGGAAAAATGAATCGCTCGCTCACCGACGTCGGTGGTGGAATGCTTGTGGTGTCAAACTTTACTCTTAACGCAAATTACCGACACGGCAACCGCCCGGACTACCTTAACTCTGCACCTCCTGACGAGGCAAACCGACTATACGAACATTTCAAGAAGAGGGTGTCCGAGAGTGTGGAACGCGTTGAAAGCGGAGAATTCGGCGCCGATATGAAGGTAAGCCTTATTAACGACGGTCCCGTGACCGTTTGTATAGACAGCGAAATTCTGAAAAAATAAAAAAGGTCGGACGTATTATGAAAATCACTATAAACGGAAACCTTGGCGTAAACAGATATTACGTACAGTCGCTTTGTCAGCTTTTCTTCCCGGGAGAAAAATTTTCCGAGAAGGAGGAGCTGACCGAGAAGACGCCTGTGCTTGAGCTCAGCGTTGATAAAAACGGTGACGGCACGGCGGTGACTGCCAAAGCCTCGTTCACTCTCGGCGGCAAGAACACGACCGAGACGAGCGAGCTTGAAATAAAGAAGAGCGTAGACGAGGTGAAACAGGCAAAAAAGGCGCTGGGTGAGGCGATATATAAGGCAGGCTCGGCTCTTACGGGAAAGACCCCCTCGTGGGGAATGCTCGTAGGTATAAGACCTGCAAAGCTTGCGCTTGAGCTGCTTGACGCGGGAAAAAGTCCGATGGCGGTGCGTAAGCATCTCCGTCACGAGTTTCTCGTTAATCCGAAAAAGGCGTCGCTTTGTATAGACGTAGCACAGAATGAAAAGGCTATTCTCGAGCTTGCTCCCGAGGATACCTGTAGCCTTTATATATCAATACCGTTCTGCCCGTCAAAATGTGCATACTGCAGCTTCGTGTCATACTCTACAAACAGGCTTTTGTCTATGATACCCGATTACGTTGACAGACTCTGCCGTGATATTGAAAGTGCGGCAAGACAGATAGAGAGGGCGGGCAAAAGGCTCATCACCGTATATATCGGAGGCGGAACTCCCACGGTGCTTACCGAAAACGAGCTTGAAAGACTTCTTTCGGCGGTGAATAAGAGCTTTGATACCTCGGCGCTGCTTGAATTTACACTTGAGGCAGGCAGACCCGATACTATAACTCCCGAGAAGATGGAGATAGCCAAGCGCTACGGTGTAACGAGAGTAAGCATCAATCCGCAGACGCTTAACAATGCAATACTTGAAAACATCGGCAGAAAGCATACCGCCGAGGATTTCTATAAGGCGTACGAAATAGCGAGAGCATCGGGTATAAAGGATATTAACTGCGACCTTATCGCAGGACTTCCGGGTGAAAGCTATCCGAGCTTTGCAAAGTCGGTAGACTCGGTCATAGCACTTGCTCCGGAGAATATAACTGTACATACCTTCTGCGTGAAGAAGTCTGCAGAAATACGCACGAGCGAAAGCAACATATTCAAGCGTAGTGGTAACGATACCGCAAAGAGCGTTGACTACGCTCAGCTCAGAATGAAGAATTCGGGATATAAGCCCTACTATATGTACAGACAGAAGAATGCGGCAAGCAACCTTGAAAACGTAGGATTCTCGACAGACGGACATATGGGAATATACAACGTGCTGATAATGGAGGAAAAGCATACGATCTTCGCACTCGGTGCGGGCGCGGTCGCAAAATTCGTTAAAACCGACGAAAACGGAATAATAAAGATACAAAGAATATATGAGCCGAAATATCCGTATGAATATATGAGGGAAGATGAGGCGGAAAACGAAAAAAGATATTTTGATACTATCGACAGCTTCTTTTTCGGAAAACAACCAAAAGCCGCGTCTTTTCGCCAAGAAGGGTGTTTACTGCCCGATATGATGAGGGGTGCTTATGGAAATTAAAACCCGCTTTGACGGTGAGACTCAAAAAATAGAATACGTTGACCTTTGTGAAAAAGAATTTTCGCAACAACTAAATGATTGTGCGAATGATCTGGCACAAACCGAGGGGCTGAAGTTTATAACTCTGAGTGGTCCCACATGCTCGGGAAAGACAACTGCGGCTCAAATACTCGTTGACGAAATGAGCAAGCGCGGCAAGCAGGTCGGGGTGATTTCCATCGACGATTTTTATCTTGAAAGACGGGTGCTCGATTCGCGCGGGAAGCTTGACTACGATTCGGTGGATACTATTGACCTTGAGCTTTTGAAGCTGGTGATAGACGGACTCGAGGACGGAGAGAGAGTGAGAATTCCGATATACTCGTTTGTGACCGGAGAGAGAACCGGCTTCAGAGAATACGACGGCAGTCACGGCATTACTCTTTTCGAAGGAATTCAGGCGATTTACCCTGAGATACGAGCGCTTTTTGACAAAAGCGATACGAGAAGCGTGTATATAAGCGTTGAGCGCGGTGTAAGCGTGAACGGCATTTCGGTCAGTGCGCGGACGTTAAGGCTTTTCAGGCGGCTTGTCAGAGACTTTGCCAAGCGATCAAGCTCGCCCGAGTTCACGCTCAAGCTATGGGAGAGTGTTAGTGCAAACGAGGATGCTTCAATACTTCCGTATGAGAACGAGTCCGATTATAAGATCGACTCTCTTATGGGATATGAGATAAGCATCATCAAGGAGCCGCTTTTCAAGCTTCTTGATATGATTGGACCCGACAGCGCGTACTTTGATTATGTGCAGAATATAAAGAAATTTTTTGACGGGGCAGAGCCCCTGTCAACGGCTTATTTGCCCGAAAATTCTCTTTACAGAGAGTTCGTTGGCTGAGCTTTGATGAGGAGATATATGTCAACACAGAAAAGATTTTTCTCCGGTATGCTGATACTGACCTTTTCAAACGTGCTTATAAAGGCCGTGGGGCTTTTGTTCAAGATCCCCCTCACAAACCTTATAGGCGAAACGGGAATGGGTTACTTCAACGCCGCTTACACAATATACGCGTGGTTTTATATGCTCACTACGGCAGGCCTGTCGGTTGCAGTCTCAATGATAGTCAGCGAAAGCCGTGCGAGAGCTAACACAAAGCAGATAAAGATCATAGTCAGAGCCGTGCTTCTTCTGTTTTTTGCAATAGGAGCTGCAGGTACGCTCATAATGATTCTCGGCGCAAACAGGTTTGCGGAGCTGATACGTGTACCCGAGGCGGCAATATGTATAGTTGCGATCGCGCCGTCACTGTTCTTCAGCTGTATGTCAAGTGCCTTGAGAGGGTATTTTCAGGGTTATCAGATAATGTTTCCTACCGCGGTCTCGCAGATAATGGAGGCTCTCGGCAAACTCTTTATCGGAATTTCCATAGCAAAGTACACTCTGTCTCTCGGAATGAAGACCCAGAACGTCGCGGCGTGTGCGCTTCTCGGAATAGCCATAGGAGTTGCGGCGGGATTTTTGTTCCTGTCTGTTGCAAAGCTTTGCTTCAACGAGAAAAAATATAATAGTGAATACGAGCGCCTTGAGGGAGACGTTACAAGCGTTCAAAGCGGTCGCAGTATCGCCGCAAGACTTATTAAAATAGCGGTGCCCATAACTATAAGCTCATCTGTTATGAGTCTTACGAGCATCTTTGATACGGTCATTATGCCGGGCGGACTTATGTCGTACGGATACACCAACGAGGAAGCGGTAATGATCTACGGAAACTACACCTCGCTTGCAGTTCCGATGTTCAATCTGCCGCCCGTACTCATATACGCCATAACCTATTCGGTTGTACCGCTTATAACGGCATCGGTCACAAGACGGGAGCATGAGGATGCGAGAAGATATATGCGTTCATCAATGAAGCTTACCTCGCTTATTGCAATGCCATGCTCGGTAGGACTTGCAGTTCTTGCGTACCAGATACTTTCGATGTTCTTCAGAGCAGATATGGTAGAAAACGGTGCAGGTATGCTGACGGCTCTTGCACCTTCGGTGTTCTTCGTATGCCTTGTAGCAATAACCAACGCTATACTTCAGGCGTGCGGAAAAGAGAGAATGCCCATAATATCAATGCTTGCAGGCTCTGCGGTAAAGCTTGTCGGAAGTATTGTTCTGATCCCGCTTCTCGGGAAATACGGAAGTCCCGTAAGTACACTTGTATGCTATATGACGATAGTGGTTTTCAATATGTACTTCGTTGCAAAATACGCGAAGGTCACCCCGTCGGTGATAAACGTATACTTAAAGCCTCTTATAGCGAGTGCGGCGTGCGGTGTGACCGCTATGCTTGTGTCATATAAGCTTTTGCCGCTTATCGGTAACTCGCTGTCGACCGTGGCGGCCATTGTGTGCGCGGTAGTCGTTTACGCGGCGCTAGTGCTTCTTTTGAAATGCCTGACACGCGAAGACGTTGAGGTATTACCTAAGGGTGACAAGGTATATGCAATATTAAAAAAGCTAAAGGCGATAAATTAAGGCAAATAAAATGGACAAAATAAAGGAACTCAAAAATAAAGAGAGCTATACGTTCGACGATCTGCAGAGCATAATGAGAATACTGCGCTCGCCCGAGGGATGTTTGTGGGATAGGGAGCAGGATCATAAAAGCATAAGAAAAAACTTTATAGAAGAGACCTACGAGGTTGCCGAGGCAATAGATACCGATAATCCCGTTCTTCTTTGCGAGGAGCTTGGCGACGTAATGATGCAGGTCGTGTTTCATACCGAGATGGAAAGGGAGTGGGGCAGATTTGAGATGAGCGACGTCATAAACGGCGTCTGCAAAAAGCTTGTTAACCGCCACCCTCACGTTTTTGGTGACGTTTGTGCAGAAACTCCCGAAAAGGTTATCGTTAACTGGGACGCGATCAAAAGAGAGGAAAAGGGACACAAGGATATAGGCGACGTGCTTGCCTCCGTTCCCACAACTCTGCCGTCACTTATGAAAGCTCAGAAGATGATAAAAAAGGCGTCAAAATCAGGTGTAAGCCTGTGTGCCAAGGGTACCGAATTTGATGGCTTGAACGGGGCGGAATACGCGGAAATTCTAATGAAAATTTGTGAGAGCGCAGCCCGCAGCGGAGTCGATCTCGAGGAAATTCTTGACAGTAAATGTAAAGAGACGGTAAATATTTACAAAAAAAGGTAAAAAAGCTTGATTTCTGTGCAAAAAAAGCAAAAAATATTGGTGAATACTCTTGATATTCAGTAAAAATAATGATATAATAAAACTACCGATATTGTAATGAAAATTACTTAATCAGGACAAAAAATTTTTCATCAGAAAGGGTTAATCAAAATGAACAAGACACAGTTAATCGAAGCAGTAGCAGCAGCATCCGGTCTTAAGAAGACAGAAAGCGAAAAGGCAGTTAACGCTGTATTCGCATCCATCGAAAACGCTCTCGTAGCAGGCGATAAGGTTCAGCTCGTTGGTTTTGGTACATTCGGCGTTAAGACAAGAGCAGCTCGTCAGGGACGTAACCCCCAGACAGGTAAGGCTATGACTATCGCAGCATCCAAGGGCGTATCTTTCTCTGCAGGTTCTGCACTCAAGGCAAAGGTAAACAAGTAAGCAAAAAATGCGTCTTGACAAGTTCTTAAAGGTATCGCGCATAATTAAGAGGCGCACGGTTGCCAACGATGCCTGCGACGCAGAGCACGTTACCGTTAACGGAAGACGTGCTAAGGCGTCATACGATGTCAAAGAAAACGACGTAATCGAGATACGATTCGGAGAGAAAACTCTCCGAATTCGTGTTCTTGATGTACGTGAGACCGTGGCAAAGAGCGACGCAGCCTCGCTTTATGAGGTGCTGACTCACGAGTAAAAGTAATATCACCGCTTTCGTTCGCATAAGATGAAGCAAAGAAACACGAACGGAGCAGGATATTATGGAGAATAATGAAGCGCGTGAGCACGAGGTAAGGCTGAAGGCTCGGACAGAGCTTATAATAAGCGGAGTGGAAGACGTTCTTGGCTTTGACGAGAGCGCACTCGCAGTCAAAACCGTTATGGGCATACTGAACATTGAAGGCAGCAGTTTGCATATATCGAGGCTTGACGTTGACACGGGAATACTCTCGGTGTCGGGCAAGGTGGATTCGCTTTATTATACGGAACCGACCGTAAAACGCGGAGGTTTGTTTAAGAAGGCGGCAGGCTGATGGCGTTTGACGTATCGCTGTATGAGCAGACGGCTTTGTTTGTTTATGCGGTGCTTGTCGGTGTACTCATAGGCGCTGTCTATGACGTTTTCAGAGTCATACGGATAGCGTTTACTTTAGGACGCGGCACACAGTCGAAGGTGCGCTTTGAGCGCATAGAAGACCTTATTTTGCGCATACGTTCACGTGGCGATAACACTTGCGTACGGCGGACCGGAGGTATTCAAGCGCGGCTTGACTTTATCGTGGTCTTTACGTGCGACGTTATGTTTTTTCTTGCAACCTCGGTTGTGAGCGTCGTGTTTTTGTATCAGGCTAACTACGGTCAGCCGAGACTGTATGTTTTGATTTCGGTGATAATCGGATTTGCCGCGTACTATAACACGGTCGGCAGAACGATCGCGTTCACCTCGGGCATCATAATCTCGCTGTTCAGACTCATCTCGGCGTTTTTGGTTTACAGGTTGGTTACTCCTTTTATAAAAGTAACGCATAGGACAATATCGGTACCTGTTGAAACCCTTAAATTAAGAATTGTTACGGTCAGGTCGAAAGCTCTTGCCAAAAGGCTTACGGTCCTGTCTGAAAAATTGTTTGGATACTCATGTGAAGGAAGCAAAAAGGAGGACGGTTATGAAAACGGGCGCAAAAAAAATCGGCATCACCGCAAAGATAGTGATCGCGGTCGCGGTACTTTTTTGCATCGTGAAGATCGTCAGCTACAGAATCGAGTATTCGCATCAGAAGGCTTATCAGGAAACGCTCAAAGAGGAAATCGAATATTATTCCGCAGAAGTAGATGAGCTTGAGAACAAGTGCAATGCACCCTTTGATAAGGAGTATATAATAAGCGTTGCCAAAGAAAAACTTGATTATTGTTTCCCTGAAGAAGTGTTTTTTATTGTAAACTGATCTGATTGCTGTATATGTAAGGAATTCTTCTTGCATATACGGCTTTTATTTTTTGAAAATGATCTTGTGCCGCGACGGCGTGGTGAACGGAGTATATATGAGAGAAATAAGCGAAAAGCAAATAAGCGACACGGTGAGAGAGTTGTTTATCTCTGCCTGCTATAAGCTGCCGGAGGATACAGAGGCTCTTGTTCGCGGTGCACAGACCCGCGAAACAAATCCTCTTGCAAAGAGCATACTTAAGAGTATGGAGGATAATCTGGACGCGGCAGTGAGCCTCAATATTCCAATTTGTCAAGATACGGGAATGGCGGTTGTGTTTGCAGAGGTGGGAGTTGACGTGCATATAGTCGGTGACTTTGAGAAGGCGGTAAACGACGGAGTCAGACGCGCCTATGACGAAGGCTACCTTCGCAAATCCGTAGTCAGATGTCCGCTTTTCGATAGAGTCAACACGAATGACAACACCCCTGCGATAATACATACAAGACTCGTTAAAGGCGATAAGATCAAGCTTACCGCCGCACCTAAGGGCTTTGGCAGTGAGAATATGAGCAGGATCAGAATGTTCACTCCGTCTGCGTCAGAGCAGGATATTATCGACTTCGTGGTGGATACGGTAAGATTGGCAGGAAGCAATCCATGTCCCCCCGTTGTTGTGGGAGTGGGTATCGGCGGCACGTTTGAATACGCGGCGTATCTTGCAAAGAAAGCCCTTGCACGTGACGTATCATCTGTTACGGAAAACCCGAAATATGCGGCGCTTGAAGAAAAAATACTCGAGGCGCTGAATAAGCTTGATATAGGTCCGCAGGGCTTTGGTGGAGACACCACGGCACTTGCAGTAAAAACGGAGTGGTATCCTACGCACATAGCGGGACTTCCCGTAGCGGTAAACATAAATTGCCACGTGGCAAGACATAAGGAAGCAGTAATATAAATGAAAAATAAAATTTTAGCGATACTTGCCGTTGTTGCAATAACAGGGCTCGCAATAGCACTTGTATTGACTTCTATGGACTTAAAAAAAGAAGAAGTCAATTCAAACGTACTTGCGTCGGAGCTTGATGAGGCAAAGGCAAACATAACAGAGCTTGGCAACGAGCTTGATTTCACAAAAGGCGAAAATACAAAGCTGCTTGCAGACCTCAAGGCGGGCGGAGAATTCTACGAGGGACGGATCTCAGAGCTCGAAAATGCTCTTGCCGAAAAGACCGCGCTTTCCGATAAGCTTTCTCTTGAAATGGAAAAGCGGCGAAAGCAGAAGGGGCTTGATTTTTCATCGGTAAAAGCCAACCTCGATAGCATAGAAGGGTATATTGAGAACAGCTCTCCTCTCTTGCGCGTAAAGCTTACCGAAGAGGAGCTTGAAAAGTTAAAGAGCGAGCTGGAGGAAGGAAGCGACGTAGTTGATCACGTATGGGTAGACGCCGAAAAGTACGTGAATGATGCAAAGGAAACGCTTGGTGATGAGTATGACCCCGAAATGTCATTGTCTGAGCTTCTAAAAGAGGGCGAGCAGGATGCGGAAGTCCCTACAATAGCGGTCTATTACGAGGACCTTGTCACAGGTTATAAGTATTCTTATAACGGAGATATGGTCTTTGACTCGGCGAGTGTAATGAAGGCACCGTATATAACGGCGGTCCTTGATGCCTGCACGGAATACAAAAACGGGAATATAAAGCCCGATCCCAAGGACGAGAGATACAGTGCCGAAAAGCTTGCCGAGATGTTTGATCTTGATAAGACTATAGTTCTTGACGAGGAAAACACCGCGGTTGAAGGATCGGGAGTGCTCAAGGATGAGCCTCTCGGTACACAGGTGGAGTTTTCCGAGCTATTTACATTCGCGCTTAAAAACAGCGATAATATTGCATTCAGACTTATAAAAAAGAACTTTACCAACAAATGGTATTATGATTTTGTTCGTAAGCACGGGGTGAAAGCGCCGCTTACCTACGAAATGAATCTCACGGTAAACGAAGCGGGCAAGCTCTTTAAGGAGATATACTATTTCACTATTGAAAACGAGGAGTACGGCGAATTTGTACGCGAAACTCTTGCGGGCTCTGCGCACACGGTGCTCTCAAAGCTTGTTTTGCCGAACTCCATACATAAATACGGCTGGGACGAGAACGCGTATCACGATGCGGCGATCGTCTACGGCGACAGACCTTATATAGCGATAGTTTTTACAAACATGGACTCTGGCGGAGCGAAGGCGGACGCGTATATAAGAGAAATTTTCAAGAAGATCTCGGGTTTTCATAACACTCTCGCGTAATACGGAGGGAATAATCGGGCATAATAATAAAAAATGCTCGGAGAAGTTATGAAAAAACAAAGTGATTTCAAAAGCGCGTTCTATATTTCGCTCGCGGTATTTACCGTGGCGGCTATCATAGTCGGAAACATTATAGTGAGTACGGTGAGGTTTTGAGAACCAACGGAGCTTGATTATGAGAATAGACAAAATACTGACAACGGTCGGAGCCGCGAGCCGAAGTGATGCCGCGAAGGCGGCGAAAAGGGGAGAGATAACCGTAAACGGTGCCGTTGTGCGCCGTTCGGATATACATATAGACCCCGAGCGCGACACTCTGACCTATCGGGGAGAAAGAATAATATACAAGGAGTTCGTGTACCTTCTCCTCAATAAGCCCGAGGGCTACGTAAGCGCGACCGATGACCCGAGAGAAAAAACGGTGCTCGACCTCGTGCCCGAAAAGTACGCGAAACTCGGGCTATTTCCGTGTGGACGCCTTGATAAAAATACACTCGGCCTTGTGATACTCACGAATGACGGCGAGGGCGCGCACAGAGTGCTTTCGCCAAAGCATCACGTTGATAAAAGGTATCGCTTTGAGTGTGAATCGCCCGTAAGCGAGGAGGACTCGTTGCGGCTTCAGAACGGTATTACGCTTGATGACGGATACGTGACAAAGGACGCAAGGCTCGAGCTTGATCTGGGACGGCAAAGCGGAATTATAACGCTGACAGAGGGAAAATATCATCAGATAAAGCGGATGTTTGCCGCAATAGACAATAAGATAACCTATCTTGAACGTATCAGCTTCGGCGGAATAGTTCTCGACCCCGCGCTTGACAGAGGAGAGTGGAGAGAGCTTACCCCCGAAGAAGAAACCGTGTTCAAAAAATAAGCACATATCACCGAAAGGAACTACAAAACAATGGACATTTTGAAAAAGCTTGCAGAGGAGCTTGGACTAAAGGACGAGCAGGTTGAAAAGACGGTAGCTCTTATAGACGACGGAAATACTATTCCGTTTATTGCAAGATACAGAAAAGAGGTTACTGGCTCACTCAGCGACGAGGTACTCCGCGACCTGTTTGACAGACTTACTTATCTCAGAAATCTCGAAGCCCGTAAGGCCGAGGTCATCGCATCTATAACAGAGCAGGGTAAGATGACCGACGAGATAGCCGAGGCAATAGATGCGGCTCAGATACTTGCTGAGGTCGAGGACATATATAGACCGTTTAAGCCCAAGCGCCGCACAAGAGCGTCGATTGCGAGAGAAAGAGGACTCGAGCCTCTTGCCGAAGCGCTTATGCTTATGCAAAAGGAGTATTCTCCCACGCTTGACGAGCTTGCGGAATCGCTTGTTGACTTTGAAAAGGGCGTAGAGACTGCCGCAGACGCGTTTGCGGGCGCTTGCGATATCATCGCAGAGGATATCTCCGATAACGCCGATTACAGAAAAGAAATCAGAGAAATGACATGGGATTTCGGCGTAATTACCTCAAAGGCGGCAAAGGACGAGGATTCGGTCTACTCAATGTACTACGAGTATTCCGAGGGAGCCAAGAGTATTGCCGACCACAGAGTGCTTGCGCTTAACCGCGGAGAAAAGGAAGAGTTCCTCAAGGTGTCGGTGGATATTTCCGCTGAGGTGGTGCTCAACTACCTTCTCTATACAGTAATAAGCGATTATCAGAGCCCTGCGGCAAAATACGTGCGCTTCGCGGTTATCGACAGCTATCAAAGACTCATCGCACCGTCTATCGAAAACGAAATACGCTCAATGCTCTTTGACCGCGCGGGAGAAGGTGCTATAAAGCTCTTTTCCGACAACCTTAAGCACCTCCTTATGCAGCCGCCCGTAAAGGGCAAGTGTGTGCTCGGTCTTGACCCGGGCTACAGAACAGGCTGTAAGCTTGCGGTTGTAGATAAGACCGGCAAAGTGCTTGACACGGGCGTTATCTATCCTCATAAGCCGCAGGAGAGAATTGAGGAGAGCGCGAAGATCGTAAAGCGTCTTATAAATACGTGGAAGGTCGAGCTTATTGCAATAGGAAACGGTACTGCTTCAAAGGAAAGCGAGATATTTATCGCTAATATCCTGAAGGAGCTTGCGGGTGATATCCACTACGCTATGGTAAGTGAGGCAGGCGCGTCTGTTTACTCGGCGTCCAAGCTCGCTACCGATGAATTCCCCGATTTCGACGTTACGCAGAGAAGTGCAGTATCCATAGCACGCAGACTTCAGGACCCGCTTGCAGAGCTTGTAAAGATAGATCCGAAGTCGATAGGAGTCGGACAGTATCAGCACGATATGAAGCCTGCAAGACTTGACGAATCTCTCACGGGTGTAGTCGAGGACTGCGTTAACAGTGTGGGCGTTGACGTAAACACGGCGTCGCATTCACTCCTTTCATATATCGCGGGAATTAACGCTACAAGTGCAAAAAATATAGTTAAATACAGAGAAGAGAATGGCGAATTCAAATCGAGAAGCGAGATACTCAAAGTGCCGAGAATAGGCGCAAAGGCGTACGAGCAGTGCGCCGGCTTCCTCAGAGTGCCGTCATCAAAGAAAATACTTGACAATACGGGAGTACACCCCGAGTCGTACGAAGCCGCAGAAAAGCTGCTCGATATGTTCGGCTATACGTTAAATGACGTTGCTGAAAATAAGCTTGCGGGAATCAAGGAGAAGGTGACAGCGGCAGGACTTTCCAAGGTTGCGGTCGAGCTTGGAATAGGTGAGCCTACTCTTGCAGACATCATTTCCGAGCTTGAAAAGCCGGGACGTGACGTTCGTGACTCGCTCCCCGCACCCATACTTCGTGATGACGTTATGGATATGGAGGACTTGAAGCCCGGAATGAAGTTCAAGGGTACTGTCAGAAACGTTATTGACTTCGGCGCGTTTGTTGATATAGGTGTGCATCAAGACGGTCTGGTTCATATTTCCGAGATATCCAATAAGTTTATAAAGCATCCGTCCGAGGTGCTCTCTGTCGGTGATATAGTTGACGTAACCGTCAAGGATGTCGACATGAAGAAAAAGAGAATCTCACTTACGATGAAAAGATAAATTCTAATAAATTAGAACGCGTTTCGCTTTGAACATCCCGAAGTAAACTAATTATTATGAAATTTGTGACAAAATGCACAAAAAGACAACTGTAAATTCGGGAGTAATGACACTTCCAATTTTGAGATTTTTTTGCTATAATAATATGCGTAGAAAATTGAATTTTCAGCGGCACAGCAATATTAAAGCCGCTTATTACAGGAGGAATAAAAATGGCAAGCCTTTCACTTAAACACATTTACAAGAAGTATCCCGGCGGAGTAACGGCTGTATCCGACTTCTGCCTCGACATCAAGGATAAGGAATTTATCATCTTCGTAGGACCTTCCGGATGCGGTAAGTCCACAACACTTCGTATGATCGC
>JAZSOD010000043.1:0-7088 GCA_045536775.1 Eubacteriales bacterium | reverse complement strand
ATTCATGCGGGGATATGTCATTGTAAGCCTGTCCGACGGAGACGTTGCGGCTCTGTAAAACCAGTAAAGCTCCATAGATGCCTCGAGCGCAGGATCGAATTCCATACCCGAAATGTTGTTTTCCTTGAGTGACTGCCTGTCCCGTCTTGAGAGGAGAGGAGGTTCGGTAACGGATTTTGGGAAAAGCCCCTCGGAGCACCCGATTAGGTAGGTGTGTTTTATAGAGTCGGTTCTGACGAGTGAAGCATCACCTACGGTTACTACGTCACTTGACTGGGGAATAGTGCCCACCTCGGTATCGTTGAGAACCAGTTTCAAAAGGCTGACGTAAGTGTCGGTATTACATTCGAGCTCGCCCACGGTATCACAAAGCACGTCAAGAGCAGAGCAGAGTGCCCCCCACAAGCTTGCTTCTTCCTTGGAGAGTATATCTTCGCCGCGAGATTTCATAAGCACGGATCGGTGTGCGAGCTTTTCGGTAACCCCAGAAAGCTTAAGATATTCGTAGACTGCCGCAGAATAACCGGTAACGGTTTTGCAAATGCGAATGGCGGATTTGAAGCTTTCAAGTCCGGACATTAAGGTTAGTGTGACCGCATTGATCTCATCTAGCCGCTTCTGATCGGCTTCGGTGAACGGTACGTATCCGCTCGGATTCATTTTGAATCCGTCGGCATCCCACCACGATCTTCCCTTGATACGCCATGTGGATGCGTAGGATTCAAGAAGATCGCATTCACGCTCGTCGAGCGACGAGAGACCGCATCTCAAAAGAGATATAACGTCTGTGTAGTCGGTTCTTCCCGAGCATATTGAAAATGCGCTGAAAATATATCTTATAAGAGATTTTTCGGTGATATCGGTCTTGGAAGAAAAGAATACGGGTATGGAGTGGCGCTCGAGCACAGCGTCGATAATACCCTTGTATCTCTCTGCATCACGCGTGATTATGGCGATATCCTTGTATCTGAGACCGTTTCTTATGTCCTCGGCAATAAGTGCCGCGCAGGTCTCGCACTCATCGAAAATATCCGAGCAGGATATCGCGCTGATGCTTCCGTCGGGCTTGTCCCCGTATACCTGCCGTCCCGAAAGACTGAAATTCTTACAAATGAATCTGAGGTCGGGAGAGCCAAATTTTACGCTATCCGCAATAACCGTTTTTTCGACGTCGCAGCCGATACCCTCGGCAAGCTCGATAAGTTTAGTCTCGGTCTCGTATGTATAGGCGTATATCTCGGCACCCTCAACCGACTCGGCGGGTATACCTGGATTACAAAGGGTTACGTATACGTTGTTGCCTGTTCTTAAAAGTGAAGAAATTATATCGTACTGCTGAACGGTAAAACCGTTGAACTCGTCAAGGAAAAAAGACGAGTTTTTGAATGGCGATGCGGACAGGATAAGGTCCGAGCATTTTGAAAGATCGTCGCCGCGGTCGTCGAATTGCTCGTTTACAAGTGCGTTGTACGCGGCAAAAATGAGAGCTATATCGTTAAGTCTTCTGATAAGCTTTGAGTTTTTGCTGTCTTCATTTGCGGCAATGACTTCGGATACTCTTGCCAAGGCTTCGGGAGAGACTCTCGAATGTTTGAATTCGGTTATCTGTGCAAGCATGTTAGAAATAAAACTTTCGTCCTCGGTCCACGCGCCGTATTCAGCCAAGGCGGGCTTGATGTCACTCATAGCCTTACGAAGTAAAAGCTTTTTTGCGCTGTCAGTTATATAGTTGTAAGAGAGAAATCCGCATTTTCTGAATACGGTCTCTGCAAGCCTTTCAAAGTTCAGGACCTCAAGACCGAGAGAAGATCTTTCCCTTGCAAGTTCGTATATGCGTTTTTCTGCGCTGAGTGCAGATTGTTCGGGGACAACAAGAAAAGTGTTTCCGCCGGAAAGCGCGTCTATAGCGAGCGAATAGAGATATTCGCTTTTGGAGCTGTCGCATGCTCCGTATATGATCTTAAGCATTTTTTGGTCCTTTCTTGAGTTAGTGAACAATCAAAATACTGTTTTTATCTATGTTGCTTGCTTTAATCGACTTCATAAGCCTGAAAAAGTTGGTTTCACGAATGACTGCCAGATTGTCACCGATACATCTTGAGCCGCGGAGAACAGAGTTTCTGAGCGAATGAGACACAATTATTACATAACGGGATTCATTACTTGCAAGGTCAAGTGCCATATTGTCAAAATATGAGCGTCTGCTTGGCGAAAAGCCGTCCTTTGCTATAAGAAAAATTATACGCTTTCCGTATAGCTTCGGTATGATCTCGTTGTTAAGTCTTTTTCCGCTTCTTGAATCAAGGATTGATAGGATCAAGGTAAGAATAAGCGTTGCAGGTATCAGGATGAGAATAGCTGCGCCGAAAACGAGAAATACGGCGCTGGTTTCGATAAAAGCAATAAACAGAGACGTGTATTTGAAAATTCTGGCGATGAAAAGAGAGCGCCTTGAGTAAGAAAATATTTTCTCTGCCGTATTCCATACGTTTGTGTTTTTTAAGGAATTGTATTTGTACGATAAATAGTTCGTATAGCCCTCTATGTGAACGGAAGAAGTATTTCCGAGAGTTCCGAATCTGTGTCTGGTCTGCTCGAGCTTATCTTCAAGAAGCTTTACTTTTCTTGAAAGGAGTATTGACTTGCTCTTTTCCGCTTCAAGCTTTCTTCTCAAAGACAGTATCTGTTTATCCTTAGAATCGATATTGCATCATTCCTTGTTTGCGTATAATTTCTTGTGTTCGAGGAATTCCTCCACTGCGAGAGGTGCACCACCAAGCACCGACGATCTTACGTCGCCGCGAATGGCGTTTCCGTTTATATCGCAGAATTTGCCGCCCGCTTCGGTAAGAATTATGCTTGCGGCGGTGTAATCCCAGGCGTAGTTGCTGAATTCAAACATGATGTCGTATACACCCTCGGCGGCACGGCAAATGTCCAAAGCCGCGCTTCCGCTTCTTCGAGTGTCTGCGGCACGGTCGAGTAAATGTCTGGTGAGTCCGAGAGTAGTGTCCAGAAGCTCGACGAGATACGGTGACGTACCTGCGGCGATTATCGCGCCGTCAAGTCCTGACGGGCTTACGTGTATTTTCTCGGTAACGCCGCTTTTTGTGACGTAAGCGCCCTTTCCGTGCTCGGCGTAGTAGGTTGTGTCAAGAGCAGGGCAGTGTACGACGCCGCAAACCTGCTCGTCTCCTCGCATCACGCCGATACATACCGCATATTCGGGAGCATTGCGGATGAAGTTCGTGGTGCCGTCGATTGGGTCTATTATAAATCTGTAATGAGTTTCGTCATATCCGTCGTTAGTATCGCTTTCCTCGCATACGAACAACGCGTCAGGACAGAGCTCTCTCAGCTTTTGTACGATGAACTCCTGAACGCGCGTGTCGTATTCAGTGACGAAATTAGCTCGCCCCTCTTTAGTATATACCTTTTTGTCTCTGTTTGCGAAAAGCGCAATTTTACCTGCCTCGCGAGCTGTTTCGATAATTTTCTCGGTCTTCATTTCTATTGTCTCCAAGCGAAAATAAAATATTAACTAAATTATAGCATAGTAATTATTTTAAGTCAACCGAAAAAGAAACCGATGATGTGACAAAAATGTCTTTTCAAAACCGAAAAAGTGTGATATAATAAAAAAGTAATTGTTTTTTACCCGATATTTTGACTTTGATTTGTAAAAGCGAAAGGATAAAAAGAATGGCAACAAAGCAGAATCCTGCCGAATACGGCAATAACAGTATTACGTCGCTCAAGGGTAAGGACCGCGTTCGTAAGCGTCCTGCGGTCATATTCGGCTCTGACGGACTTGAGGGATGTGAGCATTCTTTTTTTGAAATACTTTCAAACTCGGTCGACGAGGCAAGAGAAGGCTACGGTGACGTTATTACCGTAACCGTTTTTGCCGACGGCTCGTACGAGGTGGAGGACCGAGGACGCGGAGTGCCTCTCGGATACAACGAAAAAGAGGGAAGATTCAACTGGGAGCTTATTTTCTGCGAGATGTACGCGGGCGGAAAGTATAACAATAATGACGAAAACTCCTTTTACGGCTACTCGCTCGGACTTAATGGTCTCGGTGCCTGCGCGACACAGTACAGCTCGGAGTATATGACCGTAAAGTCCTATAACGGAAAGACCTTGTCGTCTATGAGCTTCAAGGGCGGTGATCCTGCGGGTGAGCTCGAGGTTGTTGACCTGCCTAAAAAGAAAACGGGTACGGTAATACGCTGGAAGCCGGATCTCGAGGTGTTTACCGACATTAATATCCCCAAGGAGTTCTTTACCGACCTGCTTGATAAACAGGCAATAGTAAATGCGGGTGTAAAGTTTATTCTGAATTATGAGAACGCCGAAGGAAAGCTTGAGCAGAGCGAATACTATTATGAGCACGGCATTACAGATTATCTCTCGAGACTTACTGGCAGAAATACCCTGACGGCTCCCGTTTCGTGGACGCTTGAAACAAGCGGACGCGACAGAGAGGACCAAAAGGATTATAAGCTTAAAGCGGATATTACCTTTGCATTTTCAAACACAGTAAACGTGATTGAATACTACCACAACTCGAGCTTCCTCGTTCACGGAGGATCTCCCGATAAAGCAGTCAGAACGGCATTTACGTTTGCTATAGACAAGTACATCAAAAACGGCAAGATATATAAAGCAAAGGAAAGCAAGATAACCTTCGCGGACATCGAAGAATCCCTTGTTCTTATAACGAACAGCTTTTCGACCCAGACGTCTTATGAAAACCAGACAAAAAAGGCTATAACGAATAAGTTCATAGCCGATGCGATGACCGAGTTCTTAAAGAAAAATCTTGAGATCTATTTGGCCGAAAATCCCATGGAGGCGGAGAAGATCGCGGCACAGGTGCTTCTCAACAAGCGCAGTCGCGAAACTGCCGAGACAACCCGCCTGAGTTTGAAGAAAAAGCTATCGGGAAATATTGATATTTCCAACAGAGTAGAGAAGTTCGTTAACTGCCGTAGCCGCGATCCCGAGGTGCGTGAGCTTTATATAGTTGAGGGTGACTCGGCGCTCACGTCCGTAAAGCTTGGCAGGGCTGCCGAATTTCAGGCGATAATTCCCGTTCGCGGTAAGACCCTTAACTGCCTTAAGAGCACCTACGATAAGATATTCAAGAGCGAAATAATTACTGACCTTCTCCGAGTTATCGGATGCGGAGTTGAGTTCACCGAAAAGGTAAAGAGCGACCTGCCTCCTTTTGATATTTCTGCTCTCAGATGGAACAAGATAATTATATGTACGGATGCAGACGAGGACGGCTATCAGATAAGAACTCTGATCCTCACAATGTTTTACCGTTTGTTGCCTACGCTTATAAAAAGTGGTAAGGTGTTTATAGCAGAGTCGCCTCTTTTTGAGATAACGTCGAAGGATAAGATATTTTTCGCATACAACGAGCAGGAGAAGCTTGATATTCTCGCAAAGCTGGGCGGTGCGAAATATACCATTCAGCGTTCAAAAGGACTTGGCGAAAATGAGCCTGAGATGATGTGGCAGACAACGATGAATCCCGAGACTCGCAGACTCATCAGAGTTACCGAAACAGATGCAGCCGAAACGAGCCGTATCTTCAACATTCTTCTCGGAGATGACCTGCAGGGAAGAAAGGACTATATTTCCGAGCACGGAAGTGAGTATATAGCGATGGCGGTAGACTGATTTTTGTGAATATTTGCGAAAAATTGCACAAATAATATAAATATGCCAAGGAAATTTGTGCATAACAGAGATTTTCTGTAAATTTTTGTAAAAACACGAAACCGACTTGACAAATTCGCGTAATTAATGCTATAATGTAGTGTATTTTCGACGGGAGTACTATGTCTTCCGCCGGATTTACCTGCGTTTGAATACATTCGCCAAAGTAATGCGGCGGTTGTAGATATAAACATTTCACTATTTTTTAAGGAGGTGCAATATGCCAACATTTAACCAGCTTGTAAAGTACGGCAGACAGGAAAAGACCTACAAGTCCAAGGCTCCTGTTCTTCAGAAGGGCTTCAACTCCCTTACAAAGAAAGCCGTAGACCAGCCTTCACCTCAGAAGAGAGGCGTATGCACTAAGGTTACCACAACAAGCCCTAAGAAGCCTAACTCGGCTCTTCGTAAGATCGCCAGAGTAAGACTTACAAACGGACTTGAAGCGACAACCTACATCCCGGGTATCGGACACACACTTCAGGAGCACTCAGTTGTTCTTATAAGAGGCGGACGTGTACGTGACCTCCCTGGTGTACGTTATCATATCATCCGTGGTACTCTTGATGCACAAGGCGTTAACAACCGTATGCAGTCTCGTTCTAAGTACGGTGCTAAGCGTCCCAAGAAGTAATAGCAAAGTAATTACTTCGAAACAATGCGGCTAAAATGCCGCGAAGGTATACGAGAAGTTAAAAGTTATGTTTCCTCAAAAGAAAATAGTGTGTGTTTATGTTTACAACCGCAGTTTTTCCTTTGACGGCAAGCATTAACGGGAGAAATCTTTCGAGTACCTGTGAATTCATTATTTTATATGAAGGAGGGAAGTACAATGCCCAGAAGAGGAAAAATTTCCAAAAGAGACGTTCTGCCGGATCCGCTTTATAATTCTAAGCTCGTAACAAAGCTTATCAATAATATAATGCTCGACGGCAAGAAGGGCGTTGCTCAGAAAATCGTCTACGACGCATTTGCGATAGTAGAAGAAAAGCTTTCGAAGAATCCGCTTGAAGCATTCAACGAAGCACTTGAAAACATTATGCCCGTTCTCGAGGTAAAGGCTCGCCGTATAGGCGGTTCGACCTATCAGGTTCCTATGGAAGTAAGACCTGAAAGACGTCAGACACTCGGTCTTCGTTGGATAACAACGTTCTCGAGATCCAGAGGCGAAAGAACTATGGCTGAAAGACTTGCAGCCGAGATCATCGACGCAGTAGGAAGCACCGGCGGTGCATTTAAGAAGAAGGAAGAAACGCATCGTATGGCTGAAGCTAACAAGGCTTTTGCTCACTACAGATATTGATCTTCCGAGAAGTAATTTAAGGAGAATCAAATGGCTAGAGAATATTCACTTG
>JAZSOD010000028.1:0-13004 GCA_045536775.1 Eubacteriales bacterium | reverse complement strand
GGTATCCTTCAAGGACGTGCCTCAGACACACCCGAGATATAACGTAATAATGGCGGCTGCAAAGGCGGGCATCGTAAACGGTAAGTCTGCCGACACCTTCGACCCCGACGGAAACATCAAGCGTTCGGAGGTTGTAAAGGTTCTCTGTATCGCACTCGGAAGAACACCGACGCTGACAGGTATAGAAAATACACTTGTTGCAGGATTCTCAGACATAAATAATAAGCATTGGGCATACCCCTACGTAATTGAATCGGCGTACGCTCACGAAGCGTACACTGCAGAGGACGGCAGTGAGCTCTGGCTCTCCGCAAAGGACGATAACTTCTATATGAAGAAAGCGAGTGACGAGCTTATCACATCGCTTGAAAAGGAGTTTGAGAACAAAAAGAACGCTATTCTTGCTTCCAAGAGCGAGTGGACAGTAGCGAAGGGCGGCAAGGTGTGGTACGTTTCAAATGACGGAAGCGACACAAATGACGGCCTCAGCGAAAAGACCCCGCTGGCAACCCTCACAAGAGTTGAGGCGCTTCAGAAGGATGATGCTATAAAGGCAGGCGACGTAGTGCTGCTTAAGCGCGGTGACGAGTGGCACCACAATTTTGTAACTGAGTCGGGAGTTACGTACTCGGCGTACGGAGAGGGCGCAAAACCTCGCATTCTTGGCTCGATAGAGGCAGACAGCACCGACCAGTGGTTAAAAACCGACAAGGCAAACCTTTACAAATTCTATCAGCCTATATACGTCGTAGAGGACGTAGGACAGATAGTATTCAACGACGGCGAAGCTTACGGTATGCGAGTAATTAAATCGATGACCGAGGACGTTTCGCTTTCAGCGGGAACAAACGGACTCGTATCAAACGGTATTGATTACTGGTACTTCCCGTCGCAACCTTTCAAGAATGCTTACGATCTCTCCCACCATCTCCAGTTCTATCACGATTGGGGCGAAAACGCGCTCTATCTCTACTGCGAGGGTGGTAATCCCGGTGACCTCTTTGACTCGATTGAGATAGCTAAGTTCGGAAAGGGAATAACCGCAAAATCAGACGTTATCATTGATAACATATGCGTTCGCTATACGGGTAGCCACGGTATTTGGGCAAGCTCCTGCGAAAACTTCACGGTACGCAACTGTGAGATTGGATGGATTGGTGGCTCCTGCTCGAATCCGGGCGTGGCAACAAACAGACTCGGAAATGCTGTCGAGATATACGGAACCACTAATGGCTACTACGTGTATGATAACTATATGCACAACTGCTTCGACTGCGGACCTACGGTTCAGCTTAGCGCAACTCTTACAGAAGGCAAGAAGCTTATATTCGAGAATGTAGAGATACGTGACAACGCTCTTTGGGACGCAGATCTCGAGGTTTGGCTTACGACCTCCAACGAGAATACCCCCACGACCTACGCGAAGATTATAAACTGTAAACTCTCAAATAACCTTGTAACAAGATCGGGTTACGGCTTCAGCGGATACAATCATCAGAAGTTCGGATATACCTCGTTCTACGGTGCGGGAGATACTTATACCGAATTTATAGACTGCACGATAGACAATAACAAATTCTGGAATACAAGAAAATATTTGTTCAAGGCAACTGCTACATCGGTAAGGGAAGGCCTCGGTTTTGCGTGGATAGACAATACAATAATCCTTCCGTACGGAGGCTCATTTGGTCAGCTTGGTAAGAACCCCAAGGAAGCAAAGGGCGGTCTTGTTGATTGGACTTACGATAACGCCACCGTAAAGCAGCTTCTCGGTAACAAGGCTATTGGATTTAACGATTTTTATTATACACTTGCAGAGGGCGAAACAGACCCGGCTGTGTAAAACGCTATTAACATAATGCCAAACACATCCTGCGGCGTCTCCTTTCGCACTGCAGGATAAACAAAAAACGGCGATGAAAATCGCCGTTTTTTCTTTATGTAATTACACCATAACGTGATTCTTCCACTTGCCGCTTTTGTATCTCACAAAGTAGATTATAGCTTTTACAAATAATGAAGCAATGCCTGATATAGTAGAACCGATTATACCGAGTCCGCAGTTAACCGTAAGAATGTATCCAAGTCCGAGATCAAATACAAATAGGCACACGATAGTGACAATAGTTGAATATTTAGCATCGCCGGCGCCGTCAAGTGCGGCTCTGATAGTTCCGGAAAAAATAGATACAAGCGGTACTCCTAAAGTGTTTATGGCAAGAATCGTTCCAAGTAACGCGAGAGTTTCTTTGTTTTCTGTATATAATGGGAAAATGTGCGGCAGTGTAATAAATGCGGTCGTCCAGGCAAGGACTGCCATAAACACGTTGTATATGTAACATTTCCAAATCATCGTGTGGGCTTTTTTTATATCCTTGCTTCCGATGCCGATAGCCACGTAGTTTCTTACAAGTGTTGTCATTGCAAACGGTGTGGTGTTAAGAAGCTCGCTAAAGGTGGAAAAGACCGAAGACGCAGTAATGTGTGCCGTTCCGAAGGGAACGAGATAACCGGTTTTAATTGTTCCCGCAAATACAGATGTAAAACGCTCGGTCGAACTGAATATACCGAGATAAAGGACATTTTTGATTAGTGAAAAATTCACTCGGATACATTTTGTTACAGGCGCTATCCAATTGCGTCGACGTAGTAGCGTGTAACCAATAACGGCATTATAAAAACGTCCGACAAGTATCGCGAGAGCTGCACCGATAATGCCAAATTTGAAAATTTTGATAAGGAAAAATGACACAATAAGCTTGATAAGACTTCCGCTGACTGATACGAACATAGGAATTCTATGCTCGTTATATCCGCGGGATGCGCAGGCGCAAGACTGGAAGATTCCGTCAAAGGGTAAGGATATTCCAAGCAAACGGATATATTTTACGGATTCTTTAAGAATAAGGGGATCAACGTCACCGAAAAAGAGAGTCATTATCCATGAAGGGAACAGAACGAACAGAAGTCCAATAGCGGCAGTACCGTACATGGTGAATGTAAGTGTGTGACCTACAGTAAGTGCAGCTTGGTCGCGATACCCTGCGCCGGTCAGTTGCGCTACTACTATTATGACAGCGCTGCAAACGCTGAAGAAGACAGAGGCAAGCATAGAGTTAACCTGATTGGCAAGGCTTATTGCGGAGATTACTGCTTCGCCTGCATCGGCAACAAAGTAGGAGTGGACCGTGCCGATGAATGAATTGAGTATTCTGTCTATAAAAATAGGCAGAAACATCATAAACATTTGCGGAAGATCGGGATCACCGAAGAAAACTCTGAATTTAGGGGTATTGCCTGTCATAAAGATCGCTTCCTTTCATAGACGCCAAAAGCGTACTGACGAAATAAATGACAACTCAAGTTTTGGTAATTTTAGCACCACAAAACACATAAGTCAATAGGGAAAGGAAAAATAAAATTAGTTTGTAAACACTGCACAAAAAAACGGCGGAAGTATGGTCAGACTGACCACACTTCCGTCGCTTTTTGTCTTGGAGGAGACACTATATATTCAAGAGGATTCAGCTGATTCGAAGGTTATAAAGCTTGCCCGCAAAAACGCGGAATTTAGCTTCAAACTCACTTTTGAATACTTTGAATTTTTTTCTGCTTTTTTTGCTTATGGATATATTATCTTCGGTATCGCATCTTTGTACCGCCGTGACACCGATGTTTTCGTCAAGAACTATCTCTTCGGTAAATATCTCGCTTGTGTCGACGCCGTAAAGAGTATAGGCGTCGCTGCCTTTGTGAAGAGCATCCTTTATACGCTTGGAGAGAGAAGCGGAGAATTTATCTGCATTAGACTTGTATCGATCCGATTCTTCAATATCCGCGCGTTCGATGGTGCCAGGCATAAGGATAACCGAAGCATCGGGAGCGATATAAGCCTTGCGCTTGACAACGCTTACGGTTTTTGCAATAGGATCGTTGAATCTGGTGCGTTCGTTAGATGCGGGTTTTCTTGTATATCTCGTGTTTGTTTCAAAACCAACTGAGGCAGGTCTTGAAGAGGATACGGGTGCATTGGGATATCTTCTTTTTGACTGAAAGGGTGCCTGAGTCATTTTCAAAACTCCTTTATCACTAAAATTAATATAATACTATATATTACATTTATATAATAACATATAATATAATATTTGTCAATAGAAATATCATAAAAAATGCCATTTTTTATGAAAAAATGTCGAAAAATATCTCATAACCGTACTTGATTTTTGTGTTTTTCTGTGTTATGATGATTGACGCTTAAGAAACTCGTAAATATGGAGAAGTTATGAATAGATTTGAAGGAATTGTTATTGCGAGCGACCTTGACGGTACATTTCTTGCGGACGGCGAGAAATACGTTGAGCGTAACCTTGATGCTATTGAGTATTTCAAATCCGAAGGAGGACTTTTCACGATCGCCACGGGACGTGACTGGTTCTTTGCAGCAAAAGCCTGTCCCGAACTGACAAGTATATGCAATGCACCGATGATCGCCTGCAACGGCTCGTATATCTGTGACATCAGAACGGGAGAAATAGGTGCGGTGACCGAATTCGACTCACACGAGGCACTTTATGCGGTTCGTGAGATTGCTAAGCGCTTTCCGCAGATAATCTACCGTGTGTCTATGCTAAACACCTACGTCTATGAGCCGGGAATATCACATTCAAGATATGATTTCGGACCTGTTTCCGAGTGTGTTATTGAGAGGGTGCTTGATGATGTTGTAGACGACCAGTGGCTTAAAGTGGTTTTCGAGGGTGACTCCTCGTACATACCGGACGTGTTAAAAGTTGGCAGAGCACTTGCTCTTAAAAACATTCGTATAATATCATCTCAAGCTGATTACGCAGAGCTATTACCGCCGGGTGTCAATAAAGGAAAAATGATAGGTGCGCTGAAACAGAGCATATCAGAAAAATGCGGACTTGAGCTCTCGAATATCAAGCTTTGCGGTATAGGTGACTATTTCAACGATTACGAGCTGATCGCAGACTCGGATATTCCCGCAGCAGTTGCCAATGCCCCCGAAGAGCTAAAGCAGATACCGGGCGTGTACGTCACCTGTGATCATAACGACGGCGCGATAGCCGACGTAATCGAGCATATAGAAAAGAATGTTATAAAATAAAAAAAGCGCCACTTGGCGCAAAAAAAGACGGCGTTTGCCGTCTTTTTTTATATTAGCTTGTTCTTGTGAATTCCTACTTTTCGGTAGTAAATCAGATAGATCGCAGTGCATAAAAGCCATCCTGCAGGGTATCCCATAGCCGTGATGATAAAGCTTTCGGGGAAGAGCATAGATGCGAAGTACAGATATGTCTGTCTGAACAGAACAAATGAGGACAGTGTTATTATCATAGGTCCTCGTGAATCTCCCGCGCCTCGAAGCGCGGGAGCTAATACTTGATTAATAGCGAAAAGAATATAGAACGGGGATATATACCGGAGGAGCAGAGTGCCGTACTCGACCACCTGCGGCTTGTCGTTGAAAAATGCAATAAGCGAGGGAGAGAATAGGATTATCGGAATAATTATTACCGTCGTAATTCCCATAGCAAGTGAAATAGATACGGTAACACCGCGCTTTGCGCGCTCGGCGTTGTTGCAGCCGAGATTTTGTCCGACAAACGTAGTCGCCGCAAGAGCTATTGACTGCATCGGCAGGGATAAAAACCCGTCCACCTTGAGGTAGGCAGTCCAGCCCGACATAAAATCCGCTTCAAACGCATTTATGTAGGATTGAACAAAAACATTTGAAAACGCAGTGATTGCCATCTGAAGCGCAGCAGGTATGCCGACCTTGATGATTTTCAACAGTACGTTCTTGTGTATTCTGATTTTTTTCAGCGTCACCCTGACACACGAGCTTGTTCTGAGTAGAGTGATGATTACAAGTATCGCCGAAAGTCCCTGCGAAATTATAGTCGCGTAAGCAACACCTGCAACTCCGAGATCTAACTTGATTACAAAGAAAAGGTCAAGAAAAATATTTGTAACAGCGGAAACCACAAGATAGAGAAAGGGTCTTGTAGAGTCGCCGATTGCGCGGAGAATACCTGAGCCCATATTGTATATGAGAAGCCCCGCAATTCCTGCTATGTATATGGTAAGATAAGTGTTTGACTCGGGAAAAACGTCGGGCGGCGTCTTCATAAGCTTCAGGAGAAGAGGGGAAGCAAGTGTGCCGAAGAGAGTGAACAAAACGCTTAAAACAAGCGTCATCACTACCGACGAGTGTACTGCATCGCTTACCTTTTTCTCTTCCTTTGCGCCGTAGTACTGTGAAATAACAACGCCGGCACCGCTTGCAAGTCCCGCAAACGAGCCTATCAGCATATTGATGATGGGTCCCACCGAGCCGACCGCCGCAAAGGCTTCGTTGCTTGCGTAGTTACCAATTACCCACGTGTCTACCGTGTTGTAAAGCTGTTGAAACAGATTTCCGAGCAAAAGAGGAAACGCAAAGGTTATGATGTGGGAGACGATGCTGCCTTGAGTCATATCCGCGCCTCGACTACGCCCGAAAAGTCCTCGTATGATATTAGTCATTTTTTCGCCATTTCTGCGTCGGCTTTTGCCGACTGCTACTTAATTATAGCACTAATTTGGAAAAATACAATAGCGTAAAATGAAAAATAATACTTGAAAAAGACCAAAAAAGTGGTATAATATTAACAGTTTGAAATCAAGACGGAGATAAAAATGGAGATCATAGACTTTCACGCGCACATATACCCCGAAAAAATAGCAAAAAAGGCAGCGGAGAGCATCGGCGAATTCTACAAGATAGAAATGACGAGCTCGGGTACCGCCGAAAACCTTATAAAATGCGGAAGTAAGGCAGGCATCACAGGTTACGTTGTCCACTCTGTAGCCGTTGACGCCGCACACGTTGAAACAATAAACAATTATATTGCAACCGAATGCGAAAAGCACCCTGAGTTTTACGGCTTCGGCACAATGCACGCGGATTATGAAAACAAAATAGCTGAGGCAGAGAGAATGAAGTCGCTCGGACTTCTTGGTGTAAAAATTCACCCAGATACCCAGAAATACAATATGGATGATCCTCGAATGTTCGGACTTTATGATTTTCTTTCCGAAAATCATCTCCCCTTGCTTATACATTGCGGAGATTACAGATATGATTACTCGCATCCGAGAAGACTGAAAAATATATTGAAAAACTTTCCGAAGCTCACGGCAATAGGAGCTCACTTCGGTGGCTGGTCCGTGTACGATCTTGCGACCGAATATCTGCTTGACGAAAATTGCTATCTTGACTGCTCAAGCTCGTTGCAGATGCTCGGACTTAAGCGAGGACACGAGCTTATAAAAATGTATGGAGCAGAGAGAATGCTCTTTGGGAGCGATTTTCCTATGTGGGATCCTGCGTACGAGCTTGAGGTGTTTATGTCGATGGGATTTTCTGACGAGGAATATAAACTTATGCTTTGTGAAAACGCGAAGAAAATACTTGGCAAGTAAAATATATGATTTGTTATATGATAAGAATTCTTGTTGAAATAGAAAAAAGGCAGCTCGAGAGAGCTGCCTTTTGATTTTTGTTTATTTTTGCCTTTTGTCAATAATCGAGTATCCAAGCTCCCTAAACAATTCCTCAATAGTGTCTATGAGATTGGTGTCGTATTGGTAGTAATCATAATTTTTTGCGGTGTAGCCGTCTCCGGCAAGCTCGGCGAGATAATGGGATAGTTCTCCGATACCCCTGTGAGTCGTTAAGCTTGCATGTCTTTTCGTAACGGTATCTTTGATGATAAACTTAATTTTTGTTGTGCAATTGGGGTCTTTTGTTATAGCTTTGCGTTCAAGAGGGAGAAATCCGCTTAAAAGATGATATGCATTCCATCGGTTGTGCTCCTGAGCTATAAGTGCATTTAACGATGATTCTTTGAAATAATCTTCAAATGTGTTGATGCTTTCGCGATTAAGACGCTTTTCGATCAGATCTAAATTTTTGCATTCTCCGTTTTCTTCATAATCAAGACCGAGCAAATTGAGAGTAACGCGAAGATTGAGAGCCGAGTGAATGTTTGAAAAAACTGTAAAATAATCAAGCTTGTCCCACGGATCAGACTGCACATTTTTTGATAAATATATTTCGTGTAGCTTGATTGCTATTTTGGAGAGAGAGTCGTTTACTATTACATTGTGTGTGAAAACGTCTTCTCCTTTTCCGAAATAGGTGATTTTTTCACCGTCTTCGGTGTAAGACGCCTCACTCTTAACAAAAACGTGGAAATTACCGTTATTGCAGAAACGATTTTTGAGCTTTACTCCAAGCTCTATGTTTCGGCAATCGTCATCTGTGTTTACTATAATGTAAGTGTATGAGTTTTTCGTGGAAAGCGATTTTCCTATGTGAGAAAATACATCATGGCATGAAGGTGAGCGAGAGAAGACCTCGGCTTTGAAGGGAACGCTCGGGAGAGGTAAGTATAAGGACTCATCTAATTCATTCAGGTCTTGGTGTATGCCGCTTATGATTTCATCATCTGGATCTGCAGAAGGGTCAAAAATTTTATAATTTACGGGAAGAAGCGTATATTCGCCATTCTCGTATTTCATAAGTTGATTTCCGAGTATGAGCTGACGGTAAATTTCTCGGCTGAGTTTTCCGAAGCCGAGCATATAAACGTTAAGCTCTGTGTCGGGTTTTATAGACGCGTTTTCAATATAATCGCACGGCAAATATTTTGTGATGGGGTGCTTTTCCGTGAAGGTACGTGCAAGAAGCTCGCTTGAGCAAAACGTGGTTATATAAGCTTTGCAACTGCTTTTGTCAATAATTTCGCGTCGAATAGTTTCCGCCATTTCCGATTCTATTTCTACGTACAGATAGAAATTGCTCGAATCGCTGTGTGAGTCCTTGTATGAAATGAAAGAATCTATGTATTCAAGTACGTTGTTTTGGTCGCTTGGGCAAATTATGTTATATCTGGTAGTTGTGTTAAAGAAAGGGTGCTCAAAGAATCCGCTTGAAATATTGTGGTGTAATACCGCGATCTTGGAATCGATCATAGTTGAAACGGTTTCCTTACTTACCTTGTCATCCACCAGTAAAACCGAGGCGTTGTGGTTTTGTACGTATTTCATCGCCGAAGTACCGTGACCAACAACAATGTCACAAGAGGTACCCGACAAACGCTTTTTAAGTAATTTGCGATTTTTCAATTTGTTTCGGAATATGTTATCGGCAACCAAGTATGTGTTAGTAATAGCGATCAGTGTGCCTAAAATCAGGACTGCGTAAAACATTTTGTAGTTATTTGCAAAATCGGTAAAATTGGCAGTATTGATTTCTCCGACAAACATTTTAATAGAATCGCCAATAGAGTCAATTAAAATAAAAAACCAATTTTCCGCTTCGCCATTTGGGGAAAGATTGTTGTAAAATTTAGGGAGAGACTGAACTACTACGTTTGCTACGGTTATGGAAATAAAACGTAGCTTAGTATGGTTGTGTGCTTTGTTGAGGGCAAAAAGAATAATATAAAATACCACCATGATAAATTGGATAACAAGCATACTATTCAATATATAATGAAATATCATAACGGCACTCCTTTGATACAGAATTTAATGATTTATACACATTATAACACTATTCGACAACAAATTCAATACAAAAAACGCTATTTACCGTATTGTGAATCAACCAAACGTATTCGATGTCTATTTGTAGAAACAACAAAAAGAGCGAGGGAAACTTTTTAATAAAAGTTCCCCTCGCATAATATTTATAAACTTACTTGCAAGCTTCTTCGATAGCAACAGCAACAGCAACGGTCATACCAACCATGGGGTTGTTACCGGCACCGATAAGTCCCATCATTTCTACGTGAGCAGGAACGGAGGAGGAGCCTCCGAACTGAGCGTCGCCGTGCATTCTTCCGAGTGTATCTGTCATACCGTAGGAAGCGGGGCCTGCTGCCATGTTATCGGGATGGAGTGTACGTCCTGTACCGCCGCCCGATGCAACAGAGAAGTACTTCTTGCCGTTCTCAACGCACCACTTCTTGTAAGTGCCTGCAACGGGATGCTGGAAGCGAGTCGGGTTGGTGGAGTTACCTGTGATGGAAACGCCAACGTTTTCGAGTCTCATTATAGCAACACCCTCGGGAACGCTGTCAGCGCCGTAGCACTTAACCTTAGCCCTGTCACCGTCGGAGTATGCCTTTTCCATAACCACCTTAACTTCTTCAGTGTAAGGATCGAATTCGGTCTGAACGTATGTAAAGCCGTTGATTCTGGAAATGATCATAGCAGCGTCCTTGCCAAGACCGTTGAGGATAACGCGGAGAGGCTTGTTTCTTACCTTGTTAGCGTTAAGAGCGATCTTGATAGCACCCTCTGCAGCCGCAAAGGATTCGTGACCTGCGAGGAAGCAGAAGCAATCTGTTTCTTCGGAGAGAAGCATTGCGCCGAGATTACCGTGGCCGAGACCAACCTTGCGGTTTTCCGCAACCGAGCCGGGGATACAGAAGGACTGAAGACCGATACCGATAGCGGCAGCAGCGTCAGAAGCCTTTGTGCAGCCCTTCTTTATTGCGATAGCCGCGCCAACAGTATAAGCCCACTTAGCATTCTCAAAGCAGATAGGCTGAGTTTCTTCAACGATCTTATAGGGGTCGATACCCTTTGCATCACAGATCTCCTTGCACTCGTCAATGGAGTTGATGCCGTATTCCTTAATAGCAGCGAGGATCTTCGCCTCGCGTCTTTCGTAACCTTCAAATTTAGCCATTATACATTACCTCCTTATTACTCTTTACGAGGATCGATGTACTTAACAGCGTCTGCGAATCTGCCGTATGTACCCTTAGCCTTTTCGTATGCTTCGTTAGGCTCCATGCCCTTCTTGATAAAGTCGGTCATCTTGCCGAGCGATACGAATTCGTAACCGATTACCTGATTGTCTTCGTCGAGAGCCATTCTTGTGCAGTAGCCCTCGGTCATTTCGAGGTAACGAACACCCTTGGCCTTAGTACCGTACATAGTACCAACCATAGAACGCTCGCCCTTACCGAGGTCTTCCATACCCGCACCGATTACGAGACCGCCCTCGGAGAAGGCAGACTGCGAACGACCGTATACGATCTGGAGGAAGAGCTCACGCATAGCAGTATTGATAGCATCGCAAACGAGGTCTGTGTTGAGAGCCTCGAGAAGTGTCTTGCCGGGGAGGATCTCAGCAGCCATAGCCGCGGAGTGAGTCATACCCGAGCAACCGATGGTCTCAACGAGAGCTTCCTCGATGATACCGTCCTTAACGTTGAGGGAGAGCTTGCACGCGCCCTGCTGGGGAGCACACCAACCCACACCGTGAGTATAAGCCGAGATGTCTGTGATTTCTTTTGCCTGTACCCACTTGCCTTCTTCGGGAATGGGCGCGGGACCGTGGTGAGGACCCTTGGCAACAACACACATGTTTTCTACTTCATGTGAATAGATCATTGTTTTTTCTCCTTTTATGTAGTTTTCAGGTCAGACCTGTAAATTTAACTTACTTAATGATTTCGCCGTAGCAAGCACCGAATGCACAAGCAGCGTTGGCTTCGTCTGTGTCGATGTGCATAGCAGCAGCAAACTTGGGGCTTACTCTGCAAACAACGTCGCCGAATATTGTTGTACGGTCGTCGTTTGTGATCTTAACAGAAACGATCTCCTTGTCGGATACGCCGAACTTTTCAGCGTCCTCGGGAGTGAGGTGTATATGACGCTTAGCAACGATAGCGCCTTCAGCAAGCTCAACCTCGCCTGCAGGGCCAACGAGCTTAACTGCGCCCGAGCCATTTACGTCTCCGCTTTCGCGAACGGGAGCGGTGATGCCGAGTGTTCTTGCATCGGTGAATGAAAGCTCAACCTGTGAAGCAGGTCTTGCAGGACCGAGAACGATTACGTTCGGGATCTCCTTCTTGGGACCAACGAGCGTAACTCTTTCTTCGCAAGCGTACTGACCGGGCTGACTGAGCTCCTTCTTGTTTGTGAGGGTGTGACCCTTGCCGAACAAAACTTCAATGTGCTCATCTGTGAGATGAACGTGTCTTGCCGAGGTTTCAACTAAAACTTTGTTATCCATAATATGCGCCTTTCTCTTAGATAAAATTTTAACAGATACATTATACAATATTTTTTTCGAAATGTAAAGAATCAAAACAACATATTTTGAAAAAACTAATAAGGATTTTTATACAAAAAACACAATGGAGGCGGAAATGTCGGATAAAAAAGAGAAAAAAGAAAATTTTGAGTGTCAGAAGCAGACCGGAGAAATGATAGATAATATCGAAAAAACGGGCGCGGTGACGGCAGGGAAAGACGGAGTTAACATACATTGTCTGACCATAATAGGTCAGATCGAGGGACACTACGTCCTCGACTCAACGCAGAAATCGACAAAATACGAGCACATCATCCCGCTTCTTACAGCGGTAGAGGAAGGCGATCAGATAGACGGACTTCTCGTTGTTCTGAATACGCAGGGAGGTGACGTTGAGGCGGGACTTGCTCTCGCGGAGCTTATTGCGAGTATGAACAAGCCGACCGTTTCGCTTGTTCTTGGCGGCGGTCATTCGATAGGAGTACCGCTTGCAGTTTCGGCAAAACGCTCGTTTATAGTGCCGAGTGCAACGATGACTATTCACCCTGTTAGGACAACAGGGCTTGTGGTGGGAGTAGAGCAGTCGTTTGCGTATCTATTCAAGATGCAGGAGAGGATATGCTCTTTTGTAACCGACCATAGTAATATCAGCCAAGACAAGCTCGCGGAGTATATGGCAAGAACCGACGAAATGGCAACCGATGTCGGCAGTATTATAGACGGAAACGAAGCGGTAAAATGCGGACTTATCGACAGAGTGGGTGGACTCGGTGACGCTCTTGCGGAGCTTCATAAAATGATAGATGAAGGGAAAAGAAAAAGCTCTGTATGACAGGGCTTTTTCTTTTCTACATATCAGTTATTGATACTCTTGGTTGAA
>JAZSOD010000037.1:0-17648 GCA_045536775.1 Eubacteriales bacterium | reverse complement strand
GCTTGGCCTCCGACTTGTTATTGTTGTTGAAAAGTTAAGTATGGTAATGGGCTTTTTGAGTAAAAGCTGGTAAATGAACTCAAAAAGCATACAGGCGATCACGGATACTGCCGAAAGGGTGAGTGAACGGAATCCGAAGGTCATAACACCCCATACGGTAGCAGGTAGGAGGGATATAAGAACGCATATCATGATCGAGCGAGTCGTGTCGGGATGCTTTATGTGAGGTGACGGCGAAACCGTCAGAAGCTCTGAGTATTCGCCGGATCTCGTCAGATTTTCCATAATATTCTCCTCCCGTATCAGTTTGTTTTTGAAGCGTTCAGGGCAGCAGCCTTAGCGCGCTTGATATCGTTTATCTGTCCCTTTGTGGCTCTGATAAGCTGGACTATCGGGACGTTTCCGGGGCAGTTGTACGAGCATGAGCCGCATTCAACACAGCTCATAACGTCAAACTCCTCGGCAAGCTCGAGCTTGCCCTGTGCGCCGAAGATGGCGAGGTAGCTTGGGAGCAGGTGCATGGGACACCCGCGCACGCAGCGTCCGCATCTGATGCAGGTGGGATCCATTTCGTACTTTTTGTCAAATGCGTTCGATAAAACGAGTATTGCCGAGGTTCCCTTGGTAACCGGCGCGTTTATATCCCATTGACACGTACCCATCATAGGACCGCCGTTTACTATTTTCCACGGCTCCTTTACAAGACCGCCGCAGTAGTCGATGAGCTTTGAGTAGGGCGTGCCTATCGGAACGAGAAGATTTTTCGGGGTCTTGACGCAGTCGCCGTCAACCGTGACTATCCTCTCAATTAAGGGCATACCGTGAGCAAACGCGTTAAATACGCACGAGCATGTCTCTGCGTTGAATACCACGCAGCCGACGTCTGCGGGGAGCTTTCCTGCGGGAAGCTCCTTGCCCGTTAGCGCGTAAATAAGCTGACGCTCGTCGCCCTGGGGATACTTGGTTTTAAGTACCTCAACGCGTATCATGCGACTGCTCTTGACAAGCTCGGATACTTTTTTGATAGCGTCGGGTTTGTTGTCCTCGATTGCGATAATGGCTTCTTTGAGCCCGAGTGCTTTTAAGAGAATTTTCGTTCCGTTTATGACGTTGGCAGGCATCTCTAAAAGAAGGCGGTGGTTAGCCGTAATAAACGGCTCGCACTCGGCGCAGTTTATTATAAGGGTTTGAACCTTGCCGAGAGCAGACGATATTTTCGCAAATGACGGGAAGGACGCACCGCCCATACCCGATATGCCTGCGTTTTTGACTATTTCAATGATCTCATCGGCGGAAGCTTCCGTAAGCTTCTTTTCAAAGGGCTTGACCGATGGATCGAGTCTGTTTTCAAAATCGTTTTCAATAACCACGCTCACAACCGTCGTGCCCGAGGTCATCTTCGTTTCCTCGATCGCGACTACCTTGCCCGAAACGCTGGAGTGTATGGGACAGAAGAGTCCCGACTCTGCGCTTCCGATGAGCTGTCCCTTGTTGACGGTGTCGCCGAGTGCAACAACGGGCTTGCAGTGCGCGCCGATATGCTGAGACATAGGTATGTAGACCCGTTCGGGAGCAGGCAGTTTTTCTATTCGGCAGTGCTCGGTGTTTTTGTGCTCATCCATATGAACGCCGCCTCGGAAGGTTTTGGCTACCATTTCGTCACCTCAAGATATATATTTAGAAATATTATACATCATAATAGGACATATTTCAATATAAAAACAAAAGATAAAAATTTAACAAAAAATCACCCCTGACAAAGCAGGGGTGATCCGAATTTACTCAATCTCAATAATGGAAGTGTCCCACATGGAGGGAGCCTCGTAGCCGAGAAGGTTTACAACGGTCGCCGCAACGTTTGAAAGTCCGAAGCTGCCGTCATCTGCCTTAACGGTGTATGCGCCCTTGTTCTTGTTGTCGTAGATGAAGCAGGGAACGGGATTGAGAGTGTGGCTTGTCTTAGCCTTGAAGCATCCGTTCTTGTCTGCCTTGGGAGCCTTGGTCTTCTTGTCGATCTCGTACATTTCGTCAGCGTTACCGTGGTCTGCGGTGATTATCGCAACGCCGCCGAGAGAATCTACTACGTCGAGAATTCTCTTGAGTTCAAGGTCAACAGATTCAACGCCGATCCTCGTAGCGAGAAGGTTACCTGTGTGACCGACCATATCGCCGTTCGGGAAGTTAACGCGGAGGTACTTGTACTTGCCCGACTTCAAGCACTCGATGAGCTTGTCGGTGATCTCTGCGCTCTTCATCCAGGGTCTCTGCTCGAACGGGATAACGTCGGAGGGAACCTCAATGTAGGTCTCATATTCCTCGCTGAACTTGCCCGACTTGTTGCCGTTCCAGAAGTAGGTAACGTGACCGTATTTCTGGGTCTCGGAGATAGCGAGCTGAGGTATCTTCATATCAGCGAGATACTCGCCCATGGTGTTTGTGATCTCGGGGGGAGAAACGAGGTAGCGGCTCGGAATGTGGAGATCTCCGTCATACTCAAGCATGCCTGCGTAAACTACCTTGGGGAAGCGTACGCGGTCGAATTTGGTGAACACCTCGTCCTCAAACGCCTTTGAAATTTCAATAGAACGGTCGCCGCGGAAGTTGTAGAAAACAACGCTGTCGCCGTCGTTTACCGTGCCGACGGGCTTGCCGTCGCGTGCGATAACGAAGGGGGGGAGATCCTGGTCAATGACCTTGTATTCTTCTCTGTAAGCGACAACAGCCTCTTCTGCACTTGCAAACTGTCTGCCTTCGCCGAGAACGTGGGTCTTCCAGCCGAGCTCTACCATGCTCCAGTCAGCTTCGTAACGGTCCATAGTGATCTTCATACGTCCGCCGCCCGACGCGATCATAACGTCGAAGTCAGCGCTTCTGATGGAAGAAAGGAATTCTTCAAAGGGTCTGATGTATTCAAGAGCAGAGGTCTCGCCGACGTCACGTCCGTCGATAAGAATGTGAATTCTTACCGTCTTTACATTTTCGTCCTTAGCCTTGAGGATAAGCGCCTTGAGGTGATCGATGTGAGAGTGAACGTTACCGTCGGAGAAGAGTCCGAGGAAGTGGAGAGTAGAGCCGCTCTGCACGTTGCTTATAACGGCTTTCCACGAGTCAGACGCAAATATTTTGCCTGTTTCGATAGACTGAGTAACGAGCTTTGCACCCTGAGCGAAGACCTGACCTGCGCCGAGAGCGTTGTGGCCTACCTCGGAGTTACCCATATCGTCGTCAGAGGGAAGTCCGACAGCCATACCGTGAGCCTTGAGCTTTACCATAGGGTAGTTAGCTTTAAGCATATCAAGAGTGGGGGTATAAGCGCTTTCAACAGCGTTACCCTCGCTTTCGGGGGCGATACCGATGCCGTCCATAACTATAGTGACCACGGGGCCGTCAACGCCCTTAAAGCCGGCAAGCTTTTTAAGTTCTGCCATTTTAATGTCCTCCAAAAAGTGTGAGATATAATAATAAATTATTGCAATCGCTATATATTATACCACAAATTTTTGCAATTTCAATAGCGAAAGAAAATTTTTGAGAAAAACTTTAATGTTATGAAAAAGAGTATAACTTGATTTTGTTTTGCGGAATTTGAGGTTGATTTGTCCTTTTCTGTATGCACAGAAAAGAACGAGAAGAAGCATTTAAGAGGAGGCTCGATGCCTCCTCTTAAAAAACTCCTCCTCGCCAAAGGAAACCCTCTCCGTCACGCTTCGCGTGCCACCTCTCCCAAAGTGAGAGGCTTTTGGAAATATCAGGGTACGGGTTAAGATTTCACTTGCCGCAAAGCAATACGCGCGCCATGCCAGCGGGTGCTACCCGCCCCTTTGGAATCCCTCGCGACATGGTTGTTTTCACACTATGCGGAATTGTGGGCGCATAATTTCGTTTTGAGATAAAATTTAGAATTTGCTTGTAGGGCGGGGGCTTGCTCCCGCCGTTCGTTCTTGCGGACGACCGATGGTCGCCCCTACAAGAGATTTGAAATTTGCTTGTAGGGCAGGGGCTTGCTCCTGCCGTGTGAATTTAATGCCGAGCCATACCTGTTTCTTTAGCGGTAATTATATCTCATCTCGCAGAATATAATGTAAGGACTGCGAGGTGAGGCGTTTTATGAAAAAGCTGTCAGCGAGACCCGTGGCGCTTGCCGAATATATGCTCACGAACCGAGCAACCGTGAGAGCTTGTGCCGCGTGCTTCGGACTCAGCAAATCAACAGTACATAAGGACGTCACCGAAAGGCTTTCGCATATAGACGCAGGTCTGTGTGAAAGGGTTAGGGAGCTGATGGAATACAACAAATCGGAAAGACACATACGCGGCGGCGAAGCGACGAAAAGAAAATACGCGACCGTCGATTGTGACAAAAAATAAGTGGAGTTTTTGTTGAAAATAACACGAGAGAATGGGGTAAAAGCCTCATTCTTTTCATTCTTTTCATTGAAGAAGAAATTTCCTGTTTACAATTTGCAAAAAATGTTATATAATCATAGTGTATGATAATAAGATAAGAGAGAGGACGTATCCGACTAATATGGAAGACAGCTTGAAAACCCTGAAGGAATACTTCGGATACGATAGCTTCAGACCCGGACAGGAGCAGGTAATAAACGCCATTCTCTCGGGTCAGGACGTGCTCGCCGTAATGCCGACGGGCTCGGGAAAATCCGTCTGCTATCAGGTGCCCGCGCTTATCAAAAGCGGAATAACCGTAGTCATCTCTCCTCTCATATCGCTTATGCGCGACCAGGTATCGTCGCTTGTGTCGGTGGGTGTCAGGGCGGCGTATCTCAACAGTACGCTCACGCCCGGTCAGTGCAGACAGGCTCTCGATAACGCCAAGGCAGGAATTTACAAAATAATATACGTTGCTCCCGAAAGACTTTCTACACCTGCGTTTGCAGAGTTTGCCGCAGTCGCGGACATAGGGCTTGTTGCCATAGACGAATCTCACTGCGTTTCAGAGTGGGGACACGATTTCAGACGAAGCTATCTCGAGATCAAGGACTTTATAGCCTCGCTTAAGCGCCGACCCGTTGTTGCGGCGTTCACTGCAACGGCAACCGAGCAGGTAAAGCGCGATATATGCAAGCTTCTGGCTCTCGACTCGCCCGTTACCTTTACCACGGGCTATGACCGACCGGGACTGTACTTCGGTATAAAAAACGCACGGGACAAGCTCGGATATATCATTGATTTTATTAAGCGCCGCCCAGACAAATCGGGAATTATCTACTGCGCCACGAGACGCAACACAGAGGCGCTCTGCGACACGCTTGTTGACCGCGGCATCGACGCGGTAAAATATCACGCAGGGCTTACCGAGGACGAGCGAGGACGCAATCAAGACGAATTTATCTATGACAGATGCAGAATAATAGTCGCCACCAACGCCTTCGGCATGGGTATCGACAAATCCAACGTCGCGTTTGTTATCCACTACAATATGCCGCTTAGCATAGAGGCGTATTATCAGGAGGCGGGCAGAGCAGGTCGCGACGGAATGGACGCCGAGTGCGTGCTTCTGTTCTCGGAGCAGGACGTGAAGCTTGGCAAGTATATCCTCTCAAGGACCGCGGGCGAGGCAGAGGATGACGAAGCCGAGGCGAGACGTCTGCGTGACATAAGTCTCAGAAAGCTTGAGACAATGGCGGAGCTTTGCCGTGCGGGAGCGTGCGTGAGAGCAAACCTTCTCTCGTATTTCGGCGAGGAGTATAAGAAGACCCCCTGCAACAAATGCTCGTGGTGCTTAAGGGGGAATAACGATGTTACCGTTGACAGCGTAAGACGGATCATAGGAGAGCTTATTCTCAGAACGGGCGGACGCTTTGGAGTAAACGCGGTTGCCGACATACTTGCAGGCGCGAGGACACAAAAGCTCATAGCCCGCGGCTACGACAGGCTGTACGAGTTCGGACGGCTCAGCTTCAAGGACAAAAACGCCATCAAGGACGTGATCGGCGAAATGATAGACGAGGGCCTTCTTTACAAGACACAGGGAGAATACCCTCTGCTTAAGCTCACGGACAAATATATAAAGGTCTGCGCTGAGTCGGCAAAGGAGCCCGTAAACGTAAGAATTAACGCTATCGACAGGGAGATACGTTCCGACGAAAAGCTGCTGCTTGAGCTGAAGAATTGGAGAAAGAGGACTGCAAGCCGACTCGGAGTACCGCCGTACATAGTATTTAACGATATGACCCTTACGCTTATTGCTCTCGCAAAGCCCGTAAGCTTCTGGGAGCTTATCAAAATAAAGGGTGTCGCACAGCAAAAGGCTTCAAGATACTGCGACGAGATTGTAAAAATTATTTCAGACTTCAATAAACGCACATAAATCCAAGTTACCCGAAAGCAAAAAAATAAAACAGGAGGTATAACTCAATGTTCAGAAAGAAAGAGTGTATAGCCATGCTTCTGGCAGGCGGACAGGGAAGCCGCCTTTACACGCTGACGGAAAAGACGGCGAAGCCCGCGGTACCCTTCGGAGGAAAGTACCGCATTATCGACTTTACGCTGTCGAATTGCATCAACTCGGGAATAGACACGGTGGGCGTGCTCACACAGTACCAGCCGCTCGTTCTCAACGAGTACATCGGAAACGGACAGCCGTGGGACCTTGACAGGACCTTCGGCGGTGTTATGGTACTGCCGCCCTATCAGGGAAGTAAGTCTGCGGACTGGTACAAGGGCACCGCAAACGCCATTTACCAGAACCTTAACTTCATCGAAAGATACGATCCCGATTACGTTGTCGTACTTTCGGGCGACCACATTTACAAAATGGATTACAGCCGTATGCTTGATTTTCACAAGCAGTCGGAGGCCGACTGCTCCATCGCGGTAATAGACGTGCCGATAGAGCAGGCAAGCAGATTTGGAATAATGAACTGCGCACCCGACTCGAGAATAACCGAGTTTGAGGAAAAGCCGGCAGAGCCCAAGAGCACCAAGGCGTCTATGGGTATATACATCTTCAACAAGAAGGTGCTTGCCGATTACCTTACTGCAGACGAGGCTGACCCGAACTCCTCGAAGGACTTCGGAAAGAACATAATCCCCGCAATGCTCAGGGACGGAAAGAGACTTTTCGCATACGAGTTTTCGGGATACTGGAAGGACGTAGGAACAGTATCGAGCTTGTGGGAGGCGCACATGGACCTTCTCGGAGAGGAGCCCGTGTTCAACCTCTACGATACCACGCGCGGCAGAGTCTTCTCGAGAAGCGAGTCAAGACCGCCTCACTTCATCGGCGATTCGGCAGAGCTTACGAACTCTATGATAACAGAGGGCTGTGAGATATACGGAAAGGTAATAAACTCGGTGCTTTTCGGCGGAGTTTACGTAGCGCCGGGAGCCGTTGTCAAGGACTCTGTAATCATGAGCGACACTCGAGTGCTCGACGGTGCAGAGGTCTGCTATTCTATTGTCGACAGCGACACGGTGATAGGTGAAAACACCAAGCTCGGCAAGGGACAGAAGCCGAGCAGATTTAAGATAACTCTTATCGGAAGCGGACTCGAGCTTCGCGCGGACGACGAGATCCCCGCAGGAGCGACCGTTAACGAGTCTGCCCTCGAAAAGATAAGAAACGGTGCAAAATAAGGAGAAAGGAGAGAGTAACAATGGCAACTGCAAGCGGTATAATTTTTTCAAACATACACGATAAAAACGTGCCCGAGCTTACGCGCAAGCGTACTATGGCGAGCATTCCCTACGGATGCAGATACAGACTTATCGACTTCGCACTTTCAAATATGGTGAATTCGGGCATTACCAACGTCGGAGTAATAACCCATTACAACTATCAGTCGCTTATCGACCACATCGGCTCGGGTAAGGACTGGGACCTTTCGCGCCGTTCGGGAGGTATAAAAATACTTACCCCTTACCTCACCTCGTTCGCGAACTCGGTGAATATGCTCTACAACTCGCGTCTTGAGGCGCTTATGAGCATAAACTACTCGCTCTCGCGCTATACGTCGGACGTGATAGTTTTCTCCGACTGTGACATAATCTGCAATATCGACTTGAACGAAATGATAAACGCGCACGTAAATTCGGGTGCCGATATGACCTTCGCGGTAAAGAATGTGGAGCTCACCGAAGAGGACGCGGCGAAGAACGTAGTTTTCGAGTCGGATAGAGAGGGCAACATCACGGACGTACTTTCTTACAGAAGCCGCGGTATCAGCGGCCCGCGTGACGTCAATCTCAACATCTTCGTTGCAAATACAAGCTACATTCAGCGTGTGGTCAACGATGCTCTTGCCCACGGCTTCAAGAGCTTCCATCAGGACGTTATCGCGCCCAATTTGAAGAAAGATAAGCTGATGGTATACAGATATGACGGATATTTTGCAAACATCGGCTCTGTTGCAAACTTCTTCTCTCACAATATGGAGCTTATCTCGAGGCCCGAGATACGCGAGGAGCTTTTTAACACCAAGAACCGACCCATATACACCAAGGTCAGAAACTCGGCTCCCACAAAGTACGGAGAGGGCGCAGTCGTTAAAAACTCGCTTATCGCTGACGGTTGTATTATCGACGGTGAGGTCGAAAACTCTATTCTCTTCCGCGGCGCAAAGGTCGGAAAGGGAACGAAGGTAAAGAATTCCATTCTTTTCCAGGATACCTTCACGGGCGAAAACGTATTCCTTAATTGCGTTATTACCGATAAGAACGTAGTTATCCGCGACGACCGCATTCTGTCGGGACACGAAAGTATGCCCTTCTTTATTGAAAAGGGAAAGATGATTTAAGTCTTTAACGGGACTTGCACCGCCTGCGCGGTGTAATAAGGAGAAAAATATGAAACTACTGTTTGTTGGAAGCGAAGCGGTGCCGTTTGCGGCAACGGGCGGACTCGGCGATGTGCTCGGCTCTCTCCCCGCGGCTCTCAAGGCTGAGGCGGGAGATAAGCTTGACATAAGAGTCGTTATCCCGATGTATACGAGCGTTTCCGAAAAATACAAGGACACACTTGAAAAGGTTTGCGAGTTTACCGTAAACCTCTCGTGGCGCCAGCAGTACTGCGGCGTATATAAGACCGAGCATCTCGGCGTAACCTACTACTTTATCGACAACGAGTATTACTTCAAGAGACAGTCGCTTTACGGAAGCTTTGACGACGGAGAGCGCTACGCCTTCTTCTGCAAGGCGGTGCTTGAAATGATGCCGAGGATAGACTTTTACCCCGACGTGCTCCACGCACATGATTGGCAGAGCGCGCTCACGGTCATCTACCTTAAGAGAAAATACCGCTACTTCGAGGAATACTCGAATATGAAGGCGGTATATACCATTCACAATATTGAATATCAGGGAATATACGGCTTTGAGATCCTCTCTGACGTATTCTGCCTTGATTCGTGGGACAGATACATAGTCGAATATGACGGCTGCATCAATCTCACCAAGGGCGCGATAGTGTGCTGCGACAAGCTTACCACCGTCAGCCCGAACTACGCAAATGAGATCCAGACCGAATACTATTCAAGCGGACTCCACTATATCATCGGTATGAACCGCGATAAAACGATGGGTATTATCAACGGTATTGATTACGATTACTATAACCCCGAGACCGATACCGAGATCAGACGCCACTTCAGCGCTGACAATCAGATCCAGAAGGCAGAGGATAAGCTTGACATTCAGCGTATATTCGGACTTCCCGAAAGACGTGACGTGCCCGTGGTTGCGATGATATCAAGACTCGCCTCCCACAAGGGCTTCGACCTCGTAAAGCGCATACTCGAGGAGGCGGTGAATACGCTTGATATGCAGTTCGTGCTTCTCGGAACGGGAGATATCGACTACGAGGACTACTTCTCGTATCTCTCCCGCAAGTATCCCGAAAAGGTGGGAGTAATGCTTGCGTTTGACAAGTCGCTCGCGAAGAAGATATACGCAGGTGCGGACATCTTCTTAATGCCCTCGAAGAGCGAGCCCTGCGGACTCGCGCAGATGATAGCGTCACGCTACGGAACGGTGCCCGTGGTGCGCGAAACGGGCGGACTTTACGATACCATCAAGCCCTACAATACCGAGGACAAGACGGGTAACGGTATCACCTTCAAGACCTACAATGCTCACGATATGTACGACGCTGTGCGCCGTGCCGTCGAGCTTTATTCAAACAAGCGTCAGTGGAAGGCGCTGCGTACAAACGCGATGAGTGCGGACTTCTCGTGGAGTGCCTCCGCGAAGAAGTACCTTGAAATGTACGAAAATCTCAATTAATCACACATAAGGAAAGTTGGAGCAAAACGTGAACAAGAAAATGTCAAAAAGCGAAATTCGTGATTCCATCGTCAGCAAGCTGTCGAGATATTACGCGATAAACCCCGATGAAGCGACAGAGCTTCAGATGTATAAGGCGGTGTCCCTGTGTGTCAAGGACGAGCTTACGAAAAAGGCGGCGGAATTCAAAAATCAGTACAAAAAGCAGCATAAGAAAAAGCTCTATTATCTCTGTATGGAGTTTCTTGTCGGAAGACAGCTCAGAAACAACCTTCGCAACCTCGGTCTTGCAGAGGAGTACGGCGAGGTCTTGAGTGAGCTTGGCTTCGACATAGACAAAATTTATTCCTGCGAGCCTGACCCGGGACTCGGAAACGGAGGACTCGGACGTCTGGCGGCATGCTTTATGGACTCGCTGACTACGCTTGATTATCACGCGACCGGCTTCTCCCTGTGCTACGAGTACGGCTTGTTTAAGCAGAGAATTATCGACGGCGAGCAGGTCGAGCTTCCCGACGTGTGGATGCCCGACGGTGACGTGTGGCTTGTTCCAAGACAAGATAAGACCTTCACCGTGCGCTTTGGCGGCCACGTCAGCGAAAAATGGAACAACGGACGTCTTGAGGTGGTGTATGAGGACTACGAGGAGCTTCAGGCAGTACCCTACGATATGATGATATCGGGTGCCGACTCGAACGCGGTCAATAAATTAAGACTTTTCAAGGCGCGCCCCGTACAGAATTTCGATATGAGTCTGTTCTCTCAGGGTCAGTACATAAAGGCTATGGAGGACAGCAACAACGCCGACATCATCTCGAAGGTATTATACCCCTCCGACAATCACGTTGAGGGTAAGTTCTTGCGTCTCAGTCAGCAGTATTTCCTTGTTTCCGCGTCGCTTCAGAGCATAATCAGCGACCATCTTGTCGCATACGGCACTCTTTCAAACCTTGCTGATAAGGTGGCTATTCACATCAATGACACACACCCTGCACTCATTATTCCCGAAATGATGAGAGTCCTTATCGACGTTTATTCATACGATTGGGATAAGGCGTGGAGTGTGGTAAAGAGAACCGTCACCTACACCAACCACACCGTAATGCCCGAGGCACTCGAGGTGTGGCCCGAGGATCTTCTCAGAGTCAAGCTCCCGAGAATACACACCATCGTGTGCGAGATAAACCGCCGCTTCTGCAACGATCTATGGCAGAAGTACACGGGCGACTGGGACAGGATCTCGAGAATGTCTATAATGGCGTCCTCACAGGTGAGAATGGCGAATCTGAGCATCGTTGGCTCGAATACGGTAAACGGCGTGTCCAAGCTCCATAGCGAGATACTCAAGAACACCGTATTCCACGATTTCTATAAGCACGAGCCGCATATGTTTACCAACGTAACCAACGGTATAGCACACCGCAGATGGCTCTGCTACGCTAACCCCAAGCTCGCGGCTCTGCTCGACGAGTGTATTGGTGACGCTTACCGCAAGAGTCCCGAGCGTCTTGCTGATTTTGCTAAATTCTACGGCGACAAGGCGGTCTACGAGCGCCTTGCCGAGATAAAGCGCGAGAACAAAGCGGCGTTCGCTATGCACATACAGGCAAAGACGGGTGTCAGACTTGATCCCGACTCTATATTCGACGTTCAGGCAAAGAGAATGCACGAATACAAGCGTCAGCTTTTGAATGCGCTCAAGATTATAAGCATATACAACGAGCTTCTTGAGAATCCCGACAAGGAAATGACGCCCCAGACCTTTATCTTCGGCGCAAAGGCTGCACCGGGATATTATATGGCGAAAAATATTATCAGACTTATCTACTTTATAAGTCAGGATATTGAAAAGAATCCGAAGCTGCGCAAGAAAATGCGTGTCGTATTCCTTGAGGACTACAACGTAAGCCTTGCCGAAATGCTTATGCCTGCGGCAGACATCAGTGAGCAGATCTCACTTGCAGGTAAGGAGGCAAGCGGTACGGGTAATATGAAGTTTATGATAAACGGCGCGGTAACACTCGGAACTCTCGACGGTGCAAACGTCGAGATAAGCGAGGCCGTCGGCAGAGATAATATCTATATCTTCGGTCTCACTACCGAGGAGGTAGAGGACCTCTGGAAGCGCGGCTACCGTTCGCTTGATTACTATAACGGAAGCTTCGTTCTCAAAAACGCGGTTGACCGTCTTGCAACAGGCTTTGATTCAAGACGCTTTGACGATATGAGGAATTATCTCATATATGCTCAGCCTGTCTCCGACCCCTATATGTGCCTTGCTGACTTTGAGTCCTATAAAAAGGCTCACGAGACCCTCCTTGCCGATTACGAAAACAAGGACAAGTGGCTCGGAATGTCGCTTATGAATATCGCAAGTGCAGGCGTCTTTGCCTCCGACAGAAGCATCGGCGAGTACGCACGCAACATCTGGCACATCGAGCCCTTTGAAAAGCCTCGCGGCAAGAAGTGAGATTGGTTTTACGCGATAGTAGGTTTTTATGCCGCTTTTTGAAAAAAGCGGCGCAAAAACTTCAAGAAGCGCAAAGACGCGTCTTTGCGCGGGAAGGGGACTAAACTCGTCCACTCTCTGAATTTTATCTGCTTCACGAGGAGCATTGTCTCAACATTGAACGGATATCCGTACAAACTGCACGACCACACTGTTCGCGCCCTTCTGCTTGGGGCCCACTACCGCCAAGCAGGGCTAATTTGTGGGAACTTCGGGGTATGGGTGGAGGTTTGATTTGCGAAAAGCCTTAAGCTTTGCGCCCTAGACCTCACATAGCGTGTAAATAAACGTTTCGCGAGGGATTCCAAAGGGAGACTTCCCTTTGGCAGGAGGAGATTTTCAAGAGGAGGCATTGAGCCTCCTCTTGAATGCCTCTTTGGTTCGTTTCTGTGCATACAGAAATGAACAAACCAACTCAAATTTCGCAAATTAAAAACAGGTCATAAAACCTATCCCAACAAAAACCAAAAAGGAGAAAAGCTATGCACACCCCACACATAATAAAACACAGCAAACTTGAGTCTCACGCAGAGCTTTTCTCTGCTTTTTCTTTTGCCGACACACTCACCCTTGAGCTGCGTATTCCAGAGGACCTTTATCCCCGCAACGTAAAGCTTGAGCTGTGGCTTGACGATATAATGCAAAGCCAAAGCCACGACGTTACCTACGTCGAAAACCGCGACGGCTATGCTACATTCACCTACACCTTCGATTTTGCCGACATCTCCGAAAACAACAGCGGACTTTTTTATTACCACTTTTCCTTTGACACACCAAACGGCAGGGCGTATATTTCCCGAAACGACGACACGCTGCTTTCCGAGATAATCTTTGACCGTGCCGCCGTTTCGTCCTATCAGCTCCTCGTCTATCCCGAGGACTTTACCACGTCCGACACGATAAAGGGCGGCGTGATGTATCAGATATTCGTTGACCGATTTAACCGCGGCTCGACCCGTGTGCCCGTGAGAGAGGACGCCGAGCTCAATCCCGACTGGGACAGCGGTATTCCGCAATACGCAGAGTGTCAGGGCGGATTTGTCAAAAACAATATGTTTTTCGGCGGCACGCTCTGGGGAGTCTGTGAAAAGCTCGACTACCTCAACTCGCTCGGGGTTAATATCATATACCTAAACCCCATATTCGAGGCATACTCGAACCACAAGTACGATACGGGCAACTATATGAAGGTCGATGAAATGTTCGGCGGTGAGGCGGCTTTTGACAAGCTTATCTCTGAAGCTGACAGGCGGGGAATAAAGGTGATCCTCGACGGAGTTTTCAACCACACCGGCTCGGACAGTATCTACTTCAATAAAAACAATCGCTATAATACCGTCGGCGCGTACAACTCGCCCGACAGTCCGTACCGTGATTGGTACTATTTTGACAGCTACCCCGACGATTATAAATCCTGGTGGGGAATAGAGATACTTCCAAAGCTTAACGGCACAAACCCCGAGCTTGCCCGTTATCTGTGCGGCGAAAACGGAGTTGTCCGCAGCTATCTCCGCCGTGGTGCGTACGGCTGGCGTCTTGACGTTGCTGACGAGCTTGACGGGGAGCTGCTTGAAAAAATAAGAGCCGCTGCAAAGTCAGAGCGCCGTGACTCGGTTATTATCGGCGAGGTATGGGAGGACGCGTCAAACAAGGTCGCGTACGATCACCGCCGCAGATACTTCAGAGGCGGACAGCTTGACTCGGTTATGAACTATCCCCTCAGAGGCGCGACGGTTGAATATATGAAAACGGGTGACGCGCACCCCCTTGCGCGTGTTGCGGGCGAAATATATTCGCATTATCCAAAGTGCGTCAGCGACACCCTTATGAATTTCCTTGGAACACACGATACTGAGCGTATACTCAGCGTGCTGGGCGGTGAGGACATAAGCTCAATGACCAACGCCGAGCTGTCGCGCTACAAAATGAGCGCGGAGTCGCGTGAGCGCGCAGTGAAGCTTTTGAAGCTTGCATACGTTATAATTGCGACAATGCCGGGAGTGCCGTGTATATACTACGGTGACGAGGCGGGCTCCGAGGGTGCGCGCGATCCGTTTAACAGACTGCCGTACCCGTGGGGACGCGAGAACACGGAGCTTGTTGACTGGTACAAAAAAATCGGCGAGATACGCCGCGCGGAAAAGCTTTTTGAAAAGGGATATTTCCGTGTTGTGTCGGCTGATAACGGCGTTTTTGTTTACGAGCGCTTCGAGGGTGACGAGAAGCTTTCTGTGATCGTAAACCGAAGCGCTCACGAGATAACTTATAATAGTGAAGTCTGCGAAAGGGCTCTCATTTCGGGAGTGTGCGGTGAGAATATTATTATCCCGCCCGACAGCGCAGAAATAATAAGAAACTAAAAAATCCGCAAACGCGGATTTTTTTGGTCCGTAGCACGGACAGGCAAACAGCGCGTGAAGATTTGTAGGGACGATTCCGCCCGCAAAATCTCGACCCATATCGCTGACATTGGAATATATTCGGCAAAAACATTCTTACAAATCGCCTCAAAAATCTCAAAAAACATATTGTAATGACACTAAAATTCCCTTATAATTAAATCGTAAAATCAAACCGAAAGGAACTATCCTCCATGTATAACTTCCCGATAGGCGTTTTGCTTGAATCCTTCAGACTTCCCACATGCGACGCCGTAAAAAAAGCGGCTGAAATGGGCATTGACGGACTCCAGATGTATGCAACCAAGGGTGAAAACTCGCCCGAAAGCTTAAGTGGAAGCAAGGCAAGAGAGCTTCTCGGCTTTGTACGTGACAACGGGCTTTGCTTCTCGGCGCTCTGCGGTGACCTCGGTCACGGCTTCGGTAATACCGAGCTTAACCCCGTGCTTATCGAAAAATCAAAGAGAATACTCGAGCTCGCACTCGAGCTTGACTGTAATATCGTAACCACCCACATAGGTGTCGTTCCGAGCGACAAAAGCCACGACAGATACAAGATAATGCAAGAGGCGTGTCACGAGCTCGCCGAATACGCCGACAGCTTAAAGGCTCACTTCGCTATCGAAACCGGTCCCGAGACCTCTGCAACACTCAAGGAGTTTCTTGACAGTCTCGGGTCACGCGGAGTTGCGGTCAACCTCGACCCCGCAAATCTCGTAATGGTAACGGGTGATGATCCTGTGTGCGCGGTGTATAATCTTAGGAATTACATAGTCCACACTCACGCGAAGGACGGCGTAATGCTAAACCGCGGAAACCCCGAATACATATACGGAGTAGTTCATCCCGTGCCCGATGAATTCAAGGGCGTGCGCTACTTTGAGGAAAAACCGCTTGGAACGGGCGGTGTTAACTTCAAAGCGTACCTCAAAGCGCTTGAGGAGATTGGCTACAAGGGCTATCTCACGATTGAACGTGGAGTCGGTGCTACACCCGAAAAGGACATACAAATAGCCGCCGACTATCTTAAGAAGATGATCTGCGAAAACTGACAGGAGTACTATAGTGGCAAGAATCGGTATGATAGACGCAGGTGACTGCGTCGAGGGAGTTGCCCCTACAAGATGGGATTTGAAATTTGCACGGTAGGGGAGGGGTTTACACTTCCGAAAGCCTTTTTGTCTTACACAAAATATTTCCGCATACTATTGAAATTACGAAAAAATGTGGTATAATATACTTACGCCTGCATAGTTAAATGGATATAATAAACCCCTCCTAAGGGTTAGTTACAGGTTCGATTCCTGTTGCGGGTGCCAAAAAAGCTCTGCCATAGCAGAGCTTTTTCTTTTTATTCTCGCCATTTCGGTGAGAATTTTTTATTTCTTGTTGTATTTTTCAAAAAAATGTGTTAAACTAATTATGCCAAACCAATCAAATATATTAAATCAGCATTATTTTAATAGGGATTATGGTGCCTTTTACTGCGCATACTCGCATTGTGGATTTTGTAAAAATGCAGATTCCGTCAATGTGAGTATGAATAATGCTTTATATTGAATTGGTTTGGCGACTACGGAGTTTGCGTTTTTTGTGCGGCTGCTTCGGTAGTCGCACTTTTTAATTTAAGAGAGAAATACTATGAAAGATGTAACCTGTTGCTTCACAGGACACAGAAAAATACCCGAAGAGCAGTATCAGCTTTTATTCAATAAAACCGAGAAAGCCGTTGAACGTTTTATCGTGGATGGGTACTTAAATTTTTGCGTCGGCGGTGCTCTTGGATTTGACACTCTTGCGGCTCTTGTGGTCTTAATGCTAAAAAAGAAATATCCCGATATTAGATTGATTTTGATTTTGCCGTGTTTGTCGCAGACAAGAGGATGGAAGATCGAGGATATAGAGATTTATGAAAATATAAAAGATCAGGCAGATGAAATTGTTTACACGTCCGAAGAATATACACAAGGCTGTATGCACAAGCGTAACCGTGCGCTTGTAGACAAAAGCTCGGCTTGCATAGCTTATCTTACCGAGAGTAAGGGTGGTAGTGCATACACGGCAGATTACGCCGCTAAACACGGTCTGACGGTGTATAACGTAGCGGACGGCATAAAAAAAGAGAGCCAGTAGGCTCTCTTTTTTTTGTTTATATCAACTTACTTTTCGTCAACGGGAGTAACCTTGGTGATGTGAGTGTTGATGCCCTCATACCAGTATGCAAAGCCTTCAACGTCAACAACGTCGCCTGCGGTAAGCTCGCCAACTGCTTTGTAAACCTCTGTGTCAGCACCTGTGAGGTATGCTTCAACGCAGAAGTCGTAGGATGCGCCGTTATAACCGAATGTAACGTAGATGTCGTCACCGGGCTCACCGTTCTTGTATTCAACCTTTTCAACCGTCATACCCTTGAATGCTGCAAAGCGGTTCTGGTAGTTTACAAGCTCGTCTGTACCAAGCTTGTCAGTGAGGTCGATTGCTTCAGCAACATATTCGCC
>JAZSOD010000059.1:0-2112 GCA_045536775.1 Eubacteriales bacterium | reverse complement strand
GGTATCTGCCATACGGTAAACGGGCATAATGCCGTTGTCACGTCTGATGTTGAATATATTTACTTCTGTATCGCCCCAGAGCTTTGCGATAACCGCGTCGCAAAAGCCCATCTTTTTGGCTGCACGGAGAGCGTCGAGGCTTCCCTTATTTGCCTTTACGGTATTCTCCATTGCGATTATTCTTTCAAGCGCCTCAAGGAAGTACGCGGTGATCTTCGTGACCTCGTGGAGCTTTTCTATACCCACGCCGAGTCTCATAAGCTGTGCAATAGCAAAAATGTTATCGTCCTTGAATTCTGTTATATAGTCGAGAAGCTCTGCTTCGCTCTTATTATCAAATTTGGAGAGATAGAAGTGGTTTGCGCCGATCTCAAGCGATCGCACCGATTTGAGTAAGCACTCCTCAAGCGTAGAGCCGATGCCCATAACCTCGCCCGTTGCCTTCATCTGCGTGCCGAGCTTATTGGAAGCGGAGGCGAACTTATCAAACGGGAATCTCGGGAGCTTTGCAACGATATAGTCAAGCACGGGTGCCTTTGCCGCTGTGGTGTTTGCAATTCCGATCTCCTCAAGCGACATACCTACCGCTATCTTTGCGGTTACCTTTGCAATAGGGTATCCGCTTGCCTTTGAAGCGAGTGCCGACGAACGCGAAACTCTCGGGTTTACTTCGATAAGGTAGTATTCGCTTGTTTCGGGATTGAGTGCAAACTGTACGTTACAGCCGCCCTCGATCTTAAGAGCCTTAATAAGCTTAATCGCGCTGTCATTGAGCATTTTGTGGTCGTGCTCGTTAAGCGTAAGGATAGGAGCAACAACTATCGAGTCGCCCGTGTGAACGCCGACGGGGTCAACGTTTTCCATTCCGCATATCGTGATAACGTGATCGTTTGAGTCACGCATCATTTCAAATTCGATCTCCTTATAGCCCTTTACGCTCTTTTCGACAAGCACCTGATGGACGGGAGAGAGCTTGAACGCGTTAAGTCCGATCTCAACAAGCTCAGCCTCGTCATTTGCGAAGCCCCCGCCCGTACCGCCGAGTGTGAACGCAGGGCGAAGAACTACGGGGTAGCCTATTCTCTCAGCCGCCGCCTTTGCTTCTTCAAGCGAGTATGTTATTTCAGAAGGGATCGTCGGCTCACCGATGGATTCGCAGAGCTCCTTGAAAAGCTCTCTGTCCTCGGCGCGCTCGATACTTGTGCTGCTCGTACCGAGAAGCTCTACCGAGCACTCCTTAAGTACACCCTTTCTTTCAAGCTGCATAGCAAGGTTAAGTCCCGTCTGTCCGCCGATACCGGGGATGATCGCGTTGGGACGCTCGTATCTGAGTATCTTTGCGATGTATTCGAGAGTAAGCGGCTCCATATAAACCTTATCTGCAATAGAGGTGTCGGTCATTATGGTCGCGGGGTTTGAGTTGCAAAGCACGACCTCGTAGCCTTCCTCTTTAAGCGCAAGACACGCCTGTGTGCCTGCGTAGTCAAACTCAGCCGCCTGTCCGATTACGATAGGTCCTGAGCCGATGATCATTATCTTTTTTAAGTCTGTTCTCTTAGCCATTTTTTATCTTCCTCTCTATACACTATATACTTCTGTAAACTATTTCACCGTCACAAACGGTAAGTAAGCATTTGCCAAAAACCTCTTTACCCTCGAAGGGTGTTGCGCGGCCCTTTGTTCTGAATTCCTCGGGGCGTACCTCGTATTTTTCACTTACGTCAAACACCGTGAAATCGTCAGTCTGCTCAAATCCAAATCTCTTCCTCGGGTTTATACTCATAAGCTCAACAAGCTTTTCAAGCGTTATTACGTCTTTCATAACAAGCTCGGTATACATAACCGCAAACGCGGTCTCAAGTCCGACAACTCCCATAAGACTGTCCTTGAGTCCCTTTGACTTTTCTGTGGGACTGTGTGGCGCGTGGTCGGTAGCTATCATATCTATGGTGCCGTCGCGTATTCCCTCGATGAGCGCCGCTCGATCCTCGCGTCCTCGCAGAGGCGGATTCATTTTGAATCTGCCGTGTTCACGTAAGTCCTCGTCACAAAGCACGAGGTAATGCGGTGCGGTCTCACAGGTGACGTCAACGCCCTCCGCTTTTGCGCGGC
>JAZSOD010000075.1:0-14642 GCA_045536775.1 Eubacteriales bacterium | reverse complement strand
GCCCTTCTTCTCCGGTTACAGACCTCAGTTCTACTTCAGAACAACTGACGTTACAGGCGTTATCAACCTTCCTGCTGACGTTGAAATGTGCCGCCCCGGCGACAACGTTATCATGAACGTTGAGCTCATCACACCTATCGCTATCGAAAAGGGTCTCCGTCTCGCTATCCGTGAGGGCGGTAGAACTGTTGGTTCGGGCGTAGTTGTAGAAATCGAAGAATAATAACGATAAGTTATATTCTGAATTAAAGATTGATTATGCAGGGCTGATTTCAGCCCTGCATAAGATTATCTTCAGGAATTGGTGAAAATCCATACCGGTGGTATAGCCCACTAACACGAAAGTGCCGAGCAGGTGAAATTCCTGCGCCGACGGTAAAGTCCGGATGAGAGAAGATGCCGTCATCCTCGCGGTGTCTGCGAGGATTTTTTATTTTGACAGTCTTCTCCCACAATTATAGAAATATATAATTTGAGGAGAACAATATGAACAACAATTCAATAAATAAGCGCGGAAATGCACTTCGTTACATAATTAAGATAGCAATACTTTCTGCAATAGCGGCAGTAGTAATGCTTTTCGAATTTCCGCTACCTTTCCTTGCCCCTTCGTTTTATGAGCTTGATTTATCCGAAGCTATTATAATGATGGGCTCTTTTGCTATCGGACCCGTTGCAGGTGTAATAATGGAGCTTATGAAAAACATTATTAATATTCTGTTCAACGGAACTACAACGGCATACGTTGGTGAATTTGCAAACTTCGTTACGGGATGTGCGTTTATACTTCCCGCAGCGTTTATATACAAATACAATAAAACTATAAAGGGCGCTATTATCGGCATGGTTACAGGCGCTATTTCCCTTGCAGTAGTTGGAGGAGTGCTTAACTACTTTATTCTTGTGCCTGCATTCTCAAACCTTTACGGTATGCCAATCGAAGCGATAGTCGGTCTTGCAACCAAGATAAATCCCTTAATAATCGACCTTAAAACCATGATAGTTTTTGCGGTAGCGCCCTTTAATTTGCTTAAAGGCGTAATCTGCTCGCTGATTTCGCTAATCCTCTATAAGAGAATATCCAAAATTTTACATATATAAAGATCATTGAGGTATAAAAGTGAGCTTGCTTTTGAAATATCTTATAGTTATCGGAGTATCTATGGTGCCGCTGATAGAGCTCCGTGGCGCAGTGCCGATAGGCACGGGAATGGGACTTCCGTGGTTGCCGACACTTATCGTAAGTATAATCGGAAACTGTTTACCCGTACCCGTTATTTTGCTGTTTGTAAAAGCGGTTTTGAAATGGATGAGAGGCTGCAGTATAAAGCTTTTTTCAAAGATTTCAAACTTGGTGTATCAGAAAGCCGAGAAGAACCGTCCCAGAATCGAGAAATACGCAATTTTCGGTTTATACGTTTTCGTGGCAATACCGCTTCCGGGAACAGGCGCGTGGACGGGTGCGCTGGTTGCATCGCTTTTTGATATGCCGAGAAAAAAGACGGTCATATCGATATGCGCAGGCGTTATAACCGCAGGTATTATAATGACGGTGGGATCTCAGCTTGTCCTTGCCGTAGTAAGTTTGTTTGGCTGATTTAACTTAAACGCCATATGACGGTGGAACGGAGATAAAATGAGAAAACTTGGTATGTGCGTGACGATGTCTTTTGACTGCAACAATTTCGATAAAATGAGTATTATCAAAGATAAGGGCTTCGATGCTTGCTTCTTCAGCTGGTTTTCCGAAACAGATGTTTCTGCCTTGAAGCGTCACGCGGACGGTATAGGTCTTGAGATCGAGACCTTACACGCACCGTTTGATAAGATCAATTCAATGTGGGACGAAAGCACAAACGAGGGCGATTATTATACGGAAGAGCTCAAAAAGTGTATTCGTGATGCGGGAAGCAACGGTATCCCTTACGTTATTATGCACACTTCCTTCGGAATTGACGCGCCTATAAGCTCAAGAATGGGTCTTACACGCTTTGAAAAGCTTGTTGTTGAAGCAGAGAAGTATGGAGTGAAGCTTGCGTTTGAAAACCTTGAATTTCCGCGTTTAGCAGCACTTTTGCTCGACTATTTCAAGTGTGATACAGTAGGATTTTGCTATGATACGGGACACGAGAATTGCTTTACACCCGGTATGAAATTCCTTCCTATGTTTGGCGAGCGTTTGTTCTGTACACACATTCACGATAACCTGAGCGATCGCGTTGAGAACAGTGATTATTACCGCAGTGATCTCCACAGAATTCCTTTTGACGGTATTATTGATTTTGAATCGGTGTGCAAGGATATAAAGAATACCGGTTATACAGGCTCGCTTATGCTTGATGTAACTAACCGTTCGAATTTCTACGGCAATATAAGCTTCGATGCTTTTGTGAATAAAGCATATGAAGCAGCATTGAAGCTCCGTAAGCTTACGGACGGTGCGTAAGGGTGGTGAAATTATGAAAAAGTTTGGAATAATGGTCAGAACACCTGACGAAGAAAACATCAGTATGATAGCCGACGTAGGCTACAACTACGTAATGATCGGTTGGGATGAAAGCCGTGATTTTGATACAATAATGGGTCTGTTTCACAAATACAACCTTATTGTTGATAACTTTCATTCACCTTTTCTTGGTATAAACTGCATATGGGACGAGGGCGAGGATGGCGTAAAATACCTTGACCGCCTTAAAAACTGCGTTCTTGACGCATCGAAGCACGGAGTTAAGTACGTCATCGTTCACCCGACCGCAGGCGCACCCGAGCCTCACGCAACGCCTATCGGTATCAAACGCTTCCGTGAGCTTGCAATGTTTGCAACCGAGCGCGGAGTAAAGATCTGCTTTGAAAACCTCGAATATCCCGAAATGCTCGGCGTAGTTATGAGCGAGCTTTCGGACCTTGATATCGGCTTCTGCTTTGACACGGGACACGAGGCCTGCTGTACTCCGGGAATGCGCTTTGTTCCGCTTTACGGCGATAAGCTCTGCTGCACACATATCCACGATAATTACGGTATGAGCTACAGCACTGTGCCGATACTCCACGCCGACTGTCATATGCTTCCTTTTGACGGAAACATTGACTTTAAGCGCGTTATGAGCGATCTCAGGGCGGCGGGTTACGACGGAGCGTTGTCTCTCGAATCAAACATACGTCAGGATATAGGCACCTACATTGATCTTACACCCCGAGAGTATTACGAAAGAGGATACGCAGCACTCGTAAAGCTTAGCGAAATGTAAAAAAGTAAAAAAAGCACTTGAAAAATGTAATAATATGTGCTATTATATATTTACAGTTTAATATCTTATCAAGAGTGGCGGAGGGACTGGCCCTGTGAAGCCCGGCAACCTGCATTAGTAAGGTGCTAATTCCTGAGAGATGAGAAATATGTGTCTCAATGACTCCTCAGGCTTGCCTGAGGAGTTTTTTATAGGACTTGTAAGATGGAAAGGAAATATAATGAAAAAGTTTTTTACCTCTGAATCGGTAACAGAAGGACATCCCGATAAAATTTGTGATAACGTGTCGGATGCTATACTCGACGCAATACTTTCTGAAGATCCTATGTCGCGTGTTGCGTGTGAGACTTGCACGACAACGGGTATTGTTATGATACTCGGTGAAATAACAACAAAAGCACAGGTGGACTATCAGAAGATAGTACGCGATACTATCCGTGAGATAGGATATGACAGAGCAAAGTACGGCTTTGATTGTGATACCTGCGCGGTTCTCAATTCAATTCACGCACAGTCACCCGATATTGCTCTCGGCGTTGATAAAGCGCTCGAAGCAAAAGAGGGTGAGATGAGCGACGGGTACGATATTGGTGCAGGTGACCAGGGACTTATGTTCGGATATGCCTGCAATGAAACAAAGGAGCTTATGCCTCTGCCGATCTCACTTTCGCACAAGCTTGCAAAGAAGCTCACGGACGTAAGAAAATGCGGTATGCTCAGCTATCTCCGACCAGACGGAAAGACGCAGGTTACTGTTGAATATGAAGATGATAAGCCCGTGAGAGTTGATACTATCGTCGTATCATCCCAGCACGATGAAGCCGTTTCGCTTGAAACTATCAGAAAAGATATAATCGAAAACGTTATCAAGCCCATAATTCCCGCAAATCTTATTGATACGCAAACAAAGATATTTGTAAATCCTACGGGAAGATTCGTTATTGGCGGACCCAACGGTGACAGCGGACTTACGGGAAGAAAGATAATCGTTGATACTTACGGTGGTTACTCCCGTCACGGCGGCGGTGCGTTCTCGGGTAAGGATCCGACTAAGGTGGACAGAAGCGCATCATACGCGGCAAGATACGTAGCAAAGAACATTGTTGCGGCAGGACTTGCCGATAAGTGTGAGGTACAGATAGCGTACGCAATAGGCGTTGCAAAGCCTGTTTCTGTGCTTGTTGATACCTTCGGAACGAATAAGATCCCCGAGGAAACCATTTCCGAGGCTGTAAACAGACTCGTAGACCTCAGACCTGCGGCAATCATTGATAAATTTGACCTCAGACGTCCGATCTACAAGAAGCTTGCGGCTTATGGACACATGGGCAGAGAGGACCTCGGTGTTCTCTGGGAAGAGACCGATCTCGCAGACGAGCTTTCTAAATTACTTTAACCAATAACGGTACTGCTTACATAAACTGAAATAAGACAATATGTTTTATGCGTCCTCGGACGTCTTGGAGGTTTTATGTTTATCAGTACCGTTATTGAGATTATCGCGGCAATTTTTATTGTTTACGGGATATACGCATCTGTTAAAACGATTTTGTTTTTTGTTGTTTACGAAAGAAAAATACGAAGGAGCATATCTGTTGCCGTAACCATTGATAATAATGACACAGAGGAAGACAAGAGACTAAAGCTTATGTGCGCGAAGCAGATCGCCCGCGATATGACACCCGATAAGGACATATACATAATAGAAGACAAGGAAGAATAATGTTAAACAGTGACCAAAAAAAGCCCCTCGATGAAATAACGGGGACGGTAGAAAATATAATATTTCAAAATTCCGAAAACGGATATACGGTAATCGATCTCTTTGACGAAAAGGGCGACCTGTATACTGCGGTTGGAGTAATGCCGTACGTTGCAGCAGGGGATACTGTTATGCTTGCAGGGCGTTGGGGCAGTCACTCATCCTATGGTAAGCAGTTTGAGGTAGAATATTTTGACAGATGCCTGCCAAGTGAGGGTACAGATATACTCAGATACTTGTCAAGCGGCACTATCAAGGGGATAGGCCCGAAAACTGCACAGAAGATAGTTGGAAGATACGGCGGAGAGTCCTTTGAGGTTATTGAAAACCATCCCGAATGGCTTGCAGAGTTTCCCGGTATTACCATAAAAAAGGCAATGGAGATATCAAAAAACTTTAAGGAGCAGTTTGGCGTCAGAGATATTATGCTTCTCGGTAAGGGAGAGATCAGCGCAACCGTCGCGCTTAAGATCTTCAAGCGTTATAACGTCAGATCCGTTGACGTGATACGTGAAAACCCGTATGCTCTGTGCGAGGAAATAACGGGGATCGGCTTCGAGAAATGCGATGCCTTTGCAGGTATTCTCGGCATAGAACGCGATTCAATATTCAGAATAAAAAGCGGAATCAGATACGTCCTGAATACAAATGCCGAAAGAAACGGTCACACGTATCTTCCCGAGGACAAGCTTATACGTGAAGCATCACTTTTACTGGGAGTTTCGGATCTCAAGGTCATTCAGGCAATAGAGACTCTTGTGACCGAGCAAAAGCTTGTCAGAACAAATATTGCAGAGGATAAGTGCATTTATCTTGACAGATATTACGAAGCAGAGAGATATTCTGCGGAAAAGCTTTATATGCTTGACAGATCCTGTGCCGGCTTTTCTCTCCACGATAAAAAGCTGCTAATTGATCGCGTAGAGATCGAAAACGGTATAACCTACGCAAGCCTTCAGCGTAAGGCAATAGAGTCGGCGTTAGAGCACGGCGTAATGGTGCTGACCGGAGGCCCCGGAACAGGTAAGACTACGGTCATACGAGCATTGATAAGCATATTTACGAGTCTCGGTCAAAGGGTAGCTCTCGGGGCACCTACGGGAAGAGCCGCTAAGAGAATGTCTGATTCAACCTCGCGTGAAGCTAAAACCATACACAGACTTTTGGAAATTGACTTTAAGGAAAACGGTGAGCCGTTTTTTAAGAGAAATGAAAACGACACCCTGGAATATGAGGTCATAATAATTGACGAAGCATCAATGCTTGCAGTAAATCTGTTTGAATCCTTGTTGAAGGCTATAAGACAGGGGTCAAGGCTTTTGCTTATCGGTGACTCAAGTCAGCTTCCGTCGGTGGGGGCAGGCAATGTGCTTGGTGACGTTATAGCAAGCGGAAAATTCTGTACCGTATGTCTGACCGAGATATTCAGACAGGCAAAGGAGAGCCTCATCGTTACTAATGCTCACGCAATAAATGGTGGTGATTTTCCCGAGCTTTCGGTTAGAGACAAAGATTTCTTTATGCTTGAGAGAAAAAGCGACTATCAGATAGCCGAAACTGTAGCCGACCTGTGCGCGACGCGTTTACCCAAAACCTACGGTGAAATGCTTGCGCGCGGTATTCAGGTGATTTCGCCGACACGTAACGGACCGGCAGGTACTGAAAACCTCAATGTGATTCTTCAGGAAAAGCTTAATCCGCCGTCTGAAGACAAAAACGAGAAAAAAGCTCACGGAGTAGTATTCCGTGAGGGCGATAAGGTAATGCAGATAAAGAATAATTACGATATTGAGTGGGAAAGAGAGGATTCCTGGGGTCAGGGAATATTCAACGGTGATATAGGAGTTATCGAAAAAATTGATAATCCTTCGGAAACTATGCTCATTAGCTTCGACGGCAGAAAAGCCGAGTACGAGTTTTCCATGCTTGATGATCTTGAGCATTCTTTTGCCATAACAGTACATAAAAGTCAGGGAAGCGAGTACCCGATCGTCGTAATACCTCTTTGCAGAACCGCGCCTATGTTACTTACCAGAAATATGCTTTATACTGCTGTCACGAGAGCGCAGAGGATAGTAATACTCGTCGGTACACAGGCAACGGTTTCCGAAATGGTGAATAACAATCGACAGATCAAGCGTTATACGGGACTGTCGCAGATACTGTGTGAAATATAGAAAATGAAAAACGTAACGAAAATTGAGATCATGCGCTTTATAAAACGTATTCCCGATCTGTTTTATCCGCCGATATGCTTAGCTTGCGACGAGGTGCTTCAGTACGGCACAGACGAAAAGCTATGCCCGATATGTAAGACTAAATGGAATGCCGCCAAGCTTTCCCTCAGGGACAGACTTGAAGGCGCGCCCGTTATTCCGATAGTTTTGGACGGCATACCCGAAGAGTGCGGCTCGGCCATCGCTTCGCTTTGTGACTATCACTCAAACGCAACATCACCTGATTTTGAGGTGCAGAAGAAGATCGTATTCGCGCTTAAACGCCACGAATATAAGAGACTCACTGATTTTGCGTCAGACGAGCTTTATCGTCTTGTATACGAGGTACTGGACGCTCGTATATACAAAAGTGACGTTGTTATTCGCATTCCGCGTAACAGGAAGAATATTGTTCGTGACGGTGCGGACAATATGAAGACAGTTGCAAAAGCACTTGCCGATAAGCTTGGCATCGAGTTTATTGACGGATTCAGACAAAGGCTTGGTGTAAAGGAGCAGAAAAGGCTGTCAAACGCTGAGAGGGCGAAGAATATAGAAAAGGGAATACGAATTACCGACAGCGCGGCAAAGAAAATCAAAAACCGCCGTGTTATCTTGCTTGATGACGTGATAACCACAGGCTCAAGCGTAACTACGGCGGCAAAGATATTGTATTCGGTTGGCGCAAAGCAGGTATTTATATTCTCATTAACTATGAATTCTGATCATTTACTGCGTTTGAATTGATTCAATTTATAAACATACCAATAATCGCATTGCTAACGTACATTCCGCGCTCTGTGAGCGCAAAACCGTTTGGCGTACTTCTTATGTATCCGCATTCCGTGAGAGTGCGGATATTTTTTTCTGCCGAAGCTTGATTGACAACAGCAAAAAGCTCATCATAGGTAACTCCTGTGCTCAGACGGAGACCGAGTATAATTTTCTCGCGCATTTTTTCATGTTGGGAAATGACCGTGCGCTCGGACAATATTAGATCTTCGCTTCCGTTATCCAAAAAAACGCGGGTGTAACCGTCTAAGTCGCGGTTATATGCGTAGCGAACAGAGTCCAAGCACGAATGTGCCGCAGGACCGAGCCCCACATAGTCTCCTACCATCCAATATTTCAGATTGTGACGGCATTCATATCCTTTCTTTGCAAAGTTGCTTATTTCGTAGTGCTCGTATCCGTTTGACGTAAGTGTGTCGCAGAGCTGGATATACATATCGGCATCGGTATCCTCGTCTGGAAGCGAGAGTGTATTGCGCATTCTTGCAAAGGGCGTGCCTTCTTCTATCTTTAGTGAGTACGCGGATATATGAGTCGGCTTCTGACTGCAAACGAAATCAAGAGTTTTTGAGAGCATATCGGGGGTCTGAGAGGGAAGTGAGAACATTATATCCGTGTTGATATTGTTGATTCCCGCACTCCTAACTGCATTGAGTGTGCGGAGATAATCGTCGATTGTGTGAATACGTCCGAGCAGATTCAGTTCTTCATTGTTTGCGGATTGCAAACCGACGCTTATACGGTTTACCCCGAGCGAAAAGAGAGCCTTAAAGTCAGAAGTGTCGTACAAACCAGGATTGGTTTCCAACGAAAATTCGGCACCTTCTTCGACGTTAAGCATTTTATTAATACCGTCAATTAGTTTGCACAATAACTTGCTGCCAAGCGCAGTGGGAGTGCCTCCGCCTATAAACACGGTATCAAAAATAATATCGGGATGTTCGGATGCGAGCCGTTTGGCATGGCTCAAAACTGCACCAACGTATTCTTCCTTAAGTGAATCGTTAGCCGCAAACGAGTAAAAGTCGCAATAATTGCATTTTTTAGAACAAAACGGGACGTGTATATACAGTCCCGCTTTTTTTGTATTAACCTTCATCGTCAAGCTTAAGCACAGCCATGAACGCCTCGGGAGACACCTGAACGCTTCCGAGCTGACGCATTTTGCGCTTACCTTCCTTCTGCTTTTCAAGCAGCTTTTTCTTTCTGGTTATATCGCCGCCGTAGCACTTTGCAAGAACGTCCTTGCGCATAGCTTTGACGGTTTCACGCGCAATTACCTTGCTTCCGATAGCCGCCTGTACGGGAATTTCAAAAAGCTGTCTCGGAATATTTTCCTTAAGCTTCTCAACTATCTTTCTTGCGCGTGTATAAGCCTTTTCATCGTGAACGATAAATGAAAGCGCATCCACTACCTCGCCGTTTAAGAGAATATCGAGCTTAACAAGCTTTGAGGGCTCGTAATCGCTGATCTCATAGTCAAGAGACGCATAACCCTTGGTCTTACTCTTGAGAGCATCAAAGAAATCGTACACGATCTCATTTAGAGGGAGCTTGTAGTGAAGCTCTGCACGCTCTGTATCAAGGTACTTTGTATCAACGTAAATGCCGCGTCTTTCCTGGCAAAGCTCCATAATGCTTCCTATATACGAGGGAGGTGTCAGGATCTTTGCCTTGACCATCGGCTCAAATGCAACATCAATTTCGTCACTTGTCGGGAAGTTTGAGGGGTTGTCGATCCTGATCTCTTCGCCGTTCGTCTTTTTGATCTTGTATATTACGCTTGGTGCCGTTGTGATGAGGTCGAGATTAAATTCTCTCTCAAGTCTTTCCTCGATTATTTCCATGTGAAGAAGTCCGAGGAATCCGCAACGGAAGCCGAAGCCGAGAGCAGTCGACGTCTCGGGCTCAAATACGAGCGCCGCATCGTTAAGCTCAAGCTTCTCGAGCGCATCACGAAGGTCACCGTACTTTGCACCGTCTGCGGGATAGATACCGGCGTAAACCATAGGCAAAGCGCGCTTAAAGCCGGGAAGTGCCTCGTCTGCAGGATTTTCTGCAAGTGTGACCGTATCGCCCACACGTGTGTCGCTTACGTTCTTGATGCTTGCCGTGAGGTATCCTACTTCACCTGCATAAAGCTCGTTTGACTTTTTTAGACCGAAAGGCTCCATGTGTCCGACCTCAACTACGTCGAACTCAGCTTCTGTGCTCATAAGCTTGATCTTGTCACCGGGCTTTACTTTGCCGTCCATAATACGCACGTTAACCACTACTCCGAGATAGCTGTCATAGTATGAGTCGAAAATAAGGGCCTTTAGAGGCTTGCTTTCGTCACCTTCAGGCGCGGGAATATCGGTTACTATTCGCTCAAGCACTTGATCAATGTTTAGACCTACCTTGGCTGAAACCGCAGGACAGTCCTCGGCGGGTATGCCGATAATGTCTTCGATCTCGGCACGTACACGCTCTACGTCTGCGCTCGGGAGATCTATTTTGTTAATAACGGGCAATATTTCGAGATCGTTGTCAACCGCAAGATAAGCGTTTGCAAGGGTCTGTGCTTCAACGCCCTGTGTACTGTCAACTATGAGTATCGCACCCTCGCAGGCGTTGAGCGATCGGGAGACCTCATAGTTGAAGCCAACGTGACCGGGAGTGTCAATGAGGTTGAACGTGTAGTCAACTCCGTCAATTGCAGTATATTTAAGCCTTACCGCACGCGCCTTTATAGTTATTCCGCGCTCACGCTCAAGGTCCATATTGTCGAGGAGCTGCTCCTCCATTTCGCGCTTTGAAACAGTCTGCGTGTGCTCAAGTATGCGATCTGCAAGAGTGCTTTTTCCGTGGTCAATATGTGCAATTATTGAAAAATTGCGTATTTTGTTAAGTCTGTCGTTGTTGGACATCTTTTTCTCCGAAAATATAATATTACACTATATTATAATAGATTTTACACGGGCTTGTCAATCATTTGTTTCAAAAAACTCTTTACACAAAATGTGTTATATGATAAAATTATAGCGAACGGAGTTGATAATTTGAAAAATGTGGGAATTCTTACACTCGGTTGTAAGGTCAATCAGTATGAAAGCGCCGATGTTGCCGAAGAGCTTACCCGTATAGGCTATAACATAACTGACAATGATAACAAGTGTGATTTTTATATAATAAATACGTGTACTGTAACGTCAGAGGCTGACAGAAAATCTCGACAGATGATAAGACGCCTCATAAAACAAAACCCCGATGCTAAGGTGATCGTTATGGGCTGCTATGCTCAGGTCAATGCTAAGAAAATAGCAGAGATCGAGGGTGTTGACTTTATAATCGGTACACGGACGAAATTAGATGCTGTTGAGGCGGTTGAAAAGCTTTCGAGAGATGCGTATGTTGAAAAATTCCGTGTAAGATCTCTGTGTGAAAACGGTTTTGAAAAAATGCTTCTCGACGGTCGCTTTGGCGGCGGTACCGATGAGAGAACGCGTGCTTATATAAAGATACAGGACGGTTGTGACTCAAACTGTACGTATTGTATAATACCGAGAGCAAGAGGTCCCGTTTGCTCAAAGACGCCCGATGACGTCCTCGCCGAGCTAAAAAACCTTGCGGCTAACGGTTATTTGGAGGTAGTACTCACGGGTATTGAAACTGCCGCTTACGGACGCGATTTCAAAAACGGATACACACTTGCTGATCTGCTTGAGGCGGCGGATAAAATTGACGGTATCGAAAGGATACGTCTCGGCTCACTTGACCCGTCGCTGATGAAGCCCGACTTTGTTGAACGTATTTCTAAGCTTAGAAAGCTTACTCCGCATTTCCACATTTCACTGCAAAGCGGATGCGATAAAATTCTCGCCTCTATGAAGCGTAAGTATAATACAAAAATGCTTCTTGAATATATGGAAAACATCAGGGCAAAAATACCGGGTGTTATGTTTACTACGGACATCATCTGCGGCTTTCCGGGAGAAACGGAGTGTGATTTTGAGCAGACCTGTGAGCTTGTCAGAAAAGCGGGATTTTTGTCTGCTCATATATTCGCATACTCAAAACGGCAGGGAACACCTGCGGCAGAAATGCCGGGGCAGGTACCGTCAAAAATTGCTTCTGACCGTGTCAACAGGCTGTATTCGGTAGTTGCCGAAAGATCGGCAGAGCTCTTGGCTGAACTTCACGGTTCGATAGTTTCGGTCATTCCTGAAAACTATAAGGACGGTGTGGCTTTGGGACATACTGCAAGCTTCGTTGAGGTAGCGATACCCTGCAACGAGGAAGATTATGAGAGAATACAAGGTAAGCTTGTTGACGTGAAGCTTGAAGTGCGAGGAAGCATTGTTAACGGAATTCTTCAATAGATTACAAATTGATTACAATCGACAAAATACTATTGAAAAATCGCCCAAACGGTGTATAATGATACGTACCGAATAATTACGGAGGGAAAGATATGTCAGAAGGCGTAAAGATTATCGCTCAGAATAAAAAAGCATACCACGATTATTTTGTCGACGAAAAGTACGAAGCCGGTATCGAACTCTTCGGAACTGAGGTAAAGAGCATACGTTCGGGTGGAATAAATCTTAAAGACTCCTACTGTATGATAGAGGAGGGGGAGATATTCGCCGTTGGTGTGCATGTCAGTCCTTATGAAAAAGGAAACATCTTCAACAGAGACCCGTACAGAGTCAAAAGACTTCTTATGCACAAAAAGGAGATAAATAAGCTTCTCGGACAGATAACTCAAAAGGGCTTTACGCTTGTTCCGCTGTCGGTGTATTTTAGGGGTTCGAGACTCAAGATGGAGATAGGTCTTTGCAGAGGTAAAAAGCTCTATGATAAACGAGATGCCGCCGCAAAGAAGCAGGCAGACCGTGACATTGAGAGAACTATGAAATCAAGGTATTGATAATTTGCTGTCTATACGTTAGCGCAATATATGGGTGCGTAAAGGTTTCGACGGGGATTTTGAGATACGGTAAGCGAGTAGAGTTTGGGGAAACTCTTCAAAAACTCCAACTTAAAATTAAACGCTAACAATACAGAATTAGCAGCAGCGTAAGCGCTTAGCGCACGCTTGTCCCGCGTGAGAGTACCGCGGCTCACCTGGGGCATCAAATCAGCGGTGAACGTGAACGGAGGTTTCGCCATTGAATCCGTCACGCATTAAATGGCTTACCTTGATAGAAGCCTGTCGGCCGGCGTCTTAATAGGGAATTCTAAAAGACTGAATACACTCGTAGAAAGCTTTATCAAGGGGTTTTCGGACGCGGGTTCGATTCCCGCCGCATCCACCAAAAGCGCCAAGCATGCGCTTGGCTAAGATAAGAGATAACAGAGAATAGATAACAGATAAGAGAGCAGTGACTTCACGGCGCTTTTGGTGTACTATTATCTTTTATCTCTTATTTATTATCTTTTATCTAAAAGGCGGACTATTTTATGGCACAAAAAAGTATACTTTTGGACAAATCTTTAATTTTCGCCGCAAGAATAGTAAAACTTAATAAGTACCTTATAAAAGAAAAACACGAAACTATCATTTCAAAGCAAATAATACGCAGTGCAACATCTATCGGAGCCAATGCTAACGAGGCTGTTTACGGCATTAGTAAAGCAGATTTTATTGCTAAACTGCAAATTTCACTAAAAGAAACTGCTGAAACAGAGTATTGGTTGCGTTTGCTAATTTTGTCTGAATACATAACCGAAAAAGAAGGTGAATCACTTCTTGATGACTGCCTTGAAATAAAACGTATATTAATTTCAACATTGAACACATCAAAGAATGGTTCTGAATAACCCCCCCATGCGGAGAACAATATGATAAACAAAAAAATCACGCTACCCTCAGACCTCGAAGAATTTGCATATAAAGCTGAACGCAAGAACAACATAAGAGCTTTTGTGTGCGCGGTGTTATTTATCATTTGTGCGTATTTTCTATATTTGAACGCTGAGGCTATTTTAAGACCCGAAAACCGCGCTATTCGCATCTTCTTCGCATTAATATTTATGTCTTTGCCGTTTTTGATTACAGGCTTTCCTCATAAGACTACCGATGAAACATACATAGGTCGGGTAGAGAAGGCTACCGTAAAAACTACTTATTCGGGTACCGGTGGTAAATATAATAATTTTGTCAACACTATATTCTTGACCATTATGACAACTGATGGAAAAAAGCTTCATAAAAAGGTTTACAGCGCGAACGCAAATCAAAAGCAGTCATATAGTTTCTACCAAATCGGAGATACTGTTTTCCACCTCTACGGTACAAAAAGCGTTGTAGTGTTGCCGAGGAAAAAAGACACACATTTTGAATGTGCCGTGTGCGAGGATGTAAATGAGATTGAAAACACCGTTTGCCGTTCTTGCGGGCATACGCTTATCAAAAGTGAGGATAGTTTGTTTGCGGTAAGAAATATATCCGGCGAATTCACAAAAATACAATATTAAGAAAAGTCGTAGGGCGGGGGCTTGCTCCCGCCGTTTTTTGTTCTTAACACGTGTTACCGTAGTGGATCATTCTATATGCTCCCGAAAAGGAAAGGGCAGATATGGAGTCCTCCCCTGCGATATTGTGGAAATATATTTGTTTCTTCGGCGGGAGCAAGCCCC
>JAZSOD010000066.1:0-10407 GCA_045536775.1 Eubacteriales bacterium | reverse complement strand
TACGATCCGACTTATGGTCTATCATAACCTTTGGCTTCCGTTCGCTCACTCTGTCCGTGGTATCGGTGCTTGCCTGCGTGCTTTTTGAGTTCCTTTATCAGCTTTTACTCAAAAAGCCCATTACCGTGCTTGACTTTTCGGCGGCAGTAACAGGTCTTCTCATCGCACTTAATCTGCCGTCCACCGCACCGTTATGGATGCCCGTGGTTGCGGCGTTCTTTGCGATAATCATAGTAAAACAGCTTTTCGGCGGTATCGGTAAAAACATAGTCAACCCCGCGCTTGCGGCAAGAGTTTTTCTCTTCTCGTGGACGGGTCACATGAGCGACTTCAACGCCCCCGGTACTACTCCGGCTCCGTTTAAGATAATGCTCTCTGCCGAAGAGGTAGACGCCATCGCATCGGCAACCCCTCTCGCCTCGCTCAAGGGCGGCGTCATTCCCGACGTTACCATTGCCGATATGTTCGTCGGCTTCAAGGCGGGCTGTATCGGTGAGGTATCGGCTATGCTTCTTATCGCGGGCGGTATATTCCTGCTTCTCAAGAAGGTCATCACCTGGCACATACCCGTGACGTTTATGGCGACGGTCTACCTCGTTTCGCTCATCTTCCCCGCAGGAAATACAAACCCCTTTGATTTTGCTGTCTATCAGCTTCTCTCGGGCGGTGTTATGATAGGAGCCATCTTTATGGCTACCGACTACGCTACAAGCCCCGTCACCAATACGGGAAGGATAGTGTTCGGTATCGGATGCGGACTCCTTACAGTCTTTATAAGACGCTTCGGCGGTTATCCGGACGGCGTTTCGTTCGCGGTACTTATAATGAATCTTCTCGTATGGTACATAGACAAATTTACAAAGCCCGTTAAATTCGGAGGTATTACAAATGGCAAAAAGCAATAAGTTCTCAGATTTTGATTTCGACTCCGAATTTATATTCATAACAAGTCCTCCCGACGATGACGACATTCCCGAAAAGAGCCACAGTGACGACTCCCCCGAGCAAATATCGCTTTTGACCCCGATTGCAGACGAGGAGGAGCTTGCCGCGAGCGAGCTTTTTGCACAGGATGGCGAAGAAAAGCCCGAAACAAAAGTAAACCGACAGGTCCGCGAAAAGCCCGAAAAGAAAGAAAAGCCTGTCAAGGAAAAGAAGGAGAAAAAGCCGAAGAAGGAGCTGTCAACACCTGCCTTCATAGCTTCAATAACCTTAAAACTTTTGCTTATATGCGCTGTGGTTGCCGCAATGCTTGCGATAGCAAACGCAATAACGGCTCCCATAATTGCGCAAAACGAGCTTGAGAAAAAGGAAGCTGCTCTCACAGACCTCTTTCCCGAGCTTACGGACTATCACACACTTGAGCTTGCGTACGAAAACGTCTCCGCGGTATACGCGGTAAAGGACGGTGAAAATTACGCAGGCTACGCGGTGGAGGTCTCACCCAAAGGCTTCGGCGGCGGAGTAAATCTTATCATCGGTATCGACCTTGACAGAAGTGTCAAGGGAATCAAGGTTATAAGTCACAGCGAGACCCCGTCTGTTGGCACGAAGGCACTTGACGACTCATATCTCACGCGCTATATCTCCCTCGGTGGTGGGTCGCTCGCTCTCGGCACAGATATAGACGCGGTTTCGGGTGCTACCATAACCTCGAGGGCTATAAATGCAGGCGTTAACACTTGTCTTGCCCTCTACGGCGACGTAGTTGCCATCACGGGCGAGCCTGAACCAACGCCTGAACCTGAGCCTGAGCCCAAAAAGGCAGTATTTACAAAAAAGCGCATCCTCGACGGTATGTACGGTTGGGAGGACAACGGCAAGGGTGTTATCGAAATCCCCTTCGATACGTTCGGAACACCGTTTAACGAGCTTTCATTCCTCGCGGTCTCCGACGGCAGTCTTGTCGGTTATATTGCGAAGATCAGAGCAACTTCAGGCGAGTTTGATTACGCCGACCTTATGATAGGCACCTACTACGGAAGAATACAGGGTGTCAGATTCTTAGACTACGAGGGCGAAGGCTTTGACAAAATAGCAAACGCGCTTCACGAATATATCGTTCCCAATTACAAATTTGACGAAACCAAGACCAAGCTTGTTTACGGCGAAAACGTTGAAGTGTTCGAGGAAGCAGACGAAGAGGCAAGTGCTATTTGCAGCGCGGCTCAGACGGTCCTCGACTACAATACCGAATTTGAAGCAATACGCGCGGAGGTGAACAAATGAGCAAGGAAAAGGACCCCATAAAGCTCGGAGTGATGTTCAAGGAATCCGTGCTTGACAAAAACCCCGTTCTCGGTCAGCTTCTCGGTATGTGCTCCACCCTCGCCGTTACCACCTCGGTTGAAAACTCGCTCGGTATGGGCGCGGCTACCTCGGTAGTCCTCATTTTCTCGAACATATTCATATCGCTTCTCAGAAATTTCATTCCGAAGCAGATACGAATCGCTTCTTACATAGTTATCATATCCGGCTTCGTTACCACGGTGCAGTTTATTATGCAGGCATTCTTCGAGGAGCTTTACGCATCTCTCGGTCTGTTTATTCCGCTTATTGTGGTTAACTGTATCATTTTAGGACGCGCGGAGGCGTTTGCCTCCAAAAACAGCGTCGGCTACGCCGCGCTTGACGGCGTGTTTATGGGTGTCGGCTTCACGGCTGCCCTGTTCGTGCTCGGCACAATCCGCGAAATTCTCGGCAACGGTACCTTCTTCGGTATAAGCGTATTCGGTGACAGCTTCGAGCCTGTTACAATGATAGCTCAGGCACCCGGCGCGTTTATCGTACTCGGATGTCTTATCGCTTTTATGAACTATTTTCTCGCAAAAGCAAAGAAGAAGGAGGGTAATGCCTGAGTGCAGGCGGTTCTTGTATGAAGGAAATTTTTATTCTTATGCTCACCGCGATACTCGTGGAAAACTACATTTTCTCGCGCTTCCTCGGTATCTGCCCCTTCCTCGGCGTTTCGGAAAAGCCGGACACGGCACTCGGTATGGGCTGTGCGGTAACCTTCGTTATGACGGTTTCAAGCGCGGCGACCTACGCGGTCTACCACTACGTGCTCGTGCCCTTTAACCTTCAGTATCTCGAAACCATCGCGTTTATACTTATAATCGCGTCACTCGTTCAGTTCATCGAGATGTTTCTGCGCAAATTCGTTCCCTCTCTTTACGGTGCGCTCGGCATTTATCTGCCGCTTATCACCACAAACTGTGCCGTTCTCGGTGCGGTGCTTCTCAATATCCAAAACGGCTTTAACTTCATCGAATCTCTCGCGTTCGGCTTCTCGTCGGCGCTCGGATTTACTCTTGCAATAGTTCTCTTCGCGGGAGTAAGAATGAGGGTTAATCTCGCAGACCCCCCGAAGCCCTTCAGAGGAACACCTATCGCTCTCGTTACCGCGGGACTTATCGCTATGGCGTTTTCGGGCTTCACGGGAATGTCGTTTTAAGGAGATGTATTCATGTTAATTGATATTCTTTATGCAGTAATGTGGTTTGCCATTCTCGGCGCGGTGCTCGGTGTTATGCTTGCGGTCGCCGCAAAGGTGTTTGCCGTAAAGGTTGACGAAAGAATACCCCTGATCTGCGACGAGCTTCCCGGTGCAAACTGCGGCGGCTGCGGATATGCAGGCTGCTCGGCTCTTGCCGAGGCTATCGTCAAGGGTGAAGCAAAAACCACCGCCTGCGTGGTCGGCGGCTCGCTTGTAGCAAAGGCGGTCAGCGAAATTATGGGCTGTGCCGCAGAGGACGTCGTAAGATACCGCGCACAGGTAATGTGCTCGGGTGAAGCGGGTGTTGCCAAGAAAAAATACCACTACAACGGTGCAAACGACTGTATCGCCGCAACAAGACTCGGCGGCGGTGACAAGCTCTGTCCAAACGGCTGTATAGGCCTCGGCTCGTGCGCCAAGGTATGTACGTTTGACGCCATCAAGATAGTAAACGGGGTTGCCACAGTAGACTACTCCAGGTGCGAGGGCTGCGGAAACTGCGTTTCGGCTTGTCCCAAGCACATCATAAAGCTTATTCCCTTTGACGCCAAGTACTGGGTCGGCTGCAAATCGGTCGACAAGGGCGCGAAGACGAAAAGCTATTGCGAGGTCGGCTGTATCAGCTGCCGTATATGCGAAAAGAACTGCCCTGCAGGCGCTATCACAGTCGACGATTTCGTCGCACACATAGACTATTCAAAATGCACCTCGTGCGGAATATGCGCCGAGAAGTGCCCAAGACATATTATAAAGACGGGCGTCAGAGAATCGGCGCTTGAGGTGTAAATTATGAGAATGAGAAAAAAGAAGCACGGTGCCGAGAGAATAGAGGCGTGCTCGGAGCTTTTGCTCGGATATGACCGCGAAAGCGGCACGGTAGATACGGCAGTGTTTGACAATCCGCATATTCACCTTGAGATCGGTTGCGGTAAGGGTAGCTTCGTTTGCGGTATGGCGGAAAAATATCCCGACGTTACGTTTATTGCGGTTGAAAGAGTTTCGGACGTTATGGTATTAGCGCTTGAAAAAGCCGACAAGGCGGGACTTAAAAACATCCGCTTTATTATCGCTAACGCGGCAGATTTGTGCGAGTGCCTGCCCGAGCATTCGGTCGAGAGGCTTTACCTTAACTTCTCTGACCCGTGGCCGAAAAAGGGCTATGCAAAGCGCAGACTTACCCACAGAGGCTTTCTCGAAAAGTACAAGCGCATTTTGACAGAGGACGGCGCGATATTCTTCAAGACCGACAACCGCGGTCTGTTTGATTTTTCGCTCGAGGAATTCCGTGAGTGCGGCTTCAGGCTTGAAAACGTGACGTATGACCTGCACAACAGCGAGTTTGCAAAAGATAACGTAGTGACCGAGTACGAAAAAAACTTTTCGGAAAAGGGATTTACAATTAATCGCTGCGAAGCGTATTTGAAATAAAATCAAGAATCGGCAGAAGGGCTTTCCTTTCTGCCGATTTTGTGTTATAATGAAGGTGGTGATGAAAATGGATAATAAAAATTTGCCGAAACGAAAAGATTTGCGGCTTAAACATTATGATTATAGTTCTGCAGGTGCTTATTTTGTCACTATATGCACCAAAGACAGAAAAAATATATTTTGGAATAAAATATCGTCCAATTTTGTAGGGGAGGATATCATCCTCCCGCCCGAAAGTACAAGTTTATCAACATATGGCAAAATTGCAGAAGAAGCAATTAAGGCAATTCCCGAGCATTATACACATATTGAATTGTTACAATATGTCGTTATGCCAAATCACATTCATATGATCTTGTTAATTCCGTTTGATCGCGGGAGGATGATATCCTCCCCTACAAGCATCTTGACAGCGGTAGGTCAGATGAAACGTTCTGTGTCAAAAAAAGTCGGAGAACCCATCTGGCAAAGATCTTTTCACGATCACGTTATACGCGATAGAAATGATTACGATAAAATAGCAAAATATATTTATGAAAATCCGATTAAATGGAAATACGATTGCTTATTTGCCGAAGACTAAAAAAGCACCCGTTGGGGTGCTTTTTTCATTTATCCGTTTTGCTGATCGCTATGATGGAAGCAACGAGCGTTACCACTGCGAGAACAAAACATATATTCCCCGCGAGTGTGCCCAGTTTATTTGCGAAAAAACCTATCATTGCGCTGCCGATTGACAAACCAACTATTGAAATCTTTTTCATATTTATGACAATTCCTTTCAGCTGTGCCGCAAGGCACAAAACAATAATGGAAGAATTTCGGAGAAATTCTGACCTGTTCTCTTATCTATTCTCTCTTATCTCTTATCTTCCGAAAATCTATTTTCAGACTTTCTCCTCACTTCACTATCTTTCTTGCTTCGAGGTAGTAACGCTTATCGTCGGCTTCTCCCATCGAGAAGGTCTTTCTCGGGAGTGAGCCGTTTATTATTACGCTCTTGAAAAGCTCGTTTTTACCCATTCCATCAAACAAGAAGCCTATCGCGTTTTCCTTTGTCGCAAGGGTCTTGGTCGAGCCAATACCGTGTATGTAGTCTACCTCGCCCGCGTTTTCCTTAAGGTATGCGTCGATGAAATCCTGAAGCGCACCTACTGCAAGCTCGTTTGCCGACTTTTCTATGGTCACGGTCTCGCTTCCCTTTGCGCTTACGCACTCGATATCAAACGAGTTCTTGCCGCCCTTGTCAGCCTTTGCGTACTCTTTAAGCGCCGCGGTCATTTTGTCTATATCGGTATCAAACACTACTCTGTATATCGGCTCGAACTCAAGCGCCGCATCGTGAATGTTCACGATCTCGCAAAGCGCGTATCTTGCGGGGTGGTTTTTCGCCGCTTCTACGCCGAGCTCTGCCTTTATCTCCTCGTAGAGTGCCTTTGCGCTTGCGAGCGAATGGTTTCCGTCACCTACCGCGAAAAGCATGGGCGATTTTTCGTTTGTTCCGTACTTTCTATTATATGCGTCGATGTCGGAGAGCTTTTCGAGTGCCGTGTCAATTTTCGCCTTGGATTCGGCGTCCACAAAGTAGCCGTCAACATAGCCGCCGTTTTGCATAAGCTCGAAGGAGTACGCAGGCTCAAGCGAGCATTTCTTTGCGCCAATCGGCTCAATCACCGTTTTTTCGGGGTCGTCGATGAGCATCATTATATGAGGAAGCTCCACGGTAGCGCCGCGGCGTATCTTTACTCTCGGCGGTATACGCGAGAGCACCGTACCCTCGGTTGCGCGCACGAGTGTTGTCGCGCCCTTATTGTAATCGTACTCGTCGAGGTCGATCTTACCGATAAGTCCGAGACGAACTCTGCCGTCCGCGAGTCTTCTCTCGAGGTATATCATTGAGTCGGCGTAGGTCTCGAGCAGATCTTCGGTGTAGTCTACCATGGTTTTATTGATTTTTGCGATTCTTTCTTCGTCGCGGTCACCGAGGTATATTTCGGGGAGAGTTATTCTGAGCGCAGAGGGATTATCTCCCACCTTTTCCTCAACCGCCGTCCAGTAATCAGCCTCACTCGTGTACTGGTCGCAGGCGACCGTCGCCCACTTGTTCATTTTGTCCTTATCGTCCTTGAAGCGCGGAAGCATTATATCCGCACTGTAAAAGCAGTTTGCCATTGTTTTTGTCCTCTTTATTTCTGTTTTTTTATTTCATCCCAGTACGCCTTTGCCGCCTGCTCGTTACGGTTGTCACCGTACTCGTAGTATTTCGTGCCGCGAAGATCGTCAGGTAAATATTCTTGCTTTATATAATGATTCGGGAAGTTATGCGGATACTTATAGCCCTTGAAAAGCGGACTTTGCAGTATCTCGGGCACGTTCTGTCCCTTACCCTTGGCAACGTCCTCGCACGCCGCGATTATTGCATTGTGCGCGGTGTTGGATTTCGGCGAGGTGGCGAGAAGCACCGCCGCGTTTGCAAGCGGAAGTCTTGCCTCGGGTAGCCCGAGCTCACGCGCCGAGTCACAGCACGCCTTTGTCACTACTGCGGCAAGGGGGTACGCGAGTCCGATATCCTCGTTTGCGATAACCTGAAGTCTTCTGCAAGCGGAGATGATATCGCCGCCCTCAAGAAGCTTTGCAAGGTAGAAGACCGCCGCGTCGGGATCCGAGCCGCGTATGGATTTCTGAAGTGCGGAAAGAAGATCGTAGTGTACGTCGCCCGCGCGGTCAAAGTTTCCGATATTTTTGCTTGCGAAAAGCTCTACCACGTCCTCGGTTATCTCCTCGTCTGCGGCAAAATACGAGTTTTCGCATATTCCGACAGAACGGCGCACGTCGCCCGCACCAAGCGAGGCGATGAGGGACAGCACCTTATCGTCGACCCTTTTGTCAAGTCCCTCGAGCTCGTTCATCTTATTGACCGCACGGCGAAGCGCCTTCACACATTCTTCCGCGGTGACGGGCTTGAACTCGAACACCGCCGATCGCGAAATTATCGCGTTATAGACGTAGAAGTACGGGTTTTCGGTGGTGGAGGCAATGAGGGTTATTCTGCCATCCTCAATAAATTCAAGAAGGGATTGCTGTTGCTTCTTGTTGAAGTACTGGATCTCGTCAAGGTATAACAGTATGCCCGACGAGCCGAGCAGAGTCGAGGTCTCACCGATTATCTCCTTGACGTCGGAAAGCGACGCCGTTGTGGCGTTAAGCTCTCTGAGAGTCATGCCCGAGGTCTTGGCGATTATCTTCGCCGCCGTGGTCTTTCCCGTACCGGGCGGCCCGTAGAATATCATATTGGTGATGTGTCCCTTTTCGACCATTCGGCGAAGGGCTCCGCCCTCACCGACAAGCTTCCCCTGACCTATCATTTCGTCAAAGCTTGTCGGGCGGATAATGTCTGCCATAGGGCGATGTGCCATTTTGTTTCTCCTTAATCAGTTAGTTTATGTTGGGAAGGTAGTTGACCTGATTTTGACTAGTGGAAATTCGTGTTGGTTTGTCCTTTTCTGTGTGCACAGAAAAGGACAAAAAGAAGCACCTAAGGGCGAGGCTCGAGGCCTCCCCTTAGGAAACCCCTCCCGCCAAAGGGAGGTTTCCCTTTGGAAACCCTCGCGAAGCGTTTATCCACACGCTGTGTGAAGTCAGATCGCGCAGGTTTTCGTTTTTGCCAAATTTCCGCAGATTAGCCCTGCTTGGCGGTAGTGGGCCCCAAGCAGAAGGGCGCGAATAGTGTGGTCGTGCGGTTTGTACGGATATCCGTTCAAGGTTGAGGTTATGCTCCCAATAAAGCAGATAAAATTCAGAGAGTAGACGAATTTAATCCCTTACCCGCGCGAAGACAAGTCTTCGCGCTCCATAAAAGTTTTTGGGGCGCCTTTTTGAAAAAAGGCGCAAATCAAATCCACTCTCGCGTAAAGCCAATTCAATTCACAGTAGCGGCACGGATTATAGCGGTGGTTTTAATATAGTTTTTGAGGTCTGTGTTTTCGGGCAAGCCCAGGTCGGGATCTGCGGTGAGCAGAGCACCTGCGGCGTCGGATGCGGTAAGCATAAGCTTGGCGTCGGTAAATTCCGCGAGCTTCAGCTTGAGCTTGCCGTGCTGACGAAGCTCGCCTCCTGCCGACATAAAGTCACCCGGACCACGTGCATCAAGGTCCTTTTCTGCGATATCGTAACCGTTATAGGTGGTTTTCATAACGTCGAGGCGCTTATAGCTTTTTGAGGACTTGTTCACGTCGGATACGAGAATACAGTAGGACTTCTCCTTGCCTCGACCAACGCGTCCGCGAAGCTGATGAAGCTGGGAAAGCCCAAAGCGCTCGGCATTTTCGATGACCATGAGGGTCGCATTGGGAACGTCAACACCGACCTCAATGACCGTTGTCGTCACAAGAACGTCGATCTCTCCCCTCCGGAAGTTTTCCATAACGGCAGCCTTTTCCGCCGCCTTCAGCCGTCCGTGCATGAGCCCTACGGAAAGATCGGGGAATGCACGGGTGGATAGATCCTCGAAATGATCCGTGACGGGAATGAGTCCCTCCGCCATTTCGGATTCTTCAATGAGGGGACATACAACGTAAACCTGATGGCCGTCCACCACCTGTTTACGGATGAAATTTTCAATTCGGGGGCGCATATCCTCACCTACGGCATAGGTCTTGACGGGTTTTCTGCCGGGAGGCAGCTCATCGATAACAGAAATGTCCATATCCCCGTACATAACCAGTGCAAGGGTTCGCGGAATGGGAGTTGCCGACATGACAAGCGTATGGGGCGCGAGGCTATCCGCCCCCTTTCCCGACAGAAGCCCGCGCTGCAGAACACCAAAGCGGTGCTGCTCATCACACACGGAGAGACCGAGCCGGGCAAAGCGTACCCGATCCTCCAGAAGCGCGTGCGTTCCGATGAGAACGTCGATCTCACCGGATTCCGCTCCCTCGATCACACGCCGTTTTTCGGCGGCGGTAGTCGATCCGAGAATGAGACCGCATCTGATCCCAAAGGGAGCGAGCAAACGTGAAAAGCTCTCCGCATGCTGCACCGCAAGGATCTCCGTTGGTGCAAGTACCGCCGTCTGAAAGCCTGATTTTGCAGCCGCATAGGCGCAGGCTGCCGCCACTGTCGTTTTTCCGGAACCGACATCCCCCTGCAGAAGGCGGTTCATGGGAGCTGCGCCGGAGGTCATATCCCGCAGAGCCTCCTCCACACTTCGGCGCTGTGCTGAAGTCGGCTTATAGGGAAGATTTGCAAAAAATGGGGACATATCCACGGATCGCAGGGAAAGTCCGCGGTTCCTGACACCGCGACGTTTGAGAAGTGAAAGCCCCGCAGTCAGCACAAACAGTTCTTCAAAAACCAGAGTCGTTCTTGCAAGTTCAAGCTCCGCTTCGTCCTTTGGACGGTGGATGGCGCGAAGTGCCTCCCGCACCGTCATAAGTGCATGATTTTGCACAACCGAAGGCGGAAGAATCTCCAGAAACTCCATT
>JAZSOD010000022.1:0-13653 GCA_045536775.1 Eubacteriales bacterium | reverse complement strand
TTTTTCACTTTTTTTGTGCTTGTCCAAACCTTGCGTGTCTATCCCCTCTCTTTTCCGTGAGAGTGTCCCCATTATATCACTTCTTACTCCCCTTGTCAATACTTTTTGTAGAGGTTTTTTGAAAATTTTGAATTATTATTTCAAAGGTACAAATGATATATATGGTACAATAATTATTTCCGTATTTCTTCCCTTTATTCACTTTATTTACAATTTTTTCGGAGGTTATTTTGTCAACGATATTTATACGCACTCTCATCATATATATCATACTTATCGGAACGATGCGCATTATGGGAAAGCGTCAGGTAGGAGAACTCGAGGTGTCCGAGCTTGTCACCACCTTTTTGCTTTCCGAGCTTGCATCCTTCAGTATAACAGACGACGGTATTCCTCTCTTGTTTTCGGTAATACCGATACTCACTCTTCTCGCAGTCGAGGTCATAGCCTCGTTTGCTCTCACAAAAAGCCGACGGTTAAAGAAGCTGTTTATAGGTCATCCGACAATGATAATATGCAAAGGCGTGCTTGACCAGAAGGAGCTTGCGCGAAACCGCATAAGCCTTGAGGAGCTGTTCGGGCAGTTAAGACTTAAAAGCATCACCTCTCTCGACGAGATCGAATACGCTATCCTCGAGCAGAACGGTCAGCTTTCCGTGATTACAAAAACCGCAAAGCAACCAGTCTCGGTCGAGAATTTGAGGCTCAACGTCGAACGCAAGGGCATTGCCCACGCTATAATAATCGACGGGGTGATAAACGACTACAATCTCAAGGTTTCAGGTAAGGGCAAATTGTGGGTGGAAAGGCAACTTGAAAAGCGCGGCGTCTGCGTTGACGATGTGTTTCTTTTTACCGTAGACGATGCAGGTAACGAGCTTCTGGTTTTACGCGACAAGGCTCTGTGAGGAGGTATTATGAAGACTACAGTCATTTCATTTGTATTATTAGGTGTCATTATCGCGTTTTTGATAATCAACGGGATTCTTCTCGTTAACTTTGCAAAGAGTCTGGTAAGTCTTGTTGACGATATGAGCGACGAGCCAAGCGAGGCAATTAATGACGTCAAAGTATTATGCAAGCGTTGGGAGAAATGGAAGCCGTTCGTATCGGTTTCGGTAGTGCATCTCGAATCCGAGGCGGTGACCGATGCCGTCACGCTAATGCTCGAATACGCCGAGGCCGGTGACAAGACCGAATTCAATGCCGCCAAGGCAAAGTTCAAGAATGCGGTCGAGCACATCAGATTCTCGGGCGCAGTATCGTTTGATACCATACTGTAAAAACGCCTGCGACTTGCGCAGGCGTTTTTCATCTGAAGTCGGTGACTCCGTCAGACAGGGTCACTCTTTTTCTCATAATCGAATAATATTCGGTATCGGGCTTTTCAAAGTCTATACCAAACCTCTCAGCCACCGCACGAACTACGTATTCGGGGTTTAAGTAGTTGGCGCTGTCACAGGAAAGAAGTGTGTTTATTCGGATATATCCGTTTTCAAGCACCACCTCTGACGTTTTTATCAGCGGTGAAATATCCACATCCTTCTCTCCGCTTTTGCTTCTCTTTTTGACCACAAGAGGTTGTTTTAACATTTGGGCAATACCGTTTGCTAAATCAACGTCTGCCTTTTCTGAATTTATTATAATTTCATACTCGGCAAAGCCTATTTCGGCAAGCTTACGCTCGGGCGCCCACACACCGTTCACTCTCATTTCGGGAGCAAACTCTGCCTCGACGCGTTTTGCGATTTCTTCAAACGGCATATTTTCGGTAATTTTGAAGTCAACGAATTCGCAAACGCTTTCGGTGCCAATGGAAAGCGGGAGCGAGAACACGAGCTTAGGTCTTGGGTTAAAGCCCTCGGTATACCATATCGGCACTCCTGCTCTGACGATCGCTCTCGACATAGTACGCGCGAGGTCGAGGTGCGATATAAATTGCAGGTTGCCCGTTTTTGTAAAGCCGAGTCTTACAGCTGTCGCTTGCACCACGTTCTTTCACCTCCAAGCTTGTTTGCGCCGCACACAGAGCATTTCTGCGAACAGTTGGGCGTAGTAATATTTTCGTGAGCCTTTTTGTTTTCGCTAAGCAAAAACTCCTTGCTTACACCGCAGTCTATCATATCCCACGGCAATATTTCATCGTCAGCAAAGCGACGGTTGGCGTAGAACGACGGGTCAATGTCTGCCGCCTCAAAGCACTTGCACCACTTATCGTAGTCAAAGCACTCGTCCCACGAATCAAAGCACATACCGAGCTTACGGGCTTCAAGAAGCACCTTTGAAAGCTTACGGTCACCTCTCGCAAGCACCGCTTCGATACGGCTGACCTTGGCATCGTGATGCTGATACTTGACAAATCTTCTGTTTATTCCTTCTGCAATACGCTCCTGCTTTTTATAAACAACGTCAAGCTCGTCCTGTGCCTCCCATTGAAACGGGGTAAAGGGCTTGGGAATAAACGTCGACACGCTGACGGTTACGGACGGGGGTCTGTTGAGTCTTCCTCTGTTCTGACGCTTTATCTCAAAATACTTTTCAACAACCTTGTCCGCAAGCTCTCCTATGCCGTCAAGATCCTCCATTTCCTCAGTCGGCTGACCGAGCATAAAGTAGAGCTTGACCTGATTCTTGCCGCCCTCAAAGGCTATCGTGCAGGCGTGCATAAGGTCCTCCTCGGTGACGTTCTTATTTATGGCGTCACGAAGTCTTTGAGTTCCCGCCTCGGGGGCAAAGGTAAGTCCGCTTGTTCTGACTCCCGATATCTTCTCCATAAGCTCCTTTGAGAAGCTATCGGCGCGAAGCGACGGAAGTGACAGGCTGACCATATTATCGTCAGTCCATTCAAGAAGCTGCTCGCAAAGCGGTTTAAGCTTTGAGTAATCGCTTATACTGAGCGAGATGAGCGACATTTCGTCATAGCCCGTCGCATCATAAAGCTTCTTCGCCTGCTCGTTCAAGACCTCGGGCGACTTCTCGCGTACAGGTCTGTAGACCATACCCGCTTGACAGAATCTGCATCCGCGGATGCAGCCTCTGTAAACCTCAAGAGTTATTCTGTCGTGTACCGTTTCGATATACGGCATTATGAACTTGTCGGGATAGTACGCCTTGTCCATATCGCCGATTATGCGCTTTACCACCTTTTCGGGAACGTCATCGTACAGAGGCTTTATTGCACCTATCGTTCCGTCCGCATTATATTCAATACCGTAAAGCGAGGGGACGTAGAAGCCGCCCAGCTTTGCAGCCTCGCGCAAGAACGCGGACTTTGTGTAGCTTCCGTCCTCTTTCATTTTTATATAAAGTCTTGTCAGCTCCACGAGAGCCTCCTCGCCCTCTCCGATACTGAAAATATCAAAGAAGTCGGCAACGGGCTCCGCATTATACGCACACGGACCGCCGCCGATTATTATGGGCTCATTCTCTCCTCTGTCTGCGGCAAGAAGTGGTATTCCCGCAAGCTCGAGCATATATAGCACGTTTGTGTAAGACATTTCATACTGCAGGGTAAACGCGACTATGTCAAAATCCTTTACTGCGTCTCCGCTTTCGTGGGCGTAGAGAGGGATACCGTGCTTTTTCATCTTTTCGCCCATATCCATCCACGGCGCGTACACTCTTTCGTACCATATATCGTCCTCGCGGTTGAGCACTCCGTAAAGTATGCGGACACCGAGATTCGACATACCTATCTCATAGGTGTCGGGGAAGCAAAACGCAAATCTCGCCTTGATTCCCGTTTTATCCTTTATTATCTGACCGAATTCTCCGCCCGAATAGCGTCCCGGCTTTTCGACCTGCTTGAGTATGCGGTCAAGGGATATTTTGTTTTCCATAAATTTGCCTTTCCGTCGTTTTCATAAAGATACCGTTACGGCGGTGACCGTAACGGTATGCTTCATTCCGTAAACATTGTCACAAGTAACATCGGTATCATCCAGAAGAGCTGATAAAGCGCGATATATACCGAGCCGATTCCGAGCTTTGAGAACATCGCAACTATGTAGACCAAGAGTACCGAAAGCACGGCTCCGAGTATCAGGAACAGATTATGTATCTTTGACACGTATTTCACCCTGTCGCAAAGTGAGAGAGCCTTGAGCAAGGATTTTACCGAATGAGTAGAGACTATTCCGCTTTCACATCTGTCTGTGGTACGGATTATCTCTCTGTCGGGTCCGAAATGCACCACTCTTACGGGATAGTCGGTATCGAGCTTGAATTTCTTCATAACGAAGTCGGTATCGATGTTGGGGTCATTGGTTCTGATGCCAACGCACATACCCGCCTTGTAGAGCTGCTTGAAAATAAGCTCGTACTCGGAGTCTACCGTGTACTGAAGGATGAACTTCGCGAGTATCTCCTCCTCGTCAGCCATATACATAAGACGAATACCGCTTTTTTCAAGTCCCGAATCGTTTTCGCCGTACGGGGTCTCGTAACCCTTTGATATCATATAATCGTTTGTGCCGACGTAAACGTTATTGCCGTCGATTGAGCAATAAAGACCGTTGCTCTCACCCTCGAATATATCGAGGCTTTCGCTGTGACCTATATCAACGGTTGCAAGGCTGAAAACGTCACGGAGAGGTCCTCCGGTACGCGCGAAAATGCTCGCCGCGTAGAAGATGACAGTATCTATTCTGTTTTCGCCATAAACCTTTACGCTGTTTATCTTGACTCCCGTTGCAGGGAAAACGTCCCTGTCATCAAAGAAGACAACAGAACCGTCCGAATACTCCTTAAGTGAGCTTTCTCCGATCACGGCGCTGTCCGTGTCAAACGCGACCTTCGACGCACGGTAGAAGGGGTGAGCACACGAAATGATATATGTGGACGAGAGTCCGAGCACAAGTGTGCCATACGCCATTGTCGCTACCGAATATGCGTCCGCGCCCATTAGCATTACGCACACTGCCGCAAGAACTACCTCCGCCGCGTTGATTATAAGGAGTGCTACAGTAAACTTTCTTCTTGTGAAGTCGGGACGAATGTGCTTGAAGAATCCGTCAACAAATCCCGTCTTAACGACCGCAAACATAGGTGAGCCCTCGGGTACGTAATCCTCAAACAGTGCCGCATCACGCGCTCTTTCCTCATCGGTGATGTGTCTGATAGCGTACTTTCTGCGCGCAGACGAAACCACTCCGAAGCCCATCGCTTCTCTCTTTAGATTCAGAAGCTCGCAAAGCATTGTGAACACCATAGCAAGTGCCACGGGAAAATTATAGATTGCTCCGCCTCTGAGTCCGGGTGCCGCCGATATTACTGCTGTATATACGAGCGATGCCGCAAGAAGTATAGTCGAAACGCTTTCGGCGGTCGGACGAAGCTTTATGAGCGAAACGAATCCGCTTGATATACTTCTGTACGCCATAACGCCGCAAAGCACGACAAGCTGGAGGTCTATCATCGCGTAGACCGTAGGATAAACGGAAACACTCATCGCTCCCGTCGGGGTGATACCGAAAAGCGACATATTTTCAAAAACGAATATAAGAGCCGCAAATATTATGCAGAATACAAATCTTACAGCAGTAAATCCGAAGACCCTCGAATACTTGCTTCTTATCTCCGCATCCTGTTCGTGAGAGGTATATTCATAATCCGACGCGAAGCATTCGTAGAATTTCTTTTTTACGGGCAGACTGGGCATAGGAGGTGCGTTCGAGGTATCAAACCACTCTGCCGCCTTTTCCTTGCCGTAATCCTTTTCGGCATCCTCCTGGTTGCCGAAAATTTTATAAATACCTACCTCTGTGCTGTTGAATTCAGTTCCGTCCGTGTAGGTATACTCACGTCCGCCGTCTTCTCCCACCATCGCCTCGGACTCGCCGTCTACGGTCTCGTCTTCGGTTGCCGCAGTATCCTCGACGAATCCGAATTCGTCATCCTCGGGAATGGGCTCGGGGATAGACTCGTTAATAAGCTTTGCAACGTCAGCTAAGAAGGACTTTTGTCCTTCGTCCTCTTTGCCTGTGTCTACAGGCTCGTTTTCCTCGGCGAGCGCCTTTAATATATCCTCGTCATCATCGTACCACGGGTCGGCATCGTCATCAGAGGCTACCTCGTCGATTTCCTGCACGGGCTCCTCTGCTTTGTCCTCATGATTCTCGTCGGCAGTTTCATTAACCGTCGCTTCCGCAGTTTCTTCATCATCAAACGTATCAAACGAAAGCTGAGAATAAACGATAGTGTCTTCCATTACAGCTTCGTGACCGGACGTCTCGTCAGAGCTTCCCTCCGCAGAATCCTCTGCGTCAGTATACGTTTCTTCCGGATCATCAGCTTCTTCCGCTTCGGCTTCTGCAGTCTTCTCAATTTCTGCATCTTCGCTTACAATAGCTTCATCCGTCTTCTCCGGCGCGGTATCCTCGACAGGCATATTCATAACCATTCTCATCAAGGACTCAAGATCATCTCCGAATTCATCGGGATCACCGAGGACGACTTCTTCTCTGGCAGTCCTCTCCGCCTCGTCACTTATATGAGAATCTTCTTTTACGGGACTTTCAGTCTTCTTGACCGCGCCTCCCGTTTCCATCTCGCCCTTCAGCCTTCTTAACAGCTCTTCGGCAGAAACGGCATCGCGCTCGTCGCGACTCAGTTCGTCATCTCTGTTGGGCATTTTTATCTTCCTTTCCTGTATGATGATTGAGTAATTCCAAGCTTATCCTCGGTGACGTCTTGCCGCCTCGCAAACTATAACCGCGGTAGCGCAGGAAACATTGAACGAGGTAACCTTTCCGTACATAGGGATAGACACGTTAAAGTCACTCAAGTCCTTTATAAGCTTCGATACGCCGAAGCCCTCGCTTCCGACTACTATTGCGGCGGGTCCGCTGAAGTCTACCTCGTAGTAGGGTGTACCTCCTGCCTCGGCCGCGTATATCCACACACCGAGCTCCTTGAGCTTTTCAACCGCTGACGCGAGATTTGATACCTTAGCTATAGCAAGATGCTCAAGCGCACCTGCAGACGCCTTTTCCACAACCGACGTAACTCCCGCCGCGCGTCTTTTGGGGATTATAAGTCCGTGGGCACCCGCGCCCTCGGCAACTCTTATTATTGCTCCGAGGTTGTGCGGGTCCTCAACGCCGTCCGCGATCACGATAAGCGGCGCCTCCCCTCTTTCCTCGGCTATCTTCAGTATATCCTCTATTCCCACGTATTCCTTTGCAGCCGCAGAAGCAATAACTCCCTGATGCACTACACCGTGAGCCATAGCGTCAAGCTTCTGCCTTTCGCATTCGACCACGGGTATCTTTGCTTTGATAGCCTCTGCCACTATTACGGTTATCGAGCCCTCGCGCTCTCCCCTTGCAACGAATACTTTATCGACGCTGCGTCCGCTTTTCAAAAGCTCACGCACCGCGTTTCTTCCTATAACAAGATTTTCGTCCGCCTCCGCCCTGTCTTCACTGCGCTTATGAGGACGGTCTGCAAAGCTTTTTTTGTTCATACGGTATATTTTCTCCAACATATCAGCATTACGCTTTATCGACAATCTGCAAAATGATACAGTTCGCCTTATACTGACAATATTATAACATAAACAAGCAAATTTGTATATAGCAAAAACAAAACTTTTTTACTTTTTTCAGTATTTTTTGCCGATTTTTACCAATAAAAAAAGAAACGGCTTTTACCGTTTCTTTTTTATTCGTTACTGCTGTTCAGCTCTGATAGCTGCGTAGCACTCGCTGCAGTATACAGGCTTGTCGCTACTGGGCTCGAAGGGAACCTTAGCTTCGCCACCGCACTGTGCGCAAACCGCTGTAAAGAGCTCTCTGGGGGCCTTTGCTGCATTCTTCTTCTTGTCGCGGCAAGCTTTGCATCTCTGGGGCTTGTTCTGGAATCCTTTCTCAGCGTAGAATTCCTGTTCACCTGCGGTGAATGTGAACTCAGCGCCGCATTCCTTACAAACTAAAACTTCGTCCTGGTACATTTGAGTCTTCCTCACTTTGTAAAAATAGTTTTTGCCCTTCGACGGACTTAAACCGCCACCTTTGACACAATTCTAACTGCTACAACGCTCTATTTAAGCTATTCGGGCATATACGTTCAGGACACAACCGTCCTGAGCTTCTGTTTGATACGAAAAACCGAGTTTTCAACCGATTTAACGCTTGTTCCGAGTCTCGCGGCAATCTCGGGGTTCGAGAAGCCGTCTATACGGAGCTTCAAAACCTCGGTCTCGTTTGCGGAAAGAAGAGCGCACAGTCTATCAAGAAGCTGGCCCGCGCTTTCGTTTTCGTCAACGTCGATCGTGGTATCGGGAACCGCTATATTAAGCTCGTCGATATCAACACCGTCGGTCTTTATCTCTCTTTTCTTTTTTCTGTTCAGAGTTATAAGACCGTTTTTTACGCAGATCTTAGCATAAAGTCCGAAGGTAAGACCCGAGGCAAAATCGTAGGTCCTCGCGGCATTGAGCAAAAGCATCTTCGCCTCCTGCTCAAGATCCTCGATATCCTCTCTCGTAGCTTCCTCGCTTACAAAGCTTCCGACAAGCGAATACATCATACCGCCGTACATCGAACAAAGCTCCTCAAACGCTTGGCTGTTATTATCCGCTATCCCCTTCAGTAACTCGGCTACGTCTTTTCTCATTCTGCCCCACCGTCTATTGACTCTTTTATAATTATACCATTAAATTCAACAATGTCAACATTTTTTTGATGCCACATTTTTGTGAAAAATAACACAATTTTATGAAATTTGACAAAACCATGTGTATTTTTCACAATTTGTTAAAACTCTTGTTGGTTATTTTGTTAACAAACTTAGCAATCTGCCCAATTAAAGCGCGAAAATTTTGTTAAACATTTTTTAGTCCAACAGGTAATCAACCTCGCCCGTAAGTATCGCTATGATGCCCTTATAGAGAATTTCGGGTTTATTGTCGAAATTATACATCATAACGTCGAGCAGCTGCTTCGAGTCAACACCGAGCTTTACGTCCATTATCAGCTCGCTCTTTTCGGTTATTCTGCACTCAAGAACAAACTTATCGTCACCCACCTGCGAGAAGCCGCAGTAGACCGCCGAGCCGCGCTCCTTGAACGACAAAAGTCTGAGCGCACTGCGAAGACTCTTCTCTCTTATCATATTGAGAATACTGCTCTGCAGCTCGTTTACGACCATAAGTCCTCTTTCTGTTATCTCGTAGATAGGCTCACCGTCAACAATAGTCTCACTTATGCTTCCGTTATCGATAAGCTCCGCAAAGCAAGAGGCAAAGTCAAAGTAATTCACGTATCCATCCTGCACCGATATCTCGCTCACAGTTGTAAAATCAAGAGGTCTGTGCACGTTTTTCATCAGATACAAGACGAATATCTTTATATCATTGGTATCTGTAATAGGCGCCTGCATATTTCTTCCTTTCATCAGCGAAAAACAAACCGAAAGAGCCTTTCGGCTCTTTCGGACTGCTGCATTTTATTCTTCTACGGGAAGATACTTCTCGTAGTTCTTCATCTTGAGGTTTGTAAATATCTTACCGCCGAAGTAATCAAGCGATACGTTGTTTATTACCTTCTTGTTTATGAGGTAATAGTCCTGATTGAATACAACAGGAATTACGGGCATATCCTCGGCAAGCTTAGCCTCAGCCTCGTGAAGATAAGCGCTCGCTGCCTTTCTGTCTTCTGCCGCGTATGCGTTTTCCATTATAGCGTCGTACGCTTCATCGGAGTATCCCGAAACGTGCTCAACAGCATCGTAGTTACCATTCTGCATATCGATTCCCATGCCGCTCATTGCAGTCGAGAAGGTCGCGAAGTAGTTGAACGCGTCCTCGGAAAGCATCTGGTAATCGATTGCAAGGATATCGAAATCTCTGTCACGGTATGCGTTAGAATGTCTCTTGGAGTTTGCAAGAGCCTCTGTGCTTACCTTGAAGCCGAGCTCTTCCCATACAGACTTAGCGTATTCCGCAATAGCCTCTTCCGTGGGGTTTTCAAAGTAGGAGATAGAGAACGAACCACCCTTTACTCCAACGCTTGAAAGGAGTGCCTTAGCGCCCTCAATATCACCCTTCTTCGAGATAACGTCTCCACCGTTCTTTCTGAAGCTGTCCTTGGAGGTCTTATCTGTGGTCATCGTAGGAACAAAGCCTGTTGCGGGCTTTGCGAATACAACGAGATTTGCGATCTCCTCTCTGTCGAGAGCCATCGAGAGCGCCTTACGCACCTCGGGCTTGGAGAGAAGCTCGTTCTGAGTATTTACAACGTATGTATGTACCGAAGGAATATCCGTTGCGTTAGCCTTCTTCTTGTACTCTCCGCGGTTGTCCACGGGAATGTCGCCAAGATAGAATATCTCGCCGTTCTGGAACTTTTCAAACTCCTCGTCAACGCTCTTTGCGAAGGTTACGTTGATTCTGTGAGGCTTAACGTACTTATCAAGGTTATCCTTGTTTTTATCACGGAAATAGTAAGAGTTACGTTCAAAAGTAACCGACTTTCCGAGTGTGAAGTTCTTTACCGCAAAAGGACCGCTTGCTACCATAGTGGAAGACGAAGTTGCCCAGTTATCATAACGAGTAATAACGTCCTCTCTGAGAGGAACGAGCGCGGGGCTTGCAAGTCTTTCGATAAAGAGGTCGTAATCAATCTCCTCGTCGAAGAAGATCTCAAGAACGTAGTTACTTACAGAAGCGATACCAAGGTCGTCAACCGAGCAGTCGCCACTCTTTACGGCACGCGCATTCTTGATATCATAAAGCAGGGATGCGGCGGGGCTGTCGTATTCGGGGTCAAGAACTCTCTTCCACGCGTATACCACGTCGTCAGCCGTAAGGCTTCTACCGTCGCTCCACATAGTTTCCTTAAGCGTTATAAGCATTTTGTGAGTACCGCGGTTCTTATCGTGAATAACCTCGTACTCATCCATAAGCTCGTACTGTACCTTGCCGTTTTCGTCAAGCGATACGAGTCCTGCGTAGATAAGATTAAACATCTTAGCCGCGCCGTCGTCAAGCATAGTATAGCCGGGGTCAAAGTCTCTGAGCTCAGCCGTTACGTACGCGCTTATCTGCGCTCCTTTAATTTCAGCGTCTCTTGCGATGCCGCCACAGCCCGCGAGGGATGCTGTAAGCATAACCAAAACAAGCATCACGGATACAATCTTTTTCATAGGTAAAAAAACTCCTTTTCTGCCGTGCAAACGGCAAACAAGCAATATAATAACTGTTTATTAAGGCTATATTTTGCCATAATAAGCATACTGTTTGTATTATATCACATTTTTTTTATTTAATCAATTAACAAAATAAGAATAAATAAAGATTATTACTTGTGCACAATACGAAGGTGTGTTTATTGTAGAAATGTTACAATTTTCTTGCTTTGCAACCTAAAACCATATCTTTTGGGCAATAATAAAAGTTAAGAAAAACGTATGAGAGGTAGATATGAACCGTATATACACGCGCACCGACCTTGCAAGCGAATGCACCGCCAAATTAGACAGAGATAAAAGTCAACTGCAAAGCAAGGATTATTCCCTTGAAAGCATCACGGAAAAAGGCTTTGAGCTATCGGTATTAAAAATACTGAATACAAACGGCGAGCAGGTCATCGGCAAGCCCTGCGGCACCTACGTCACAATAAGCACGGGCAGAATATGGCACGCCACAGAAGAAAGATTTTCCACAGGGTCTGAAATGATATGCAAATATATAAAGCAGCTTTATCGGGAGGCCTCGGGCAAGGACGAGGCACAAAATATACTTGTGGCAGGTCTCGGCAACCGCTATATCACCTCTGACGCAATAGGTCACGAGGCACTCAAGAACGTAATAATCACCCGTCATCTCGAGGGACTTAATACCACTCTTTACAATATGCTCGGAGGAAAGTCGGTGTCGGGTATTGCGCCCGGTGTTATAGGTCAGACGGGAATCGAAACGCTTGAACTTATAAAAGGTGCAGCGAAAAACGTGAAGCCGGATCTTATGATAGTAATAGACGCGCTCGTTGCAAGAGAGCTGTCAAATCTTGCGACCACCGTTCAAATAACCGACACGGGTATCGCTCCCGGTTCCGGCATCGGCAACACTCGCCAAGCTATAAACAGGCATAGCGTAGGTTGTCCCGTTATAGCAATTGGCGTTCCGACCGTAGTGGAGTCCTCCACTATGGTGTACGATGCACTTGAAAAGGCGGGTATCGACAACATCAGCCCCTCACTAAAGGCGGTCCTTGAAAACGGCAGAGGCTTTTTTGTGACTCCGAAAGAAAGTGATACGGTTACGGTAGAGGTGTCAAGGCTTATTGCCGACGCAATAAACCTGCTTGTTTCGTGAATACTCGTGCCTGTCCCACAATATAATTAAGTAAAAAAGTTCAAAAGAGGTATTAAATTGAATAATTCCAAAAGACGTGACAGAATAAAGACCTTCCTTATTGGACTTTGCTTGATCGCGGGCGCGTGCTCCTCCTTCGTGCTTCTGTTAAGATCCGCACCCGTCCGCACCCGTATTGCCGATTACCTTTCATTTAACGCATTCTATTCTCCCACTCATCACAAAAAATATATCCTCGACGGAAACAGGCTTTTAAGCCACGCCTTTTTCGGTCAGTCGCCAAAAGCGCCCGAGGAGCCGATAATAGTGTTGCCAAACGCACCTGCTCCCGAGCACAGTCATTCAAATGACAAGCTCTCTCCGGAGTGGAGCATACCCGAATACCCGCCCGACAAAATCAATGCGGAAAATATATACCCGATAATAAGCTGTGACATCAGCACAGACAACCATCTGCTCATAAACAACTCAACGTCAAAAAGGCCAGACCCCGAAAAGCTGCTGATGTCGTTATACGACTTCGGCTATAATCCTGAGTCAGATGAGCCGCTCGTACTCGTAATTCACACTCACGCCACCGAATGCTATTCGAGAGAAGCAAGTACATATTTTGAAGAAGGCACTAAAACGAGAACAGTTGACGAGAAGTATAATATGATAGCCGTGGGAAAAGTGTTTTCCGAGGTGCTCGAGGAAAACGGCATCCCCTCGCTCCACTGTACCGTTTTGCATGATGCGGAGTCCTACTCGGACGCATATTCCCTTGCCGCCGCATCTATACGCGAATATATAAAAGAATACCCGTCTATAAAGTACATATTCGACCTGCACCGCGACGCCATAGTATACGAAAGCGGCGCAAAGGCGCGTCCCGTATCGACCGTTGAGGGTAAGGAAGCGGCGCAGATAATGTTTGTTGCGGGTACGGACGCGGGCGGTGCGGACTTTCCTCATTGGCAAAAGAATCTGACCTTTACTCTGAAGATGACAGAAAAGCTCAGCGAAAAATATCCCTCTTTAGTCAGGACTACCGCCTTGCGCGGCGCATCCTATAATCAGCAGTACACCGAGGGCTCGGTGCTTGTTGAAATAGGCTCTGACGGAAACACGCTCTCGCAGGCAAAGTACTCGGCAGAGCTGCTTGCAAACACGTTTGCAGAGCTTATTAAGGGAGAATAGAAAAAGGATGCGCAGAACGGTGTGCAAAATTAGCGGAGAAATCACAAAATATTTACCTAACACACGGTAGGGGCGAACTGTGTTCGCCCGCGGGAGACCGCAGGTCTCCCCTTCGGATAATCAAAATTTGATACGCAGAAAACAAATAGATACCCCGA
>JAZSOD010000045.1:0-2604 GCA_045536775.1 Eubacteriales bacterium | reverse complement strand
GTTGCGGCTCTTCCTGCGGGGGTCACCTACCGTGTAGAGGGTACCCCGATCAAGAACGCCGGTGATACTGCGAAGTTCGCGATCATCTTTACGTATGCCGATGCCGCGATGAACAAGAATTACGAAAACCGTCTTGAGGATGTGGACCTTACCATTACGAAGGCGAATGTGGATATGAGTGGCATTTCCTTTGATGATAAGGAGGTTCCGTTCCTGTCCGGCACGCCCCAGAGCCTTGAGCTGACCGGTACCCTCCCGTCCTTCCTGGACGTGGCCTACGAGGGCGGCGGTATGGAGAGAGGCGAGTACGAGGTCACCGCGACCTTCTCCTTCAAGGATGCCGCGGCGGCTGCGAACTATAACCTCCCTGCGCCCATGACCGCGACCCTCACGATCGGCGCCGGCGAGTTTGAATTCTCGGCTGACCTCTTCGCCGATCGCACGCTTCCTTATACCGGCGTGGATCAGACGCCTATGTTCGCCCCGGTCGAGGGGCTTGCCTTCACCGTTACCATGAAGAAGGACGGCGTGGCGGTGACCGAGGCTATTGAGCCGGGTGACTATGAGGTGACCGTTAGCTTTACGGTGACCGACGAGACCCTGTATGTCAAGCCGGAGGATAAGACCTTTACCCTGACGATCAGCGAGAAGCCGCTTGTTGAGCTTGAGATCGTTGACCTTTCCGGTATCACCTTCGTCTGGACGTACACCGAACCCTTCATGGCCGACGGTGCTGAGAAGACCGTCACGCTTAGCGATGAGACGGTCGCGGCTCTTGCCGAGATCGGTGTTACCGTTAAGGAGTACGACAATAACGTGAAGACCGCCGTCGGGGATTACGTGGCTGTCGTGTATCTCGCATGCGATGAGGATCATAAGTTTGCCCCCGGTGAGAGCGTAAGCTCGCTTACCTGGTCGATCATAAAGGAGCCCTGGTCGGATATCATCAACCCGAAATAAGTAAATAAAAGGGGACGCTTGGGCTACCTACCATAAAGCAGGTAGGATAGCCCAAGAGCGCCCTTTCTAAGAATGAGATACGGTGTAACCGAATTTTCGGTTATGCCGTTTTCTCTTTTATTTTAACTTCTTGTTCTCGTTCCCATTTCACATCTTCCCAATGCTCCTCGAACAGTTCCTCTATTTCCTCAGCTGTGGGAATATAGACAATACCGACACCGTGATAATACACGTCGATCTGCTGATGTCTGCGTTTATCCTTTCGGTACGGAGCGTGGACTACGATTTCGGAAACGAACTCGTGGACAAGTTCGGGAGTAAGCTCCTTCACCTCGGTTATCTTTTTAACTTTGGCAATAAACTTTTCGATATCGTCCGTTTGCTGCTTGCCCGCTTCTATCTCTGTGCGAAGTGTTTCGGCAAGCTTTTTCTTTTCCGCCTGCTCATCCTCATACATTTTGGACATTTGAGCAAAGCGGTCATCGGACAATTTCCCCGATAGGTTGTCCTCGTAAATACGCATAAAACGTGTGTCAAGTTCGGCTATTCGCTTTTCGGTCTTTTCAAGCTCGCGTCTTTTCTTGGATAGTTCCTTGCGGCTTTCCTCGATAGAACGGCTTTGCATCTGCTCGGCAAACTTCCTCTCAAAGCATTGCACGTACCAAAAGACACGTTGCATACTTTGCAGGACAGCTTGTTCAAGGTGCACCTCTCTGACAAAATGAGCGGTGCAATTATCCTTGTTCAGTCTTGCGGTTGAGCAGGTGAAAGAATTTTGCTCGTGCGTAAGATTTTTTGCCGTGCAATAATAGAGCTTTCCGCCGCAATCGTTACAGAATACAATTCCCGAGAACATACTGACGTTTCCGCCACGCAAAGGTCTGCGCTTGTGCTGGCGAAGCTCCTTGACGATAGCAAAGGTTTCTCGGTCAATGATGGCAGGGTGAGTATTCTCAAATATCTTCCAATTTTCTTCGGGAACGTGTACCCTCGTTTTGTTCTTGAAAGACTTGGTTGTGTAACGGAAATTGACCGTATCTCCCACATACTCCTGCTTCTCCAAGAGGTCTGCAACCGTTCTTGCTACCCACCTTCCGGGAACCGCAGGTTGGGCGGAACATTTACGCCCAACGCTTATCCAATGCTCCGTAGGTGTAGGTATCTTTTCTTCGGTCAGCTTCTTTGCAATCTGCGTCGGTCCGAATCCTTCCACGCAAAGCGCGAAGATCTTTCGTACTACCTCGGCAGCAGGCTCGTCAATCTGCCACTCTTTCGGATTTTCGGGATTTTTCATATAGCCGTAAGGCAATACCGTTGTCAGAGGAATACCCGACTCGCCCTTGTGCTTGAATACTTCACGCACCTTTTGAGAGGTGTTTTTAGCGTGCATTTCATTGAACCAATCCTGCACGGGAAGAAAATCACTTAATCCTTTTGAAGTGTCGATATTGTCAAGAATGGCAATATAGCGCACACCGAGGCGGTCAAATTCTTCTTCCAAGAGTTGTCCGACGACCAAACGATTACGTCCAAGACGGGAATGGTCTTTTACGATAAGCGTTCCAATCTGTCCCGCCTCCGCAAGCTCCATAATCTCCGTAAAGGCAAAGTCGGATCGTAGCCATGTCGTTCTGTGAGCCAAGG
>JAZSOD010000009.1:0-22663 GCA_045536775.1 Eubacteriales bacterium | reverse complement strand
GAAAGATTGAAGTAACGTCTCTCCAAAGATAAGTTTACAGGGTTCTTTGCCCTACTCATTTGTGCTTGAAAGAGCATTCGACACACATAATTATTCAGCTGGCGAGATACCATGCTACTCACCTCCACGTGTTGTGTAGTGTGTCTGCTTTCTCAAGTGATATTTTAACACAAATTTTTGAATGCTGCGTGACGCACTCGGATTTCATATCCCTTTTGTGTCTTGTAGCGCAGCGGAAAGGAATGGTCATAATTATGAGTAAGTCAATAAGCGAGCTTTTTGCAAAGGATAAAGAAAAATTTGACGAATCCGGTGCGATCGTTCAAAGCGTTCCCTCTGATCTTGAAGCAAGACTTGAAGCTGCGTTTGAAGAAAGAAAAAACAGAATACTTAATACCGAATCCGAATGGACGCTCGGTGAAGGTGGATTTGTTCGTTATATATCTTCAACGGATGGTGACGACTTAAACGACGGTCTTACTCCTGAGACCGCGTGGAGAACTGTTGATAAGCTTCATGCAGCACAGGACGACAAGACTGTAAGAGCAGGCGACGTGGTTCTTTTCAAGCGTGGAGATGAGTGGCACGCAAAACTTAAATCCGATTTTGGAATTACTTATTCTGCGTACGGCGAAGGACAAAAGCCGAGAATACTTGCGTCAACCGAAGCAGACCGTCCTGACCAGTGGTGTGAGACTGACGTTGAGGGAGTTTACAGATTCCACGAGAAGATAGATCTTTCGCATGACGTCGGAAACATAGTCTTCAATGATGGCGAGTGCTATGGTATGAGAGTAGTCAAGAAAGTTGACGAGGATTTTACCATGCCTGCCGGAAGCGATGACTTGGTTTCTAACGGAATAAATAAGTGGCTTTTGCCACCACGCGAGTTCAAGGATTATAAAGACCTTGGAAAAATCGCTGCTGAGATTCCCGAATCTGATCTTATGTATTATTTTGACATAAATACCGAGGACCTGTTCTTGTTCTGCCGTACGGGCAATCCCGGGGAGCGTTTCTGGTCTATCGAGCTTTGCACACGCGGTCACGGTGTTACGGGGAAATCGGGTGTTACTATTGATAACCTTTGCATCAAATACACAGGCTCACACGGTGTTGGCGCAGGATCGTGTACAAATTTAACCATCCGCAACTGTGAGATAGGCTTTATCGGCGGTTCGATACAGTTTGTAAGAGACAATAAAATAACCCGTTACGGCAACGGAATACAAATTTTCGGAACAGCTGACGGTTTCTGGGTTTACAATAACTACGTATATGAGTGCTTTGATTGCGGTCCGACAGTACAGTGGCAGGGACGTCTGAATGAGGGCGATATAAAGATTGCCAAAAACATCGAATTCTACGGCAATGCGCTCAGAGAAGCAGCGCTTGAGGTATGGTACACAACGAGAGAACCCGCTACCGAAACAACTTATGCAAAGCTTATAAACTGTAAGCTTTATGACAACTTTGTTACGGGATCGGGTACAGGCTGGAAGGCATTCAACCACTATAAGTTTGAATGGTGCGCCTTCTACGGCGGTGGAGAAACCAAAGCGGAATACATAGATTGTTACATTGAAGACAATTGCTTCTGGGGTGAGCGCCGTCACATTTTGAAGGCTGTTACAACAACGACAAACGGCAATGGCTTCAATTGGAGAAACAACATAATTATACATCCTCTCAATGAAGGCTCGATAGGCTTCCTCGGCGAAGACAGTGCTAATGGAAAGGGAGCTAACAAGCAGTTCTGGTATAGCGAAAAGACACTCAAAAAGCTTACCGAAAACGGTACGTTTGGAAAGAATTACTTCTATTATGACAGAATAGGAGACAACAAAAACCGCCGCAAGTTTATACTGAACGGTGTCAAGCTTTTCGACGAGGACTAATCAAAACAACAAAAAATCCGTTGCAGATTGCAACGGATTTTTTGTTGTTACAGCATAGCGATTACCGCTTTTGCATCATCGTTTGTGAGCTTGTTGAATTCGAGCTTTTTATCTGAGAGCTTTTTTACGAGCTTGTCGCGGTTTTCAACAATATTGACAACCGCGTTTACAATGTCTGAAGGTTCAAAGTATCTTACGTCACAGGCAGCATCTAAGTCAATATATTTCATAAATGAATCAACTTTTTTGTCATACGAGATACCCACCATCGGTACAGACCTGGAAGCCGCGAAAATCAGAAGATGTAATCTCATACTGAGCGTGAATTCACAAACGTCAATTACGCCGCAAAGCTCGGTTGCGGAAAGCCCCGACAAAGTTATTCCACACTTACATATTGAGGCAAGCTTTGCCGTGATCGCATCATCGATCTTGCTTTGGAAGGGAACGAAAATCGGAGTAAAGCCATATTTGTCTATAATTGAATTAATTGCTCTTGAGAGATTAGTAACAACTCTTTCATCGTAGCTTACTTTATCGTCAGCCAGCGTATTTCCGCTTCTAACGGAAACCATGAAATATTTTTCGCCTATTTCAAGCCCCTCGCGTTTTAATATGAAATCAATCCATTTTTTGTCGCTGTCAAGACCTGCAAAAGCAGGGTCGGCGCTTATTTTGGCATTGTTTGCTGCACTATGGCATCCAAGCTCACGGATAAGCTCAAGAGATTCGGGGTCGCGCAGGGTAATGAGTTCGCACTCTTCAATAGCAAGCTTTGCTCTCTTGCGGCTGATGTCATTGTAAAGCGGTCCTATACCGTTAGCATAAAGAACAGTTTTAAGTCCCATTTTACGCGCAAGTCTCATGATGCTCGTGTAATAGAGAAGACTTTTTTTGCTTGTTCCGTCCTGAATGAGATTTCCGCCGCCGTTGATGAGTATGGAGGCGTGCCGCATTTCGCTGATTATTGCAGGGAGATTATACCTGTTTATACATCTCGCTCCATATAGGGAGCGCATTTTTGAAGGCTTTGCGCAAAGTACGGTTATCTTAACGTCAGGCTTCTCACGGCGAAGAGAAGCAATGAGTGAGCGCAAAAGGGTATCGTCACCGAGATTTCCGAAACCGTAATAACCGCTTATAATGATCTCCGCTTTTTCGTCAAGACGCGCACCTGCGTTTTCGTAAACTGCGAGATGGTCGAGAGCCATACGTGAAACCGAGTAGTGTTTTTTTACTACGCTATGGTTGTATTCACCGATAGCTTCAAGCTCGGTGTCGGAAGCTTCAAGAAGTTTGCAAACGTCATTTACTATAAGCTCTCCCGTGGTTTTTGCTTCGCCGCGGCAGGTGAAGTTGTTTGAGATAGCAGTCTCGAGCTTGTCTGCCGAAAAGATACCCATATATCCCTGAGCACCCGCAAGCACCGTTGGGCGCTTTGCTGCCATAGCTTCGAGAGCAGCGCGCGACACACCGACGAAAACGTTACAAAGTGCTGTAAAGTCGGCAATATCTGTTCTCGGTCCCATAAGCTTAACACATTCGTATCCGGCAAGAATGTTTGACTTGTCTGCAAGCTCAGAAAGCTTATCAAACGCACTACCTCCGCCAACTATAATAACTTGAGTGCCGGGAACACGCTTTGCAATAAAATGCGCGTTTTCTGCAAGGAGCAGAGCAGCCTCCGCCACCTCCTCGTCAATTCTTCCGACGTAAAGAACGCGCTTTTTACCTTCATTTAATCCGATTTTCCCAATTAGTGCATCAATGTTACGGGTGGAAGTGAATTTCTCCGTATCTATACCGTTGATAGTAACGCTTATGTTGTCGGGATTTGCTCCGTAATTCTTGACGAGATAATTCTTGAGGTCATGGCTGACCGCAAGTTGATATTCTCCCCAATCGGACGTTTTTCGGTAAAGGGAGGTTACCTTGAAATCAAAGTGGGTAGTTGTAATGAACTTAAACCCCATTTTTCGTGCAAGACGTCCGCAAATAAAAGCAGGTATTCTTGCGTGAGCGTGAATTATATCAAATTTTTCTCTTTTGATCAGCTTCTTCAATCCTGAATATGATGTAAGAAGTGATAACGGTGATTTTGAGCCAAGCGGCAAGGTAACGTGAGTGATACCGAAGTCGGTGATCTCCTTTTCGTAAACGCCGCCCGATGAAGCAACCGTGATATCGTGTCCCATACGGGAAAGCTCCTTGGAAAGTTCAACGACGTGAGTTTCCGCACCGCCTATTTCAAGGCCCATAAGAGCCATAAGTATTTTCATATAGATCTCCGGAAAATTTAAGTAAAATCAATACGAGTAGTTGGCGCTTGACGTTCTGAGGGTAAATGAGTCGGTTATGTCCGTGTTCATAATAACGTCCTCGGAGAGAGTTGCGAGATAGTCGGAAAGCTTAGAAAGCATAAGCGTATTTTCAAAATCCGTGAAGAATACCAGCTTTGCCGTGTCTGCGTAAGCCTTATCCTCGAGAGGCTCACGCTTGATTATGTGAATACCTATCTCGCTCTCAATGTACTCAACCTCGCCGTCAGCCATTGAAAATCCTTTTTCAATAAGCTCTGTGGGGAGAAGTGTAGAGGAGACGGTAACGTAGTATCCGTCGGGGAAATTGACCATAGCGGGGTCGGCAGTATGCTCAAGCATAAGAGTATCAAAGTTGCCGCCCGAGATAATGTCTGCATAGATGCTCTCGGCGAGAGCGGTTTTTTCGGCTTTTTCCGCTTCGGAAAGCTCACGTGTCTTGTATGAGCCAGTGTCGCCGTCTATAATGAGGTCGCCTTCTTCATCACGTGCGAAATCCTTTGCGTTGTTGATGTAGATGTGCTTAAGTCTTACGTAGCTTGTTTTATAGTATGCATCTCGCTCAACGTCAGAAAGCTCAAGCTCTGCACCCTCTTCAAAAAGTGCTGTTTTAACAGCCTTTATCTTTTCGTCCTTTAGGTATATTTCTTTGAGGTCGTTTACGTTAACACCGAACTCGGAAAGAGCAGAGTTGAGCACGTCCTTGCCGCCCGCATTGCTTGTAAGAGTTTTTATATATTCGTCTACCGCGTTTATCTGCTCCTTTGTGAGCTTGAGACCGAGATCGTTGAATTTCTGAAGACAGATGGCGTTATTTTTGATATTTTGGTTTGCAACGCTCATAAGAAAATTCTCGATAGTAGTGCCGTTTTCGGCTACCGGCATACTCCAAACCTCGTCGGTGTCCTGACCGCCGAGGTAGCTTGTAAGGAATATAGCCTTATATCTTGATAGAAGGTACATATATTCGTTTTCGGAAATAACGGCCTTGCCGTACTTCATTGCGTAGCTGTTTCCTCCACAGGAGCATACTCCGAGCAGGGTTATCATAATTAATAATGCCGCAATAATTTTTTTCATAATTTTTGACCTCTTTTTTACTGATTTTCTTGTTTGCTTTTGTTTAATTCTTGATTATAAAGCGTGAGCATATCGCATATCAGCTCAAGCGGCTCGTCACCGCGTCTCGGACGGTAAACTATCGTCAGTTTTGCTCCTGCCGATATTACGAATGCATTTTTATACTTGTCATTGACTGCAGCGAATGCTTCAAAATCTATCTTCTCGGGGAAGAGCGTAATGGTCCCGCCTCGATGCTCGATCTTTGATATTCTTGCCGCCCCTCCGAGATTTCTCATAAGCGAAACGTAGAGAAGATTTCGGCATTGTTTGGGCGGTTCTCCGTAACGGTCTATAAGCTCGTCACCGATATCGTCGAAGTCCTCCGTGTTTTCAATATGAGCGATCTTCTTATACATTTCCATTCTTTGTGCGCTTGTGCGTATATATTTTTCAGGGATGTACGCATCGAAGTTTACGTCAACAAGACACTCGAATTTTGGTACGGGAGTTTCTCCCTTTTCCTCAAGAATTGCTTCGTTGAGTATCTTGATATACAGGTCGTAGCCAATGCTGTCAAGATGACCGTGCTGCTCGGCACCGAGCAGATTACCCGCACCTCTGATCTCGAGGTCACGCATGGCAATTCTGAAGCCCGCACCGAATTCGGTGTACTCCTTGATTGCCGCAAGACGCTTGGTGGCAATTTCGGAAATGGATTTGTTTTTGGGATAGGTGAAATATGCGTACGCGCGTCTGCCTGAGCGTCCGACACGTCCTCTAAGCTGATGAAGCTGAGAAAGTCCGAGCTTGTCGGCGTTGTCGATGATCAGGGTATTTGCGTTAGGCACGTCAACACCTGTTTCTATAATGGTTGTGCTAACCAAAACGTCAATGTCACCGTTGACGAGATCGCGCCATATATCAGACAGAACCTCCTTGTCGACTCTGCCGTGAGCTACCGCAACCCTGACATCGGGAATCGCCTCTCGTATTAGACCTGCGACTGTAGCAATGCTGTCGATATTGTTGTGAAGATAGAACACTTGACCTCCGCGCCGAAGCTCTTTGCGGATAGCCTCAGTGATAATCATATCATCGTGCTCTAAAACGTATGTCTGAACTGGGAAGCGGTCACCGGGTGCCTCATCGAGAATTGACATATCCCTGATACCGCTCATCGCCATATTAAGGGTTCTCGGGATAGGGGTAGCAGTCAGCGTAAGGATATCAACGTCACAGGATAACTCCTTGAGCTTTTCCTTCTGTGCAACCCCGAAGCGTTGCTCCTCGTCTATGACCACAAGCCCGAGATCCTTGAACTTTACGTCCTTGGAAATAAGTCTGTGCGTTCCTATTATTATATCAACGTCGCCGCGTCTGAGCTTACGGAGGGTTTCTTCGTTCTGCTTAGTCGAACGGAAGCTTGAAAGCATCTCGACTTTTATGGGGAACCCTCTCATTCTTGAAACAAACGTTCTGTAATGCTGGAAAGCGAGTATTGTTGTCGGGACGAGAACTGCAGTCTGCTTGCCGTCCATTGCCGCCTTGAACGCGGCTCTGAGGGCAACCTCGGTCTTGCCGTATCCGACGTCACCGCATATCAGACGGTCCATAGGAACACGCCTTTGCATGTCGCGCTTTACGTCCTCAATTGCCGAAAGCTGACCGTCGGTCTCCTCGTACTCGAAGGACGAGTCAAACTCCATCTGAGCGTCGTCATCCTCTGAGAATGCAAAGCCCTCTCGTGTCTGACGTGCCGCATAAAGCTTGATAAGCTCCTTTGCCATGCTCTTTGCGGCAGCCTTTGCTTTTGCTTTGGACTTTCCCCATTCTGCGCCGCCCATTTTTGAAAGCTTGACTATTCCGTCGTCGCTTCTGGCACCTATATATTTGCTTACGTTATCAAGCTGGTTAGTGGGGATGAAAAGAGTATCGTTACCTGCATACTGAAGCTTGATGTAATCCTTTGTAACACCATCTACTGTGAGCTTCTGTATGCCGAGATACTGACCTATACCGTAGTTGACGTGAACAACGTAATCGCCTTCATTAAGGTCGGTGCAGGATAGTATCTGCTTTTCTTGCTCTCGCTTGGTGCGCTTGCGGCGGGCTTTTATCTGTACCGAGCGTGCGTAGCTTCCTGCAGGTAGCATACTGAGGAGCGCGAATCGTTCGCTTACAAGCTCGAAGCCCGGAATGGTGGTTCCGCTTAGAACGTATACAGTCTTGCGCGAGAGTGCTTCCGGCTCTGTATCGGGAGATATAATGACAGCATTTACACCGGCATCTATAAGGGAAGCGTGAACACTTCTGACGGCAGCTTCATTTTCACAGGCAACCGTAATGTAGTAGCCTCTTTTTATATAATGCTCGATGTCCTCCGTCAGGAGCTCGAAATTGTCACAGTAGTTAACCGTTTGCTTGGTATTGAACGAAAACAGTCCTGCACTTCTTCGCTCGTTGGGTGATGTAAACGTATCGACTACAACGAATCCGCACAAGTCGGTAAACTCGTCGAAATCGCCGTGATTTTTCGCCCATACACCGTTTTTGACGTTAAGCTCGCCTGACTCGCAAAGCGCGAGAAGCTCTTGAGAAATATGCCAGTCATTACCCTTGACTCGCTCAGAGCAGGAATTGCTTTCCTGCATAAAGACGAGAGGACGCTTACCGCCGTTAAGATTTTTGTCAAGGTAGTAATCGAGAAGACAGTATTTTTCGTCGTAAATTAAAGGAAGATACTTGTCAATAAATGCGAGCTCAAGACCGTTTCTGACTTCATCAAGCTCTCGCGCAAGCTCTGCCTTGACTCTTGGATTGGTGGCAGATTTCAAAAGCGAGTTAATGCATTTTTCAATAACGGCGCGCTTGTCAACGGACGGTATAAGCTCCCTTGCAGGTGGGATTGTGACGCTGACGATGTTCTCGGTCTTTCTTTGAGTGAGTAAGTCAAAATATCCCATCTGGTCTATTTCTGTGTCAAAAAAGTCGATTCTGATGGGACTTTGATAAAGCGGGGGATAAATATCTACTATTCCGCCTCTTACGGCAAACTGACCGACACCGTCCACCATCTCACACCTGACGTAACCGCCCATAACAAGCCTTTTGATAAGCTCCTCGGGATCATAAGGTGTGTCGAGTGAAAGCTTTACCGTACATTCCCTCAGATAATCGGGAGGCATGGTCATCTGAAGAGCCGCGTCAGGTGTAGTTATGATAGCTCCCGACGTTCCCGACAGTGCAAGCTCAGACAAGACCTTAAGCCTCTCATGCTCATACTCATGGGAGGCTGTAATGTTATGGAATATAAAATCTCTGAGCGGGTATGTGAGTGGATCGAGACCGTAGTCTGTGAAAATGTTCGAAAGTCTTAGCACGTCCTTCTCGTTTGGTACGAGGATCAGAGGAGGGAGGGGAGAGTCACCCGACAGATCGTCGATAATCGACGCGTAAAAAGCGGCTCTTGCACCGTCGGAGAGACCTGTAACCGTGACGGGGCGCATACGCTCAAAGTTCAGACGTTCACGTGTCTTTAAGAACTCTTTGTATTCACGCTCTTTTTTTATATTATCGCAAATAAGTCGCATAGGTTGCCTTTCGTAATGCCTTTGCAGGCGTTGACTTATTTATGTCAGTTGAATTTTGCCATAGCGGAATCCGATTCACCTTTGATAATAAGTTCAAGTGCTTCGGACACAGAAACGAGAGCATCGGTGAAGGTATCTCGCAACTCAGAGGGGATATCTCCAAGCACCCAATCCGCCAGATCATATTCAGGATGAGGCTTTGCACCGACACCTATCTTTATTCGGGGGAATTTGTCGGAATTGAGATGGTAAATAATGCTCTTTATCCCGTTGTGACCGCCGTCGCTGCCTTTTTTTCGGATGCGGATCTTTCCGGGGTCAAGGGAAATATCGTCAAATATGACTATTACGTTTTCCGGTGGGATCTTATAAAACGAAGCTGCTTCACGAACCGCCTCGCCCGAGTTGTTCATAAAAGTCTGCGGCTTCAAGAACAATACTCTTACACCATCGATATCCGTCTCACCGCAAAGTGACTTGAATTTAAGCTTATTAATCTTAAAATCGTGCTTTTCGCATATTACGTCAAGTGCCATGAACCCGGCATTGTGACGGGTCCTTAGATACTTGTTTCCGGGATTTCCAAGCCCTGCAACAATGTAGGTAACGGGCTTTGGTGCCGTATCCTGCTTCTTTTCAATTTTTTTGAACAGGTCAAATATATCTGCCATAACTGTTTTTCCTTTTGGTAACAGTAAAGCGACAAAAGAACTGTTGCCGCCAAAACGGATACAGTTCTTTTTCGCATCTACTATTGAAATGTTGCAAAGAAACTCAGATGCGTTCCTTTACCTTGGAGCTCTTACCAACTCTGCTTCTGAGGTAGTTAAGCTTAGCACGTCTAACCTTACCAACTCTGGTTGTTTCAACCTTAACAACGTTGGGAGAGTGGAGAGGGAATGTCTTTTCAACACCGCAACCGTATGCAACGCGTCTAACGGTGAAGGTTTCGGAGATTCCGCCGCCGTGCTTGGCGATAACGGTACCTTCGAATATCTGAATTCTCTCCTTAACGTCCTTACCCTTTGCCGCTTCAACGATTCTGATGTGAACTCTCACGTTGTTACCGACAACGATTTCAGGAGCGTTTTCCTTTAACTGCTCGTTTGTAAAAGCCTTAATAAGATCCATTTTGGCTTCCTCCTTATAAATCCGGGCGTTCATGCAGAGCTTCGCAGAGGACCGTCCTTTTTGTGCACATAGCGTACTGTAAGAGTATATCACAAAAAAAAACAAAATGCAATACCTTTTTGGATATTTTTATGCAAAAAATAAATATTGTTTTTAGAAACGTTTAGACTGTTTATTCTCTTGACATTTCGGTGATACTTTGATATAATATACTATGTAATTTTGTGCAATCCAGGAGGTAATGATGGAGAATATAGAACTCAATCTCACGGATATATTGGACGTGTTCGCTAAAAGATGGCCGATAATTTTGCTATCTGTAATTTTGTGTGCCGCAATTGGCTTGTCATATAGCTTGTTTGCAGTTGTTCCTATGTACGGGCTTAACGTAACGTTCATGGTAAACCCTGAGTTTGGTAATGCTCAGTCTACGACTATAGTAACTGAAACTCAGTCCTACACCTACGCGAAGGACGCGATAAAAACGTATATGCGTCTTCTTTCAAATAACGAATTTTTCGATATGCTCTACGAGAACGTCGATGGAAAATGCGTGAATAATTACTCAGTAGGTCAGCTTAAGGGAATGGTTTCGTTCTCAAACATTGATGAAACTGAGCTTTTTAATGCAACAATAAAATCTACAAGCAGGGAAGATGCATATACCATAGCTCTTGAGATGCAGAAGCTTGCGCCCCAGCGTATACAGGAGCTCAGAGGTTTTGAAGTTCTCAAGGTTGTTGACAGACCTCAGCTCAAGAACATCTCTGTAGTCAACAATAATTCCACAAGGAATACCGTTGTAGGCGGTATTATAGGTGCACTGCTTTCCGCGTTGTTCTTTGTAATTCTCAAGCTTACCGACGTGAGAATAAACGATGAATCCGACATAAAGAAGGCATACAATATTCCCGTGCTCGGTGTGATTCCCGATTTCCAAGCGGTAGGCACTGACAAGAGTGGAAAACCTATATACGGAGGTAAGATCGGTGAAAATAAACGCTAAGACACGCCAACTTAATACGGTAGAAAACACCCGCAGTTTCCAGATAATAGAGGCATACAGAACTCTCAGAACCAATCTTCAGTTTGCTCTTGGAAGCAGCTCGGGCAAGTGCAAGAAAATAGCGGTAACAAGTGCTCTTCCCAAGGAAGGAAAGACACTTACTTCCATAAACCTCGCAATAACTTTTGCGCAGACAGATGCTCGCGTACTCATCATCGACTGTGATATGAGACGTCCGAGAGTCCACAGATATTTTGAGCTTGAGAGCAGAGTGGGACTTTCAAACGTGCTTTCGGGTATGTGCACCTTCGAAGAGGCAGTAAAGAATGTGGGAAGCGTTAACCTTTCGGTTCTCCCCTCGGGTCTTATTCCACCTAACCCCGTAGAGCTTCTTTCGGGAGAGAATATGAGCAATTTTCTCGACACCCTCTCAGAGACCTACGATTACATAATTCTTGATACTCCTCCCATAAATATAGTAGCAGATGCTCTTGCGGTGGCTAAGCTCGTTGACGGAAATATTATCGTGCTCAGCTCGGCGAGCAGTACCCATATCGAAACAAAGAAAGCAATTTCGCAGTTTGAATATGCTGACGCCAATATTCTCGGCTTCGTTCTTAATAACGTAAACACCAAGAATACCAAGGGTTATTCCAAAAAGTATATGTATTACGGATACAGATAATTATGGTAGATATACACACTCATCTTCTTCATAACATTGATGATGGAGCACCTGACCTTGACGTGAGCGTGAATATGCTTCGGCAAATGAGTGAAATGGGAGTGCGTACAATCGTATGCACTCCGCATTTTAATTATACGCAGTTGACACCCGAGGAATTTGTGCTTATTCGTGACAAAAGATTGGACGAGCTAAGACCTTATGCAAATGAGCTTGGAATCACACTTCTTGGTGGCAGCGAGGTCTACCTCTCGGACAATATGCTGACTATTGAAGACGCGACTGAGCTCTGCATTGAGGGAACCCGTAATGTCCTCGTTGAATTTCCGTGTGCAAGGGAGCTCACAAGGGCGGATCTAAGCCTTCTCGTTAATTTTTCGGACTATTACAATGTAAGACCTATAATCGCTCATGCGGAACGATATTATTCGGTCATTAAAAACGCAAAATTTGCTGAAAAATTTCTCGCTATGGGTGGATACATTCAGATAGATGCGGCAAGCTTTTTTGAAAAACGCTATAAAAAAGTGGCAAGAGCATTGGTGAAGCACGGATTTGCGTCGTTCATTGCCTCAGACTGTCATTCGGATACGGTGAGGCCACCGATTGTACTTAAGAATGCTTATGAGGAGATCGAGCATATTTTTGGGTATGACACCGTGGAAGAGTTTATTTGTAACGCGGAAGCTGCTATCAGTACCTTTCAGACAAAAATTTAAGTTAAAAACGCAAACGGAACGTATGCGTTTTTTATATTATATGAAGTTTTGGAATAAAGTTAAGTTTTATTTTTTCTTAAAATGCAAAAAATAAGCTTGAGCATTATGCTCAACTTATAAATCTCGGAGAAACAAATGACAAAATTAATAAAACGGGTATTTGTTATTCTGATGTTATTTGCTCTTTTTTCGGGTACTGCTAATGCACAAACGGTAAATTGGTACGTTAAGAATAATTCCGAGCATAAGAGACCTGTTCTTGATCAGACACTATCCGTGATCAACGGACATAACGCAAGTTATCTGGGTGCAGACGAAAAGGTCATATACCTTACCTTTGATGCGGGATATGAAAACGGAAACGTTGCTAAAATTCTGGATGTTCTTAAAAAGCACAACGCAAAGGGAGCTTTTTTCATTCTTGAAAATCTTATTACACGGAATACGGACCTTGTAAAAAGAATGGCAGATGAAGGGCATCTTGTTTGCAATCATACGGCAAAGCATAAAAATATGTCGCTTGTATGCGACAGGGAAGCCTTCGAGCGTGAACTTAATGCTCTTGAAAAGATATACACCGAATATACCGGCAGAGCTCTTGACAAATTCTACCGTCCGCCTGAGGGCTCGTTTAATGAACAAAACCTGACTTTTGCCGACGAAATGGGTTATAAAACAATTTTCTGGAGCTTTGCTTACGCAGATTGGGATAACGGTAAGCAGCCGGAGCGCGAGAGGGCGATTAAAAAGATTATGGATCATATTCATAACGGAGAAATAATGCTTCTCCATCCAACGAGCGCTACTAATGCCGCAATTCTTGACGAGGTGCTGACAAGACTTGAAGCGCAAGGCTACCGCTTTGGCTCCCTCAATGAGCTTAAATAAACGTATTTGCGCCCTGACTCTCGCGGTAATTATCGGCTGTTTTTATATTCTTCCAATACGCGCAATAAGTGATACTGAGATTCTCGACTCAGGAAACATCTATTACGGTAACGAATGTTCGGAGAAGCTTGTTGCACTTACTTTTGATGACGGGCCTCACAAATTCAGAACAGATGAGATTCTCGACGTTTTGAAGAAATATAACGTTAAAGCTACCTTTTTCGTAGTAGGGACAATGGCAAAGGAGTATCCTCATCTGATAAAACGTGAGCTTGCCGAAGGGCACGAGATAGGAAACCACACCTATTCGCACTATAATCTTAAGCGTCTAGATACGGCAACTCTGGCGCGTGAAATAGAACTTACAGAAGAAGCTATTTTTGAGGCGTGCGAATACCGTCCGAAGCTTTTCAGGCCGCCGGAGGGTTGGTGTACCGAGAATATTGTATCGGTTGCGGGAAGAATGGATTATGACGTTATACTGTGGAATATCGATACGCTTGACTGGGCACACACGGAAAGCAACAAGATATATGAATGCGTAAGCAGCAGTATCAGGCCGGGAAGCATAATACTATTCCACGATTATGTCAGCGGAAAAAGTCCGACAATCGACGCGCTTGAAATGATAATACCGAGGCTTCTTGATGAGGGATACCGTTTCGTGACTGTGTCAGATCTTATTGCATCAAAAGATGGTAACTAAAGCACGTCTGTATATTACTGTTTTGCTCTCGTCAATTCTGTTCGGCATATCGATGAACATGTTTCTCGTACCCTCTCAAATTGTTTCAGGTGGGTTCTCCGGACTTGCAATTGTTCTCAATATAGTTATAAACGTACCTGTCGGAATAACAGTAATTGTATTAAACCTCCCGTTCCTTTATCTTAACTCGAGAGTTTTCGGACTTTCATATATTAAACGAGCAATAGTGGGAGTTTTGCTTTGCGGATTGTTTACCGAGCTTTTTGCAGGTATTGATCCTGTATTTGAAAGTCGTATAATAAATGCGGTCCTCGGCGGTGTCATTATAGGATGCTCTATGGGTATACTCTTTTCAATCGGCTACACTACGGGCGGGACAGACCTCGTTGCAAATCTGATACGTGAAAAGGTAAAATTATTAAGTCTGGGTAACGCAATATTCCTTGGTGATTTAACGATTATTCTGATAGCTCTCACGGTCACACGTGACATTTATGGAGTAATTCTAGCGCTATCAAGTATTTTTATACAGACAAGAACGATAGACTATATAATGAAGAAATTGGCGGCGTAAATCGTCGCCGATTTTATTTTGGAAAAATTTTCTTAAATTTACATTTGTACATATCAGGTTAAAAGTTAGGTGTTATAATACAAATATCAAGGACTATTTTGGAGTAAAAATATGAATATACCGCTTTTTTTGAAGCCAAAAGGCATGATCTCATACATAAATGAAGACAGTACGGTGAGACAGGGAATTGAAAAGATGAAATTCCACGGCTATGCCGCCCTGCCCGTAATTGACAATGAGGGTAAATATACCGGAACCGTTACCGAAGGAGATTTTCTTTGGCATTTGTTGAAGCTCCAAAACGGCGAGCTGCCCGACGGTAAATATACAATTAAAGATATAATGAAGAAAAGAAATACCCCGGTCAATATTAACGCATCGGTAAACGAGCTTCTTGACCTTGTTCTTGACCAGAATTTCGTTCCTGTGACTGATGACAGAGGGGTGTTTATCGGAATCGTAACAAGACGTGATATTATCAATGCCTTCCGTGAAATATACAAAGACGAGAACTTTGACGAAACAAAATAGTGTCTATACCCGTTATCGACAAAAAATCTCCTGAGCGACTGTTACAATGGTGTCACAGTAAATGGCTCGGGGGATTTTTATGATATACGTAACGGCAGGAATCTGCGGAAGGCTTGATAAGTACAAAAGGCTGATTGAAAAAATTGATCTTCGTTCAAGAGATGACTTATACGTTGTCGGTGATATTATCGGAGAGGGTAGCGGCTCCATCAAGGTGCTTGAGGATATGAGCATGAGGTCTAACGTCTTTCCGCTGCTTGGTGACAACGAGTATTATGCTCATAAAATTATGGTTGAGATAGCGGACGAAAACGGCGCAATTCACGGGAAAACACCTAACGAAATGCAGAGCGAAATAAAAGACACGGTAAAAGCCTTTGCACAGATGGATAATGACGGTCGGGCGTGGGTGATGGAATACTTTGCAGAAATGTCATTGTATGAGGAAATAACCGTAGGTGAAAGGGAATATCTGCTTATGCATTCGGGTATCGGCGATTTCATGTCCGATAAGCCTGTGTCAGATTATGGAATAAAGGAGCTCGTTCTCTCAGTTACCGATTTTGAAAAAAGCTATTATACCGGAAAAATACTGGTGACAGGGCATATCCCGACTTATGAGATAGACAAGCGTTACAGTGGGCAGATATACAGAAATGACTATCATATTGCACTTAACTGCACAGAGGATGGAGGAGGATACCTCGCGGCTATATGTCTTGATACGGGAGAGGAGTACTATATATGAATAAAGCAGGGCTTGCCCTGCTTTTAATTTTTGTTGACAAGCAAATAATGAGTGTGTTAAAATAAAATAAGAGGTGATACCGTATGAATTACGATATTAAAAGAAAGCTTATTGACTCGGCAGTTAAAGTCAGAACCGCGGCTTATGCACCCTATTCAAATTTCCTTGTCGGTGCGGCGATACTATCTGATGACGGAGAAATATATACGGGCGCTAATTTTGAAAACGTCTCGTTCGGAGCAGGTGTTTGCGCCGAGAGGGTTGCGCTTGGTGCGGCTCTTTCGCAGGGCAAACGAAAATTTTCGACAATATGTGTAAGCGGACAGGCGGCTGATATAACACCGTGCGGTATATGCAGACAATCTTTGTCTGAGTTCGGAGATATAGACGTGATATGCACAAACCGTGACGGGAGTGATGCGCGGGAGTATAAGCTGAGCGACCTGTTGCCCTATGCTTTTGATAAAATATAATGAACAAACGCCCTTAAGAAAGGGCGTTTTTTTGTTTTCATTTGTAATTGCACATAATGATGCTTTTATGTTAGAATAATAAAGACTAATGAAAGGAGATTGACAATGAAAATTACAGAAAAACACATTAAAAGCTTTGAATCATATTTGATCAACGAAGAAAAAGCAACGGCGACAGTTGAAAAATATATCCACGATGTCACGGTGTTTTCGGCTTGGTTATCAAAAAGGGAACTATCCAAAACGGAGGTGCTTTCATATAAGGAATACTTGATAGAGCACTTTGCTCCTGCGAGTGTTAACTCGGTGCTTTCCTCGTTAAACAGCTTCTTTGCTTATAATGAGTGGCATTCGCTGAAGGTAAAAACCTTAAAAATCCAGAGAATAATATTTACTTCCGATGAAAAGGAACTCTCAAAGGAGGAATACGGACGTTTGCTAAGTGCGGCAAAAAGCAAGGGAAATGAGAGGCTATACCTTTTAATGCAGACTATATGTTCAACCGGAATACGTGTATCGGAGCTTAAATATATAACCGTTGAAGCATTAAAAACAAGACGTGCCAATATAAATATGAAGGGAAAACTCAGACAAGTAATGATACCGGTTCAGCTTTCGAAGACTCTTCTTCGGTACGTTAAGAAAGAGAATATAAAAAGCGGCAGCATTTTTGTAAGTAAAAAAGGCAGACCGCTTGATAGGAGTAATATCTGGAGCTATATGAAAAAGCTGTGCGAATCGGCACGAGTAGCGAAAGAAAAGGTCTTTCCGCACAATCTGCGACACTTGTTTGCAAGGACATTCTATTCACTTCAAAAGGATATAGTAAGACTTGCTGACATTCTCGGACACTCGAGCGTAAACACTACCCGTATATACACCATTGAAACAGGTGAAATGCACGGCAGACTAATAGAAAAATTAGGACTTTTGCAGTGCTAAATAAAAAATCACATAATCTGAATTATGTGGTTAAATAAATACGGCGTGTACATAAATGTGTGTGAGTATTCTATCACTTGTTGAGTTCTTTGTCAATGTTTTTTTCATAATTTAGTCAAATTCATTGGTTTTCAACAAAAAAAGCGCGACAAAACAAACCAATGTTGTAAAAATTTTTTCATTGGTTTTTTAGTTATGCTTTTTTCATACTTTAAGGTTTTTCACTGTGTTTATTAGTCTCAAAATTTCAAATAAATCGTCAAAATTAAATATCGTCTACAACATAATTCAGATTATGTCTTCGTGTCTATCACATAATTCAGATTATGTTGTAGACGTTTTTTTATTTGGAGAACGCGATGACCCTTACACGAAGCGATTTGTATGCGATAGCATTATTGGCAGTTTTGATTATTGTATATTTGTTACTGATTTTTGTTTTTAAGGGTCCCCGTAATTGACAGGATTATTAAGAAGCATTTGAAATGAAATATTGTAAAGTTAAAAGAACGGCAAAAAGCAAATGTAAATACTGCAAGACAGGAAAGGAAAGTTTGGAGCTTGACCACTCGTCTGCGACTTGTCCGTATCTTGACTGCTATGTTGACGGCGAGTGCGGTATGTATAAGCCACTTGAAAATATTGAACAAGGAATTTTGAAGCGTGTTTTCAAAAAGCTGATTTGCAATTTGAAAAATAAATAATCGGGTAATTAAGATGAAACGAAAGCTTATAAGATCGGCAATTACGATCGTGAGCATTTTGCTTGCGATAAGTCTTGTTTGCTTGGCGGCAACGGTTATTGAATATTACTTATCGAAAGCAGAAAGCACATACGTTGTGGTTCCCGACAACTATATTAAGGAAGCAACAAGCGAGTCATCTCTGTCATTGGGATTAGGTGGAAGGCTTTTGCTTTTAGCAGAGACGCCTGTACTGTTAAACGATAACGGCAGTACGTACGCAAGCTTGCTGCGCTTTGAGGGCAACACGGACGAATTAAATAAACCGTTTGAAGCAGGAAATATGTTTCCCGGAGACAAGGAAACCAAATATTACCTTGCCTGCGTAACCTTCAGAGACTATGCTGTTCTCAAATTTCAGGCTAGTGTAAGAGACGGCTACGAAAAACTCTCCGAGGTAATGAAGATAAAAGTAGAGCAGATATCTGAGGATAAAGTTCTTTACGACGGACTTATGCGCGATATGCCCGTGCTTGCCGACACAGAGCTGTTCGGAAACGGCAAGACCACAGCCGATATCTATTACAAAATAACAGCGTACCTCGATACATCGGTCGGCAACGAATATATGAACAAGGAGCTCGTTGCGGATTTTTACTGGTGGATAGACGAGTATGAGCAAGATACTGAGGAAACGACCGAAAAGATAACCAGCGAAGAGCCGACCGAAAGCGAAACCACAGAGGACTTAACCGAAAGCTCGGGAACGGAAAGTGATACCGAAACCGATACGACCGAGGTCCCAAGCGAGTTGGACAGTGAATCGGAGGAGACCTCGTCAAGCGAGGAGGTAACCACTGAGGATGACCACGAGCACGCGCCTCAGACGTCAGACTCGACCATGGTTCGTGTCCGCTTGACAGTTATAATCGGAATTATAGCATTACTTATGCTTATACTTATGCTCCTTTTGATGTCAGGTGATAGAGATAATGAAGAAAAGCAGTAATACAAATCAAAGCTTAACGTTCAGCATAGTAGTTCTTATAGTACTTTTGATTTGTCTTTGTATAACTACGTCGGCGCTTGTTAGAGCTATTCTCATTGTTGACAACAACTTTTTCAGAACGGGATATATTAAGGTAGACCTTAACGGCGGCGTGCCGATTATTACCGAGGATGAATTTTTGTTCGAGCCCGGAATGACGGTAGAAAAGAATTTTTACGTAGAAAACCAAAGCTCTTGGGACGTTTATTATAAGCTTTATTTTGAAAACGTTTCCGGTGTGCTTGCAGATGAGCTTGATGTTTCGCTCAGATGCGGCGAAAAGGTGTTGTGGCAAGGTCTTATTTCCGAGCTTACACTTGAAAACGCCGAAGCGGCAGATGACGTGCTTGCGCTTAATGAGAGACGGGAGTTTACTCTGTCATTCCATTTTCCCGAGACCTCGGGTAATGAAGCGCAGGGTAAGTATCTTGAATTCAATCTTGGTGTTCAGGCAGTTCAGACAAAGAACAATCCTAACAAATTGTTTAGCTGACTTTTGTTAGCAAAATAAATATAAGGGGTATTTATGAAAAAAATTTGGGGTGTAATTAAAAACGTATTCGTATGGGCAGTTGTTGCTTTGGCTATTTGTATGATGGTATTTACGATAGTTTCGGTAACGACGTTTGACAGAAATGACAGAAACATTTTTGGATATAAGGCGTTTATCGTTCTTTCGGACTCAATGAGCGCGACTGACTTTGACGCGGGTGATATCGTTCTTGTTAAAGAGGTGGATCCTTCAACCCTCAAGGAAGGAGATATAATTTCTTATCAGTCGATAAACGATCATAACTATGGACAGACGGTAACTCATAAGATACGCCGACTTGTTACTAACGAAAAGGGTGAGCCGGGCTTTATTACTTATGGTACTACAACGAATACCGATGACGAAAGCGTAGTAACATATAGCTTTGTGCTCGGTAAATATCAGGGTAGACTTCCCAAAGTCGGAAAGTTTTTTCAGTTTCTTAAAACGACGCCCGGATATATTTTGTGTATTTTTATTCCTTTTCTCCTGCTTATTATTTTTCAGGGCATTAATAGCATTAAACTCTTCCGCAAGTATAAGGAAGAGCAATATGCACAAATGAAAGCGGAAAGGGAAGAGCTTGAAGCTGAACGCCGTCAGTCACAAGAGCTTATGAAGGAGCTTATGGAGCTTAAGGCAAAGCTTGGTGAACAGATAGGCGCGTCTGCGGGAACAACCCAAAACGAAGTAAATAATGATGGCGGTAATACCGTCGAATGATTTCGTCCCGAGCGGGACTTGAGGTTATTATGACAAACAGTAGAATTATATTCAGGGCGTTTGTATCAAGCGTAATTCTTATGCTCTTGAGTATATCGATGCTGGTCGGAACAACGTACGCGTGGATGACCGAGATTGTTGAGATAAGCAACAATACCGTCGTCGCGGGAAATCTTGATATAGAGCTTTGCTATTATAACGGCGGTTCGTTCGTTCCCGTTGACGATAACAATATTTTCGATGACAGACCGTGGGAGCCGGGACTCGAAAAGATAACCTATCTGCGACTCAGTAACGTCGGAAATATTGATATACTGTACTCGTTTTCTTTAAGAACTGTAGTTGAGATTCCGGGAACAAACACTTTTGGCGAAGGTTTTGATCTTTCTGACTATATAACCGTAAGCTACGTCACGTATGACCCCGATAATATGGAGCATAGCGTTTACGAAGCACTCGACTCTGCAGAGAAGTACGGTATCGGAGAGGGGTACTCAACCGATGGTATAATTTTTTCGGATGACGAGAGCGTATATATAGCGATCGTTGCAAGCGTGCCGACTTCAGCGGCAGATAATATCAATTACATAAGTCGTGCAGATGAACCGAAGCTTGTGCTTGGAGTAAATCTTCTCGCGCAAAGCCTTGAAGCAAACGAGTGATAAAACAGGTCAATACGGCAAGTCCGTTGACATATAAACATTTTTGGAGGAAAACAATGAAGACACAGAATACGAGAAGAGCGTTTTTAATGAGCATAGTATCTCTTATGCTTTGCTTCACAATGATGCTCGGAACAACACTCGCTTGGTTTACCGACACGGTAGTAGTAGAAAACAACCGTATCGTAGCCGGCAACCTTGACGTAGAGCTTTACTACAAGAACGGCTCTACAAACGGCTATGAAAACGTAACAACAACCGGCGCAAAGATGTTCGTTGACAAGAACGGAAACGACATTCTCTGGGAGCCCGGCGTGGTTGCATATACCAACTTCGAGATCAGAAACGTTGGTAATCTTGCGCTCAAGTACGCGCTTGGCACAGTAATAACAGATGAAACAACAACCGTTGTAGACGGTGTTACATATTCACTCAAGGACGTGATCAAGGTAGCAGTGCTTCTTGGTGAAACCGTAAACAGCAGAGATGAGGCTATTGCCAAGGCGGTTGCAGAAGGAAAGACCATTGCAGATATCGCAACAGACGGAAAGCTTCTTCCCGAGGGAGTTACAGATGCTTGTGCAGTAGTTCTTTACTGGGCGCCTAATGCCGATGAAGTTGACAACAAGTACAACCTCAACAATGACAGACAGGGCGACGATGCTCTTGATATTATCTTTGATATCAGACTCGTTGCAACTCAGCTCACACACGAGAACGACAGCTTTGATGATCAGTATGATAAGAATGCTATCCTCGTATCTTCTGCTGATGAAGCACAGACTGCATTTGATAATGCAGAAGCAGGAGCTACTATTATGCTTGCTCCAGGTGTAAACTATGGTACGCTTTACCTCCGTCCTGTTGACGGACAGGCAAATACAACCACGAATCTCAACGAAGCGGATGGCGAAGGCTACACCGTTTATAGAAACGAATACATTCGTAAAGTTGAAAATCTTACCATTGTCGGTGCAACTGGCGCAAAGATTGATGCGATTGTAATCGATGCTGGATATGTTGAGGGTAGCACGTGTAATCTTGTTGATATCAAAAATCTCGTAATTGATTCTGTTGAATTTACTGATACACATACAAATGCTCCTCACAGTTATGCTGCTCCCTTGTTCTTCGAGCTTTCTTACACAAACCTTGACGGCCTTACTGTTAAGAATTGTAAGCTGATCGGCGACAATGACAAGATGAACTTTGTATATGTTTATTCTAGCGGTAAAGTTGCATTTGACAACGTAGCTAAAAATATTGCTATCGTTGATAATACTGTTGACGGTATTGCAAGACTTTGCGAACTTCGTCAGACCGAAAATGTTACCATTACTGGTAACACAATTAATAACACCGCTCTGCACGGAGTGCTCCTTGCTGTTAATGAAGGCGCATACAGCGGTGATGTGTTCATTACCGACAACATTGCTTATGGCATAAATGAACGTTTCGTAAGAATGGCAGGAGCAGGCGATGCTAATGTTGTTATTAAAAACAACACAATAAGCAACTATTTGGGCGAAGATGATGATTTCATCAAGGTTACGGATTCCAACGGTACTCCTGTAATTGAAAACAATACACTTGTATCCATAGGTGCAAAGGATACAGCCGGCTTAAAGGATGCTCTTTCAAACGGTGAGCTCACAATAGCTTTGGGTTCTGGCGAATATACTCTCCCTACTCTCAGCGGCAAGGATGGTATCACACTCATCGGTGCAGCTGACGAAGTCGGAGG
>JAZSOD010000039.1:0-4357 GCA_045536775.1 Eubacteriales bacterium | reverse complement strand
ATAATACCACATCACTTACCCTTTGTCAACCCTTTTTTTCTATTTTTTATTATTTTCGTCCTCTTTTTTTCGCCCTTTCTTGACTGCATTTCTCTTTAGTGTTATACTTATTAAAAACTACCCTTTTATCGAGGTTACCGTGAAAAAGTTAAGGCAATCTGACCAAAATCCCTTCCCCTACAGCCACACAAACAAGCGCTATCACACCTACGACTTTTATCTCCGCCGCACCTTCGGCGCAAAGTGCCGTAAGATACCTCTTGACGGCGGCTTTACCTGTCCAAACCGCGACGGCAGTCGCGGTGTCGGCGGATGCGCGTTCTGCTCCGCACGCGGAAGCGGTGATTTTGCCGCGTCATCCGCGCTGGACATTCGTGAGCAATACGAATGTGTCCGTGAGTCGCTTTCATCAAAATGGGACGATTCGGCTAAGAACATTCCCTACTTTCAAGCGTTTACGGGGACTTACGCTCCCCTATCCGTTCTGCGTGAGAAATACGAGGCGGCGCTGACTCTGCCAAACGTGGCGGCGCTTGCCATTGCGACCCGCGCCGACTGTCTTGAGGACGAGCTTCTCACGTATCTCGAGGAGCTTACCGCGCGAGTGCCTGTCGTGCTTGAGCTTGGACTTCAGAGCATTCACGACGCGACAGCCGAAAAAATGAACCGCGGTCACAGCTTTACCGAGTTTATTGACGGTTATGAGCGCGTAAGGCGTTTGGCTCCGAGTGTTAAGATCTGTATTCATCTTATATTCGGTCTTCCCGGTGAGGACAAGGCTATGATGCTCGACAGTGTGCGAGCAGTTGCAAAGCTTCGACCCGATCAAGTCAAGCTTCATCTGCTCCATATTCTGCGTGGCACACGGCTTTGCGATATGTTTGACGCGGGCGAGTTTAAGGCGCTCACGCTTGAGGAGTATGCCGACACTGTCGTATCCGCACTTGAGCTTCTGCCGCCCGAGACGGTCATTTGTCGCATAACGGGCGACGGTATGCCGAGCGAGCTTATTGCTCCCGACTGGAGCAGAAAGAAATTTGTGGTCATGAACACCATTGACAAGCTCTTATTTGAGAGAAAAACGTATCAGGGACGGCTTTATACTAAAAAATACGGCGGGAATTAACATTCCTGCCGTATTTTATTTTGGCTTTCTCACCCGCAGCAGCCGTCATTTGTGCATTATAACAAAATATACAGTATTTTTTTATATAGTTTGCGCAAATTGCATAAAATCTATTGCAATTCGCCTTTATATAATATATAATATACACATACTTCAAATGTTTTCTCGGAATTTTTTATGTATATTGACCACTAAGTCATATTATGATTCTCTGAAATAGATTTGCAGGATAATTTTTATTACATAAAGGAGCACCACGGTTATGGGCACATTTAACACAAAGATCATTCGTAATGTTTGTCTTCTCGGTCACAGCGGAGACGGTAAAACGTCAATAGCTGAGGCTATGTTGCATGTTGCAGGTTGTTCCGACCGTTTCGGTAAGGTTACCGACGGTAATACGGTCTGCGACTTTGACCCTGAAGAGATAAAGAGAGGCTATTCTATTTCCACATCCATCGCTCCCCTCGTTTGGAACGACGTTAAGATAAATATTATAGACACTCCCGGTTACCTCGATTTTGCAGGTGAAGTCAGACAGGCAGTTCGCGTTGCGGACAGTGCTATCATTTCCCTCTCGGCTAAGGGCGGTATCGAGGTTGGTACGGACCTTGCGTGGGATATGGCAAATGAAGCAGGAATTCCCAAGGCGTTCTTTATAAACAAATTTGACGATCCCGAAGCACGCTTCGTTAAGGTTCTCGAAGAACTCAAGGCAAGATACGGTCTCAGCATCTGTCCTATCATAGTTCCCCAGAGAATCGGCGAAAAGCTCGACGGCTTCGTTAACCTTATAAATATGAAGGGTATCAAGTACGACGATAACGGAAACGCTACTTATACCGAGATCGACCCCGGCTTCAAGGACAAGGCGGACGAATACCACAATATGCTTCTTGAGGCTATCGCTCAGACAAACGATACCCTTATGGAAAAGTTCTTCAACGAAGAAGAAATCACATACGAAGAAGCTATCGAAGCTATCCACGAGGGCATTATTCACGGCGACATCGTTCCCGTATTCTGCGGCTCTGCCTCCAAGCTCTGGGGTATCAGAAGACTTCTCGACACCATAGTTGACTCTTTCCCGAGATTTACGGCGCGCAAGGTTGAAAAGACAACTGACGGCGACGTTGAGATCAAGCCTGATGGCGATCCTTCCATATTCGTATTCAAGACGGTTGCCGATCCGTACACCGGTAAGATGTCCTTCTTCAAGGTTATGAGCGGTACCGTAAAGCGCGATATGACTCTCAAGAACCTCACCTCCGGCACGAGCGAAAAGATGGCTCACATCTACACAGTTCGCGGAAAGAAGCAGACAGAGGTCGACGAGCTTGCCTGCGGTGATATCGGTATGATCGCTAAGCTCGCGGCTACAAACACGGGCGACACGCTCACGTCGGCAGGTGCTGCCAAGTACGTACCCGCAACCTTCCCCGAGGCATTCTACAGCATGGCGATCAAGCCTGCGTCCAAAGGTGACGAAGACAAGATCTCGTCGGGTATCGCAAGACTTCTCGAGGAAGACCTCACCCTCAAATATGAAAACAACGCTGAAACGAAGCAGCTCACCATCTCGGGTCTCGGTGATATTCACCTTGACGTTGTATGCGCCAAGCTCAAGACACGCTTTGGTACGTCGGTAGTTCTGGAAGAACCCATTATTCCCTACCGCGAGACCATCAAGAAGAAGGTACAGGCGGAAGGTAAGCACAAGAAGCAGTCGGGTGGTAAGGGTCAGTACGGTCACGTTCGTATTGAGTTTGCACCCGGTGAGGCTGAAGGTCTTACGTTCACTGAAAGCGTTGTAGGCGGCGCAGTTCCGAAGGGCTTCTTCCCCGCAGTTGAAAAGGGGCTTATCGAGGCTATGGAGCACGGTGTTCTCGCTGGATACCCCGTTGTTAACCTCGCAGCTAACCTCTACGACGGCTCGTATCACGACGTTGACTCCTCCGAAATGGCGTTCAAGCTTGCAGCAAGCCTTGCATACAAGGACGGTCTTGCAAGAGCCAACCCCATCATTCTCGAGCCTGTAGGCGAGCTCAAGGTGCTCATCCCCGACAGCATGATGGGTGACGTTATCGGCGACATCAACAAGCGTCGCGGACGCGTTCTCGGTATGGAGGCTTCTCACGAAAAGAAGGGCTATCAGACGGTACTCGCTGAGGTTCCGAAGTCCGAAATGGCTGACTACACAATTGCTCTTCGCGCTATCTCGCAGGGCTACGGCTCATTCACATACTACTTTGCGCGGTACGAGGAGACTCCCGCAAACGTTGCACAGAAGATAATCGAAGAAGCGAAGAAAAACGCTGAGTAAGTGATATTTTTAAGGCACAGAGGCTTGTCCTCTGTGCCTTTTTGTTGACAATACCCCGTCTTTATGCTATACTTTGTCAGTAAATAACATTGGTTTTACCGTGGAGTTTTTATGCGAAATCCTTTTTCATCCCTTAACAAGCTTGAATGGGGGCTTTATATTCTCTCGCTTTCGCTCGTTGGGCTTTCATATTTGCTCTCACGAAGCGGTTTTCTTTCGTTTGTCGCGTCTCTCATGGGTGTGACTGCGCTCATATTCGTTGCCAAGGGCGACGTTTTCGGGCAGGTGATGACCGTTGTGTTCGCTTTGTTCTATGCGTACATTTCGCTAAAGTTCAGATACTACGGCGAAATGATAACCTACGTCGGTATGACCGCGCCTATGGCGGTTATGGCGGTGATCTCGTGGGTCAGAAATCCATATAACGGCACGCGCGAGGTGAGGGTGGCGCGTCTTCGCGCGGCTTACTTCGTATGGGTTGCGGTTTTGACCGTTGCCGTCACTACCGTATTTTATTTCATTCTCGCGGCGCTCGACACTCCAAATCTATTCTTCAGCACGCTTTCGGTCACCACTTCGTTTGCCGCCTCCGCGCTGACTTTTTTGAGAAGTCCCTACTACGCGCTCGCTTATGCGGCGAATGACGTTGTGCTGATAGTTTTATGGGTGCTCGCGTCGATCACCGATATTTCGTATCTTCCTATGATAATCTGCTTCGTGGCATTTTTGATAAATGACATTTACGGATTTATAAACTGGACAAAAATGAAAAACCGTCAATCTTGAACACTAAAGAAACAACTTACTTAAGCCTTCTCCAGTGGGAGAAGGTGGCGCGAGCATAGCGAGCGACGGATGAGGTGTCATAAAACTTAATGCAACTCCTCATCCACCGCTGTCGCGGTCCC
>JAZSOD010000083.1:0-30857 GCA_045536775.1 Eubacteriales bacterium | reverse complement strand
TCTTTTTGCTTCTAGGATGGCAAGAATAAAGCACGGGCATATCGTATTTTTCCGCCATCTTATTAATTGCATTAAAAAGACTTAAGAAGTTCTTTTCGGTGTCGATATTTTCTTCTCTGTGAGCCGAGAGAAGTATGTACTTTTTCTTTTCAAGTCCGAGGCGCGAGAGAATATCACTCGCCTTAATGTCATCGAGGTTATTATGAAGCACCTCTGCCATAGGAGAGCCCGTTACGTAGGTACGCTCCTTGGGAAGTCCGCACTCGTGAAGGTATCTTCTTGCGTGCTCTGAGTACGCGAGATTTACGTCGGAGATAATGTCAACGATACGTCTGTTCGTTTCCTCTGGCAAACACTCGTCCTTACATCTGTTACCCGCTTCCATATGGAATATCGGAATATGGAGTCTCTTTGCGGCAATCGCCGAGAGGCAGGAGTTTGTGTCGCCGAGAATGAGAAGCGCATCAGGCTTTATCTGCGCCATAAGCTTGTAGGAGCAGTTTATGATGTTGCCGACGGTCGCGCCGAGGTCGTCGCCTACCGCGTCCATATACACCTCGGGATTATCAAGCTTCAAGTCCTTGAAGAACACACCGTTTAAGTTATAATCGTAGTTCTGACCCGTATGAGCGAGAACACAGTCAAAATACTGTCTGCACTTGTTTATAACCGCTGCGAGACGGATTATTTCGGGTCTCGTACCCACGATGATGAGAAGCTTAAGCTTCCCGTTATCCTTGAATTTTACGTCTGAATAGTCAAGCCTTATTTCCATTATTCTACCACCTCAAAAAATGTGTCGGGCTTAGTTGGGTCAAAGCATTCGTTTGCCCACATAACCGTGACCAAGTCTTCCGTGTCGGAAAGATTAATAATGTTGTGAGTGTATCCCGGAAGCATATGCACCGCTTCTATTTTATCACCAGAGACCTCAAAATTCAAGACCTCGTCCGTGCCGATTTTGCGAAGCTGTATCAGTCCTCTGCCCGAAACAACGATAAAGAACTCCCACTTGGTGTTGTGCCAGTGCTGTCCCTTGGTAATCCCGGGCTTTGATATGTTAACGCTTATCTGACCGCACTTCTCGCTTCTCAAAAGCTCGGTAAAGCTTCCCCTCGCGTCTACGTTCATTTTGAGAGGAAAAGATACCTTTTCTGCAGGCAGGTATGAAAGATATGTCGAGTATAGCTTTTTCGCAAAGCTTCCTGCAGGTATCTCGGGCATTGTAAGAGTTTCGGGCTGAGCTCGGAAGCTTTTAAGCAGGGTCACTATCTCGCCGAGCGTGACCTTGTGAGTCACGGGCGCGGAACAATATCTGCCGTCATCTGTCAGAATCGTGTTGATGCCGTCAAATTCACAGTGATGCTCTCTGCCCTCAAGCGCCGCTATCATTTCGTCAACAAGGTCGTCGATGTAAAGAAGCTCAAGGGTAACGCTCGGATCATTCACCTGTATGGGAAGATCATTTGCTATATTGTTACAGAAGGTTGCGACCGCAGAGTTATAGTTTGGTCTGCACCACTTGCCGAAAAGATTCGGGAAGCGGTATACAAGAACCCTCGCACCCGTTTCCTCGGCGTAGCTAAAGAATAACTCCTCGCCCGCTTTTTTGCTTCTGCCGTAATCGCCGTCATATCGTCCGATGAGTGTTGCCTGAATAGAGCTCGACAGTACTACGGGGCAGGTATTTTTGTGCTTTTTGAGAGTTTCGATGAGGGTCGACGCAAAGCCGAAATTACCCTCCATAAACTCCTCCGGATTCTGCGGACGGTTAACGCCCGCTATGTTGAATACGAAGTTCGCCTTTTCACAGTATGTATCAAGCAGCGCCTTATCTGTGTCTATATCGTAAAGATAGATCTCACCTATCTCAAGTGACGGATGTGTCTTATCCTTACCGTCCTTTATATTTTGAAGCGCCGCCGTGAGATTCTTTCCCACAAAGCCCTTGGCACCGGTAATAAGTATGTTCATAACTTCTTCACTCTTCCCTATTGCCTATCGCTTAATATTTGATTCCCATTTTGTCAAGCTCGGTGCGGATATATTCAAGTGTCAGGAGCTTTTCTTTTACCTGCTCAACGTTTAAGAGCTCGGTGTTGTGGGAATTGAATTCTGTTAGAGGATTGCGCTCTGTGTCGCCGTCCTTGAAATATTTATCATAGTTGAGACCGCGCTTGTCCGAGGGAACACGATAAAAATCGCCCATATCAACGGCGTTTGCGCACTCCTCGTTTGTGAGCAGAGTCTCGTACATCTTTTCACCGTGACGAATACCGATGACCTTGATCTTGTTCTTGTCTCCGCCAAACAGCTCGCACACCGCCTCTGCCTGAGTCTGAATGGTGCAGGCGGGCGCCTTCTGAACGAGAATATCACCGCTGACACCGTTTTCAAATGCAAAGATAACAAGGTCTACCGCTTCATCGAGCGACATTATAAATCTTGTCATTGTTCCGTCTGTGATGGTTATGGGCTGACCGTTCTTAATCTGGTCTATCCAAAGCGGAATGACCGAGCCGCGTGAGCACATTACGTTACCGTAACGTGTGCAGCAAATCTTTGTCTTTTCGGGGTCTACCGTTCTCGACTTTGCAACTATGACCTTTTCCATCATAGCCTTCGACGTACCCATAGCGTTAACGGGGTATGCCGCCTTGTCGGTGGATAGGCAGACTACGTTCTTAACACCTGCATCAATTGCAGCAGTAAGCACGTTTTCTGTGCCGATAACGTTAGTCTTTACCGCTTCGATCGGGAAGAACTCGCAGGAGGGCACCTGCTTGAGTGCCGCCGCGTGGAATATGTAGTCAACGCCATGCATTGCGTTCTTTACAGACGCAAGATCACGCACGTCGCCAATATAAAACTTTATCTTATCTGCAACGTCAGGCATTTTTGCCTGAAACTCGTGACGCATATCGTCCTGCTTCTTTTCGTCACGCGAGAAAATGCGTATTTCGCCGATATCGGTTCTGAGAAAACGGTTAAGCACCGCGTTACCGAACGAGCCCGTACCGCCCGTTATCATTAAGGTTTTATTTTTGAATGAGGACATTTTTGTTACTCCTTTATCTGTTTGAATACATCTTGTCATAATAATTTCGGTATTCGCCGCTTATAATGGTCTCCCACCACTCGCGGTTGTCAAGATACCACTTTATCGTAAGCTTTATGCCGTCTGCAAATTTGGTTTCGGGCAGCCAGCCAAGCTCGGTATGTATTTTTGTGGGATCGATAGCGTAGCGCATATCGTGTCCCTTTCGGTCTGTAACGTAGGTGATAAGGGTCTCGGGCTTGTCAAGCTCCTTGCATATAAGCTTGACGATGTCGATGTTTTTCATTTCGTTGTGTCCTCCGACATTGTAAACCTCGCCAACTCGCCCGTTGTGAACAATAAGGTCTATCGCCTTGCAGTGATCCTCAACGTAGAGCCAATCGCGAACGTTTATTCCCTCGCCGTATACGGGCAGGGGCTTGTCGAAAAGACAGTTGGCGATCATTAAGGGAATAAGCTTTTCAGGGAAATGGTACGGTCCGTAGTTGTTTGAGCAACGGCTTATCGAAACGGGAAGTCCGTAAGTTCTGTGGTAAGCTAAAACAAGCAGGTCTGCCGCCGCCTTGGAGGACGAGTACGGACTACTCGTGTGAAGGGGTGTTGCCTCGGTAAAGAAAAGATCGGGACGGTCAAGCGGAAGGTCGCCGTAAACCTCATCGGTCGACACCTGATGATAACGCTTGATTCCGTATTTTCTGCAGGCGTCCATAAGGGTTGCCGTTCCCATAATGTTGGTCTGCAGGAATACTCCCGGGTCCTCTATTGATCTGTCAACGTGGCTTTCAGCCGCGAAGTTAACTACAATATCGGGGTGCTCCTCCTCAAAAAGCTTGTAAACCGCTTCCCTGTCGCATATATCTGCTTTTACGAAACGGAAGCTCGGGTTATCCATAACAGGTTTGAGGGTTGAAAGGTTACCTGCATAGGTAAGCTTGGCAAGGCAGATTATTCTGTATTCAGGATACTTGTTGAGCATATGGAATACAAAATTCGAGCCGATAAAGCCTGCACCGCCGGTTACTATTATCGTCATTGGTTATCCCCCTTTGCAAGCGAGAGAAGATACTCGCCGTAATCTGTCATTTTAAGACTTTCGCCTATTACCTTCAGCTGTTCGGTTGTAATAAAGCCGCGTCTCCACGCGATCTCCTCGATACAGGATACGTAAAAGCCCTGTCTGTCCTGAACAGCCTCAACGAATTCAGCCGCCTTGAGCATACCCTGAGGAGTGCCTGTATCGAGCCACGCCATACCGCGTCCAAGCAAAGTCACATTAAGCTCGCCTGCTTCAAGGTAAGCATTATTTACCGCGGTGATCTCGATCTCACCGCGCGCCGACGGCTTTACGTTCTTTGCGATTTCAACAACGCGGTTATCGTAGAAGTAAAGACCGGGAACTGCGTAATTTGACTTCGGATTTTTCGGCTTTTCTTCAATAGATATAACCTTGTGGTTTTCATCAAACTCAACCACACCAAACGCGGTGGGGTCCTTTACGGGATAGCCGAAAATGGTCGCTCCAACCTTGTTCTCCATCGCACTGCGGAGTACTTTAGTCATATTCTGTCCGTAGAATACGTTGTCGCCGAGGATAAGGCATACGCTGTCGTCGCCGATAAATTCCTCGCCGAGTATAAACGCGTCGGCGAGTCCGCGAGGTGTTTCCTGAACCTTATATGTAAGCTTTATGCCTATCTGCACACCGTCACCGAGAAGCCTCTCGTACACGGGGGTGTCGTCGGGCGTGGATATTATGAGTATCTCACGTATTCCCGCAAGCATCAGAATAGATAACGGATAGTAGATAAGCGGTTTATCGTAGATTGGAAGAAGCTGCTTCGACACAACTTTGGTCATAGGATAAAGGCGAGTGCCCTTACCTCCTGCTAAGATTATACCTTTCATATAAGGTCCTCCAAAATAATTAGTTCAAAACTATATCACAAATTCTGTCAACGTCCGCCTCGTCTAGATGAGCATATAACGGCAGACACAAAACATTGCGAGAAAAGCATTTTGCTTTAGGGGTGTCTGCAGTCCTGTCTTCCCCGAATTCCTTGTTTTCAGAAACGAGAGGGTAAAAATACTTTCTTGCAAAAATATCGTTTTTAACAAGCTTTTCGCAAAGCTCGTCACGGTTAAAACCAAAACTTTCCTTGTCCACCAAAATTGGATAGTAAGCATAGTTTTGCTTAATCTTTTTGGAAATCGGCAAAAGAGTCAAGCCGTCCGCGGAAGCAAGTCGCTGATTATATCTTTCAAAAGCTCTCTTCCTCGATTCAAGCTCTTCGTCAATGTGGCGCAGGTTACAAACTCCCATCGCAGCCTGAAACTCGTTCATTTTTGCGTTAGAGCCAAAGCAAACAAGCTCATCACCGGAAATTCCGAAATTTCTGTGCTGTGCTATTTTGGCCGAAAGCGCGGTATCATTAAAGCAAAGTGCTCCTCCCTCCACGGTGTGAAACACCTTTGTAGCGTGGAAAGAAAACATCGACACGTCACCATATTCTCCGATACCCTTTCCGTTATATTCAACGCCAAAGGCATGGGCCGCATCGTAGATAACCTTCAATCCGTGACGGTCAGCAATTTTCTGAATCGCCTCAATATCACATATATTCCCGTAAACGTGTACCGCCAGAATCGCCACGGTTTTGTCGGTAATATGCGATTCGATCAAAGACTCGTCAATCGTATAATCGTCCTTTACGTCACAAAAAACAGGAGTGCACCCTGCCTGTACTATAGCATTTGTGGTAGAAGCAAAGGTAAACGGAGTCGTAATTATCTCACCGTGCAGTCCAAGTGCCTTTATAGCACAGTACAACGCCAAATGTCCGTTTACAAACAGCTCGATGTTCGGAACCGACAAATACTCCTTAAGCTGCTCCTTAAGCTTATTATGTATAGGACCCATATTTGTCAGATGCACCGTGTCCCATATAGATTTTATTTCCTCGCAATACTCCGCGTATTCGGGCATTGACGAGCGTGTTACGTTGATGCTCATTTATCCTACCTGCTTTTTAACAAATTTCCTGTCAAACAGTTAATCCATAAATAAGGGGAACCATAACGATAATGGTAATATACGCAATTATGTCAAAGAAAATTGAATACTTAAAATAATCGTTAAATCTATATCCAACCGACATAGACATTCCCAAAGTAGAGCTTGCCAACGGAGAGCTTAGGGCAACACCTGATGCAATTGTAATGCCCAGAGCAAAAGTGTATGTATTTAAGCCCATTGTTGGAGCAATTGCCAACACAATGGGAAGAACGATCAAAATAGCTGTAGAGTTTGAAATAAATTCGCTTGTAAACTGAACCAAAAAAACTAAGATACAGAATAATAAAAACGGACTGATCGAATCGCCAACTAATTTACCAAACCATTTTGCAATCAATGCCGTTCCTCCGGAAAATTCCAATGCTTTCGCCAATCCTAAGCATCCGGCAAGACGTCCTACGATGTTCCAATTAACCGAAAGTATTGCTTTTTTCTGAGAAATACAACCCGTGATAATACAAAGTAAGGCAGCGGCAGTACTGGTTATAGCCAAAGGTAGCCATTCTGTTATATAAAAGATTACCGTAGCTATAAAAATAACTGCAACAATGATCATTTTACTATGCTTATATTGAATATTTTCAGAAGCTGCCTGATATTCCGAATCGTCATCCGGACGGTTGCCCCAGATCTTTTCGCCTATTTTACGACCGACAAATAAGCAATACAATAATCCAAGTAAAACTAAAGTTCCTCCAACCAACGCAAAATCAAAGGTTTTGAAGGTCCTTGTTCCTATTTCCTCTAAAAGACCTTGTGCCGTCATTTGCTGAGTCGAACCAACCAAAGTAGATGCACCGCCAATTACACATCCGTAAGCAATAGGCATAATCAGATTTTTTGCCTTTATTTTTGTGTTTGCGGAGGATAAGCCCATAATAATAGGGATAAAAATCGCAAGGACAGCAGAATTGGTCAAAAATGCCGACATAAGTGCAGACACCAAATAAGTACCGATTATCAGCTTAACTTCAGACCCCTTTGAGACTTTTACGATCCATGCACCAATCGTGGCAGCCAATCCTGTTTCAGATAGCGCAGTTCCAATGATCATAACACCAATTGTCAAGATTACTGTGCTGGAAGCAAACTGACCGAATGCGGTCTTAAAATCGCAAACACCCAAGATAACCATCAATACGCATCCTAAAATAGCGGTTGTGGCCATAGGCAACTTATCCCAAACAAATAAAACTATACAAAAAGAAAAAATAATCAAACTCAATATATCAAGTGGCATTTATAGTTCCTCCAATATTAATACAACAAATTTTCCGTATCAAACGGAGACAACAGCATATTTTTGCCTTGTTTGTCCACAACCTTTACTATCTTTTGAATATCTTGAACAGATTTCTTCAGTTCATATGCCGAATCTCTCACAACAAAAAAGCGAATATGACTTTGTTTTAACGTTCCAGTTTTAGCGATAGTCTCACCGACCTTATATCTTACAACAGATTCAACTACTCCATCTATTTTATTTGCTTCATCAAAACCGTTTATCTGGGCAATTTCACCCCCTGCATTCAGCAGAGAGAGAAGACAACATCTTTTCCCTTTAAGATAAGGATCCTCCAAGCTCAGATCCCCACCCATTTTGCCTAACATCTGATAATTAACCAGCAATTTGAGAATGTTAATATGATTAATCTGATCAATAAAACGGAACAAGGCGGTTCCTCCCATACGTAACCCCGCTTCAAAAACAGCCCATTGAGAACCATTTGTTACACCTTGGATAAATACCGTTCCGTTTTCCAAGCCGATAGACTTGAACATTTTTATTACATTGGAATTGATTTCATTCATATAAACGTCTAAATGCTTAGACGGATAAACGTATGCCTCCGGCAACGGTATAAAGCCTTCTTGTTCACGATTGAGATATTTATCTCCCATCATAGAAAGACGATATTCACCATTTATAACCGTATAAGCCGCACTAAACTCATCACCGACTATATACTGTTCAACGATTGCTTCGCCACAGTAGGATTTTTGCACCGCATCTTTATATCCTTCTATCAATTCGTCTTTATTATGACATATATGAATACCGATAGCAGAACTCTGGTCAACAGGTTTTATAATAACCGGATACTCGATGGCATTTAATTCATCTTCAGAAAGCTCATCGCTCAAATTGATTTTTTTTGCTACCGGCACATTATATTCACAACACAAAGACTTAAATTTGTCTTTGTTTTCTAAAAGTTCCCATTGTTCATCGGTAAAATAGCATGGCAAATTCAATTCTTTTGCAATCTTATTAACAGAAACAAGATTTGCCTCACTTACGCCGCAGAAAACACCGTCTATATGCTTTTGACGAGCAAATTCGCAAAGAGCCTCTGCATCAAGCGTGCTTATCATTTCGGTCTCGTCTGCGTATTGTTTAGCCGCAGATTTTTCGATAGGCAAATAGTCGGTAACAATAACATATGCTCCTTCTTCCTTTGCATATTTTACAATCTCTACGCTTCCAACCGAAGTTCCAAGAACCAACAACTTTTTTCCTTCAAAAAGCCCCATAAATTATACTCCTTATTTTAACACTACACTCACAAAATCATCTTGATTCTGTAAAACTTCATTCATTTGTGCATTCGTATCAAAACGCAATATCAATGTGCCAATAGCCTCGTTGGCTCCCGAAAATCCGCCAACTGCAGTTCCTTCTTCAATCCAGAGGTCATTTTCAACAACATTGGCTTGAATTTCATCGGAAATCCAAAGCTTATCAAATATTCCTGCTTTTTTGCTATGTAAAATCACTTCTGCCCAAAAGCCGTTATAATTCTTCTGCTCAATACATTCTACCGGCATTCCAACAGCCGCGCGAACAGCATTACCGATCAGATCTACTCCGGTTGCATAGCAAAGACACTCTGCAAGACGATTGCCGCCGCCTCTCGGAGACAGCTCCATAATATATGCTTTCCCGTTGGTACACTCACGAACTTCGATATTGTATATAGATGTTTTCATATCCAACAACTTCAATAGTCTTTGAATCTCAGAGGAAAGCTCCGCTTGATGCTCTATTGATATTGTGGCCGGCCAACTATACGCAGAAGGAGTATATGGATTTTCGCAGTTTTCATCAAAGCGTTGAGCGGAAAAAGAAACAAATTTTAATTCACCATCTACAGAAAAACTATCCGTGTCGGAGGAGTGCCCTTTCTTTTCCAAGAAGTCTTCAATAATAAATTCGGAACTGTGTGAAAATTTGAGCGCATACTCTATACCCTCACGTAAATTTTCGGGGGAATCTACACGTGTAACTCCTTTGCTTCCCGCAGAATCAGTCGGTTTTACAATTACAGGCCAATTAAAATAATTTATATCATTCAAAGCCTGCTCAATATCGGTATAGCCTTTTGCATTTGGAACATTAAATCCGTTGTCAGCTAAAAACTTACGAAATCTTCCTTTGTTTTGCAAAATACATACCGATTCATAAGATCCGCAGGATGGTAATCCCAACTTTTCTGCCACGTACGCCGCAGTTACCACTCCTGGATCACAGGCAAATGACATTATACCATCGACTCCTAAATTTCTCGCCGCTTCCAATACAGCATCTTTATCAATGATGCTAATATTACAATACTCATCTGAGTACTTATGCGCTATATTATCCGGCAAATAATCGCACGTTATAACATAAACTCCGAGTTTATGCGCTGCTTCAATTACTGGCAACGCATACCGAGACCCACCTAAAAGCAAAAGTTTCCTTTTTTGTTGCATTTTATGCACCTTTCTTCCTTTGCAAAAAGCCTTTCAACGTATTCAAAACGTACGTGTAGCTTTCAAGTTTGAATAACATTGAGCCGAGAACATAAACCGCTACGCCAAGCGGAATTTGAATTATAAGTGTCACTATGGCGTTAAAATTGAGAAATTCAACCGCGTAAACTGCCGCGCCCATAAACACCGCTAAAGCAAGGGTTGGTATAATATCCCAAAGCTGCTCACCGTAGCTGTATTTGAGAAGCTTTCTGTTAGGAAAGGTGCATACGAGCTGGCTTATAAAATTAGACACGAGCAGTCCGTAAGCCATCACCATTACTCCATACGGCAAAGTTACGACAAGAATGATCAGACCGAATATTTTTGATACGATTGAAACCTTCAGATAAAGGTCGGACCTTCCGAGCGCCTTATATGCATTGTAATTCGCCGTAAACATCGGCGTAAATATGTAGGTTATGCAGAATATACGCATATACGGCACACACGGGAGCCATTTTTCGGTCAATATAAGCTCGATAAACGCATCTCCGCACATAGCAAGACCAATCAAGATCGGTGCCATAATGAACGTGCTTGTTTTGATAGAGCGACGGGTTATCGACTTAACCGCACTTATATCGTCCTGCTCCTTTGACATTGTCGGAAGCAGAATACTGTCAATAGAGGAGTTAATGTTGGAGTCGAAAAGCGATGGGAATTGCTTTGCCTTGTTATAAAAGGCAAGGTCGGAGGTCGTATAGAGCTTACCGATCAGAATCTGGCGAATATCGTTGTAAACCGTGGTAATAAGCGAAACGCCGAGAAGCCTTGAGCCAAATCCCAACATACCTTTAAGTCTTTCAAAGGAGAACATCCACTTCGGACGCCACTTTACAGTACACCATAAAACAAGCGTATCTATGGCTGCATTAAACAAATACTGTCCCACAAGCGCCCATACGCCGAAGCCCAGATATGCCATCGTAATTCCAACGACTGCCGCACCGACAGTACCGCCGAGAGTTGCAAAGAAAAACTTTTTGAACAGCATATTTCTTGAAACGTATGCCTGTTGAATGTTTTTGACTCCCGAAATTATAAGCATAAGTCCAAGCACTCGCACGATCGCGGTAAGCTCGGGAATATCATAAAACGCGGCAATGAGCGGAGCTGCAAGAAACAACCCGATATACAGGAATATACACATTGCCATATTGAAGAAGAACACGGTGGAAAAATCTAAATCGTCAGCATTCTTCTTTTGTATAAGTGCCGTGCCGAGTCCCGAATCTACAAACACGTGAAGCAGACTTGTAAACACGGTTACAAGCGCTATCGTTCCATAGACCTCAGGATCCAAAAGACGCGCAAGCACTATTGAAACTATAAGCGTAACCCCTTGCGCGCCAAAGCGCTCAAGCAAACGCCATATAAAATTTCCTACAACCTTTTCGCTTCTTCCCATTATTTAATCCTTATTTCTCGTATCTGACGGTCTTCTTTTTTAATTTGCGCTTAAGCGTTCCAAACATCCAACCGAACAAACCGTCGTATTTAATTCTTAAGTAGTTTGCTTCAACACGGTGCTTGAATGATGCCCACTTGTCATTGTAATTAAGCATAGCGTTGCGCCGTTTTTCGTATTCAACGTCGGGAATAACGTATTTCGGATGCTTTAGTGGCATTTCATACTCGTATGTCTTCATATTGAAGAGCTTCTTTAAATCTGAATTGAAGTATTTATAGCCCTGTGCGTGTTCCGAGCCGTCATCATATCCGATATTGTTTATCATATTATATTTGGGTATGATCTGGAGTCGGTTTTGCGCGTACATAGCAAACTCTATCCAAAATTCACCGCCCGCTACGTGTCCTTCGCACAACTCGCTTTTAGCGTAGGTTTCAATCTTTTTCATAAAAATTGGGTTACGCTTGGTTCTCTGCTTCAACAGCTTCATCACGTAAGGGTCTTCCCCATACGAAAAATCACCGCGCTCTTCGTGAACTCTTTTCCAGGTCGCAGTTCCCCATATTGAGCCCTGTCTTGAGAAAAAGTAGTCAGACGTGACGTCCTCACTAACACCAAGATGGTTCATTCCGCAAATCGTTTCGATCCGCTTGTCATCCTTGTACTTTTCAAGTAGTTCCGCACAATAAGCAAAAAACGAAACCGAGGGGATCTGGTCATCCTCAAGGAAGATACACCTGTCTACCACACTCCATATAAGTGCCAGTCGTTTTCTGCCCATAGCATAAAGGCCCTGATTTTCACTCATATACTGATAGTAAACGGTACATTCCCAATCTATTTCTTCATCGTATATTTTCCGGTTATTCAGAATGGCTTTCCATTCTTTCTCGTTCCTTCCGCCGTCGGAGGTAACGAACAAAATACTCGGACGAGCCTTTTTGATAACCTCAAACTGCTTTCTTTGACATTCCTCTCTAATCCAGATATTGATTTTTACGGGAACGTCCACGAGAAAGGGTTTGTCGGATTCTATATGTTTGACCTTTTCATTTATCCCTTCACAACTCATTCTCTTTGCCTCCGTCTATCATTTGCTCATAAGCCGAATACATCATTTCACCAATAGCATCCTGCGGGAACATTTGATTTATGGTTTCTTTAGCACACACGCCAATTTCTTCTGCCAAAGCATCATCAGAAAATATTTTATCAGCGTAGTATGCGAGTGTTTGCGCCTCGCCGTATCTGTATATAAAGCCGTTCTTTCCGTGCTGCACAAATTCCGGTACACTACCCACGTCTGAGCTCACACAAGGCAAACCAACAAGCATAGCTTCGCGCAAAGAGGAGGAATGCGTTTCCACACAGGATGGCATAACAAACACGTTGGATCTTTCCATTCTATCTGCCATCTCTGCGGGCGAAAGTCTTCCTGTGAAGCAAACGTTTTCCTGTAGGCTGTATCTGTTAATGATTTTCCTTAAATGTCGTATAAAAACACTGTCATATAAAAATTTCGGAGTTCTTGTCAGAATTGCCCCTGGAATATATAATTTAACATCAGGATACTTTTCCTTAAGCTTCGCCACTGCCAGAACTGCATCATGAATACCCTTTTGCGGACAGATTCCACCTGCTACGGTGAACAAGCTATGCTTCTCACATCTGTCCGACTTCCAAGTTTTTTCAGAAAAAGCTCGGTTTGCGGCAAGCGGAACGAAATAAAACTTATCAGTACAATGTCGATACTGTGCACAGGTCCACTCGTTATCAAGAATAAGGCCTGCAGATTTTGCAATCATTTCGGTTTCGAGCTCTACGTGACGAGCGTTTATCTTATGCCATTTTCCAATAGAACGGAATTTGAAGAACGATGTCGGACCAAGCTCCAGGAACAGACGAAAAGCGGGAACATCACCAAGCGGATGCTTGACAAGCGAATCCATAACTCCCTGTATGTAAAAGCATACTGGAATATCTCCTGCCGCCTCAATAACGTCAAGTCCAAAAGTAAACTCTGTACCCCATACTTGTATAACGTCGGGGGAAAACTCGTCGATGAGTGCTTTGAACTTTATTTTATCTCCGACATCACCACGCTTACCGCGATTTCTCGCAATATTTACTGTTTTGTACGTAATGCCCGTTTCATCATCCGTAACGCTTGCCTCTTTGCCATCCAGAGCCACGACCTCAAGCTCAAGCTTGTTTTCTCTGATATAGGGCATCAGGGCGTCGAGGGTCGCGTCGATCCATCCGCCGCTTTGAGTAGAAGCACCGTACAGAATTTTTGCGGCTCTGCCGATAGGGGCAAAGGTTATCCACATTACTTTCATTGCTTTTCTCCTAATTTCTTTTTGGTTTCACACATTTCTATATATGACGATGACAAAGGAACCATCAGAATAAGCGGCATCATCTGCATAGAGTAAAGGGTGGGGTTGAGTGCCGCAGAGATAACGAAAACAAGCATTATGATCTTCCAGCCCGATTTCATAACCTTTGACTGCAGACATGCCTTTACGTTTTTGTAAAGACATACAAAATAGGCTATCAAAAATCCAAATCCGACCAAACCAAAGTTGCCCGGAAAGTCAACTAACTCACTATGACCGTACACAGTGCAGTCGGGCATTCCTATTCCGCCGAAGATCGGGTAACGCTCAAAGGTTTCAAGAGAAGAGATTATCTTTGATGCTCTGCCCGACCCACCTGCATACGTACCCGCCGCCTCAAAGGTTTTGAGCATATATCCGAAATCGTAAGCTTTTTCGCTTACAGTTTCAGAATAGGTTATAAGCTGAGCCTTGTCCATTATCCAATCACCTATCGGTTCATGGAAGATAAAAATCAACAGTATGCAAATAACTACCACAGCGGACGCAGCCTTGTTTTTCTCTCCCCAAAACAACGCCAATGTCAAAATCAAAAGGAGAATTGCCGTTGCATAAGATGCCATAATTATAAAAATCAAAGCAAGAAACAATACCAAAATCGAACTTAGATTTTTTACATGATTCTTTTTGAAAATCCGTCGCATACACAAAAGTATTACGACCACCGAAAGTCCACCGTAAACGGTATCAAAACCGCCCACGGCATACCAAATATCTGCCGAGCTTTTCTCAAGTACACCTATTGAAGCTGCAATTCGGCTAGCATTAGGATCTTGCCAAAGAACCCAAATAGAATATACGTAGTCGAAGATAAGTGCGACAAAAATAAGTTTGAACATCAACGCTCTTGTTGCGAGAGGTTTTTCCTTGATCCAAATATATATCATAGTCAAAAAGACAATAACGTAAGCGTTGAATGAGTCTCTTGCAAAGATACTGCTTCCCGCCCAATAGCTTCGTACAAATACGTATCCTGCGTAAAGAAATACTGCCAACACTAAATAAAAGTCCTGCGTTTTAATTCTTCTTACGGTAAAGAAGAACAAAAATACAAATCCCGTTCCGTAAATAAACGTAAATGTCATATTAAAAAACGGAATATTACTAAGTGCCTGACAACTTATTCTTGCAACAACAAACAATGCAAGAATCAATAAAACGTCAAGTTTTAGTGTTTTATCCTTTTTGAGAAGTTCCATTGTTCACTCCAACTGAGTCCGTGATAAATCCATGTATTTTTTCTGCGTTTATTTCCCACGTCTTGTTTTTAAGGAGATACTCACGCGCTGCCTTTGCTTGCTCCAGAAGTTCTTCGGACGTTTCACTGTTGATTTTGTTAATACATCCCGCAATATCCTCGGGAGTTTCTCCGTCTATCCAGTAAAGCAATTCGTCATAGTCCTTTGAAAAGCCATTCAAACGAGTGGTCATAACGGGACGCTCACTCATCAGATATTCAAATATCTTTGACGGGAAGGTCACCTTGGCAATTTCTGAGCCGACGGGACGGGGATTAGCCAAAAGCCATGCAGACTGCTGTGCAGTTATTGCGGTCTTGTTATCAACGCTTCCGTGAAAACGTATTCTTGGATTATGTTCGGCGATTCGTTCAATCTCGCTCTGCAGAGGTCCGCCACCGTATATGTCAAGCACTATGCTTTCGTCTTCAACAAGAGGTATCGCGTTCACAAGATTCATAATACCGCTGTAATCAACCAGCGCGCCCGTGTAAATGACGTTCTTTTCCTCTCCCGACCAACCGCAGGTCTTCTCCGAGAACTCGCAGGGATTTATTCCGCCATCCATAATCATATATGGTTTGTCAGGGAGATATTCCTTCATAGCCGTTTCGTTTAACGCAATGTAGTAATCGCATTCCTTCATACTCTTGAAGGTCGAACGGTCAAACATCGAACGAAGCAAACGGGAAAAAGCGCTTCTGTCAGGCGTATCGTCAATGGGAAGGTCGGCTAACAGACAAAAAGCTTTAAGCTTCGGGAATTTACGCTTTAACCATCTCATGGGAATGCCTATCTGAGGGAACAGATTAAAGCAAAACAAAGCGTCGGCGCCGTTTTCCTTTATCACTCGTTTAGCTACTCGGTATACGCTTAGTATTTGAGAGATATGTTTTAATATTGGTATATTGCAAAAAGCAATCCTATGATTGATTACGTTTTCAAACAATTGCTCGCTATGGTACCTGTAAAACATTTTTTTGTCGCTCGGAAAGGAACGAGAAGGAGTAACAGAAACACAGGTTATTTCTATACCCTGTCTTTTTGAAAGCTGATTCAAAACGTTCCATTGCATTTTATTGCCGGCAACAGAACCCGACAATTGTTCCGGCGAAACAACGTATCCTAAAAAAACTATTTTTTCCATATATCCTCCGACAAATGCCTGGTTTATTATCCTCGCAATCCAATCATTATACCTAATTTTTTTCGGTCAATTTTTCGCAAAATAAAATTCGCTAAAAATCCTGCAGACAAAACTATAGCAAGAACAACAAACGGTCTGACAATAACAAGCACCGTAAACGGATGATAAGAAAACAAGTTAGCAATAATTCCTGCAATGGGCATATGCCATATGTAAATAAAAAGAGAAGAATCTCCCGAACTCTGCAAAGCCCTCTTCAGCGGGATACACTTGATTTCTTTGATATCCACAGACAGAAGCAAAAACGAAATCGCTCCGCACCACGCAAAAAACATCTCGGGAAAACCAAAATAATATCCATTTTGCGCAGTAATGATCTGATATGTCAAAATGATTAGATAAGCAACATAAATACAAAAGCGCAATTTATGCAATTTATCGAAAAGTATCACAAATGATTTCAAATATGTACGAATCAATACTCCAAGTGCAAAATATCCAACCCAATTAAAATAATTCAAGTAGGGAGTAGGAGTAATAAAGGTTCCGTCAGAAAACAACAATCCTGACACTATACCGGTCACAATAAGAACCAACAACGGAATAGTGCGTTTCAGAAAAGGAACAAAGGCAAAAGTAAGGTAAAAAAGAAACAGTATGGTCAGGTAATAGAAATAGCTTCCGTTACCTATCATAAAATTCAGAAAACCCGATAAAGATAACGGTGGGTTGCGCAACGCCACATACAAATATACGGCAACCGAGCCAATTATCCACGGCGCGCCCAATGCCACCAGTCTTTTTGAAAAGAAAGTTTTCTTGCTTTCACAACGGAAAAGAAATCCCGATATTATGAAAAAACAAATTACACCGACCGTTCCCAGATTTGCAAGCATATGAGAACAAGCATGCACAAAGCCATTGGCATTTTCAGGAACCGTATTACAATGCGCACAGATCACGCTAAAAATCGCCAATCCTTTGAGCAATGAAATTGATTGACTCATAGAAGAGGTAATTTGTTGATTCACTAATTTCATCTTTGTTTCTCCTCTAAAACGTCGATATGAACTTCCGCCATCTTTTCAAACGTATAATTGCTGATCGTATTAAGCACTGCTTGGTTCATTTCCGGGCAAAGCGCAGACAGCTTTTCTTTAATTGCATCTGCCAAAGCCCCCACATCATCTACAGGAACAATTTTTCCAAGCCTTGTCGAAGTAATTAAAGCGAGTCCCGCAATACATCTGTCAGTCGTAATTACGGGCAGCCCCTTTGCCATCGCTTCGTTAACGACCAACCCCCAAGCATCTCCTCTTGTAGGAAGAACAAAAAGATCTGCCGCCATATAATACTCTGCTAAGTCGTCCTTACACTTAAATCCAACAAAATGAATATTTTTTAAGCCGAGAGCTTCTACTTGCTGAATATATTCTTCGGGCGGCGTTCCGCCTATGATGTAACAACCTGCGCTTGAATCAATCTTAGACATAGCCTCAATCAAAACATCGAAGCCCTTGCCATAAACAAAACGCCCCACCGAAACGATCATTCTTGATTCTGCAATTCCAAGCTTTTCTCTGAGCTCGCTTTTTTTCTCCGCGGAAACAGGAGCTGTCAATACGTCTGCACCGTGCAACGACGTGAATGGATAACGAATTATCCTATCTCGCGAAGCGCCATACTTTTCGTAATAGTTATCGTGAACGTCAGAGGTACTAAAGCAAAGTGCCGACTTTTCAATCAGCCATTTTTTGACCTTTTCTTTAAGTCCTTTGCCGTTTCCCGCAAACGCTCCGTCGCTTTCGATTATGTACGGAATGCGCCTCATCTTCATTACCGCAACCGCTAATATTCCGGTCAAATTTGAGTAATTGGTAACGACTATCTTGTCATACTTTTTTGGATTCAAATAGCGTATAACTTCCGGACAAAACGATTCTGTAGGACCATATTGAATCCCCTTAAGAAAAATTGCTTTGAAGTTCTTAACACTAAAACTCTTCCAAGAATCATCGCGATCCGAAGCTGATCTTTTTTCAAATAAAACCGTAAGCTCACAGTGCTTGCCAAGCTCATTGAAAAAATCAACACGATACGGTGAAGGAATGTTAGTCAACCACAAAAGCTTCATACTATCTCCTCTTTATTTCGGCGTTTTATTCATTGTTTTTGCATTGATACAAATCAATATACTCGAGGTACTTACACTTTTTATCAAAAGCACGCGATCTTTTGATGCAATCTTCTTTTGAAAAATTCAATTTGTACAAATTTTTAACTATTGCCATTGGTGTATTTTCATCCAAAACAATTCCACAGTGTTCATCCACCACTTCAGGCACCGCTGTCCTGTTATAAACAATGACCTGTGTACCACACGCGAGGGCCTCAGCAGTTGTAAGTCCCATCGTTTCCTCCACGCTGGGATTAACGAAAACGTAAGCTGCAGTATATATTTTGCAAAGCTCTCGAATATCATTAGTACGCTGAATTCCATATATATTGTCAGGAAGTTTTTTTAGTTGCTTTTTATTCAAACCGACAAGAACAACCTTATAACTGTCATCTATTATTCTGGATAACTCAATAAAATCACTTAGGCCTTTTTTGTCGTTCCAAACACTTGAAACCCCAAGTATAATCTTTTTGCCTTCGAAGCCATGCTTTTTTGAAAAATCACTCTCTGTTGGTCTGAATCTATCCAGATCGATACCGTTGTTTATGACATGGATAGGGTACTCTTTCAAAAAGCTTTGTTTTGCAACATCCGCTAACCACTGAGACGGTGTAACTATACTCATATTTGGTATTTTGCAAAACAAATCCTTTTTTCGATGGTAATTAATTCTCGAAGCATCGCGAAACAACGAACTTGGATATTCTTTTGATTGAGGGCAACAAAAGCACTCGTTTTTCCATTTTTCGCATCTTTCATAATCAAAATGACAACAATGTCCGGTAAACGCCCAACAATCATGCAATGTCCAGATAATGCGCTTGCCGCATGTTCTCAAATATTCGAAAAGCAACTCAACATTTATGTAGTAACCGTGTAGGTTGTGCAGATGAATTATATCCGGATCATATTTTTTGATCCACTCGATAAATCTCAACGTCGCTCTATTGCTTCCAAACCCATGAGCATCTAACAAACGTGATTTAATTCCATGTAATCTGACATCCACATCTGTTCCAATACGCACTGCATATTTTTGTAATCTTTCGGGAACAACCTCTCGACCGTACGATATCTTGACATCGTGTCCTTGCTGTTCTAATATCTCAGCAAGATCTGTACATATTTTTCCTGTACTTAATACACCACAAACCGAGTTTATCATCAGTACTTTCAAAATATCGCCTCTCTCTATACCAATTTTGTTGACCCCTGAGTTCGTTATAATTTACTCGCTCAGAGCTCTGTATACCGCTTCTTTTATCGTATCAACGTATTTTGCCACGCAAACGTTTCTAGATGCATTCTTTTCCGCAAAAGCTCTGCCGCCGCTGTAGTTGGCAGCTTCGCCGTTTGCCATTTTCAAAATTGCATTGACGAGTGCTTTGGGATTCTCCGGCTCAACGCACACACCTGCATTTGCTTTTACAAGTATGTCAGATAGCTCACTGTCGGTATCAAACGCCGCGACAATCGGAGTTTCGCATGCCATAATACTCCACGTCTTACTCGGCATACCGCTATTCCCGACTCCCTTTTTGCAGGTGATGAGCGCAATATCTCCAAGACTGTATACCTCGGACACCCTGTCCTGCGGGAGCAGCTTGTTTATAGTCACGTTTTCAAGCTTCTTTTCCAAAACCTGCGTTTTAGCAAACTCAAAGTCCTGACCACCACCGAATATCACGAACTGAATACCGTCATTGTCATGCAAAAGCTCTGCCGCACGAAGTACAATGTCCGCACCCTGAGCTTTGCCGAAGTTACCTGCGTAAACGACCGTGAATTTATCTTTTGAAAGATTAAATTCCTCATAAAGTCGGTTTTCGTCCTTTGCAACAGGCCTTGTTCCCTCGGTATCTATCCAGTTGGAGACAACAACGATTTTGTCTTCGGGGACACCCTTGTCCGTAATATTCTTCTTCATGCTTTCACTGATAACGATTATCTTGTCAGCGTTTCTATATGTATGATCCTCAATTTTCCTTCCGATTTTCCATAAAATCGAGTCTTTTCTTGTAAGTCCCGTAGAAACGAGCGAATCCGGAAACACGTCCTGAAGATTATATATAAAGGGGACCTTTTTTCCATTCTTTTTACTTAATCTTTTAGCAACAGCTGCGGCAAGCATACCTTGTGTTGGAGGAGTACTTGCAGCAAACACCGCCGTCGCCTCACTATACCTCCGAGCCATAAAAAGATGCCTAAAATTACACCAAAAATATCTGAATGCACGGGTAATGGGATTTTTCCCCTCTCGTGGCGCCCAAAAACGCTTTACGTTTACTCCATTTTCCAATACTTCGCTCTTTGCCGTACGATACTTTTGAAAAATTTCTTCCGAAATGCCCCGTGTAGGTATCGGACACAAAACCAAAATTCTTGCATCCTGGTCGATCAATCCATTTATTATATCGTTTTCAAGGTGTGTATACGCAACCGTCTCGGGATAAAAATACGAGTCAAGAAACAACAGGTTCATGAATCTCTCCTTTGAATCGATACTCGTTCATTTTTCTTCCTTCGTGTGTTTCATACGATCTTGAAATCACAAATCCGTTCTTTAGATAAAAGTTGTTTGCAGCTTCATTGTTTTCTGCGTCGGTTTCTAAATTGATGTATTCGTATTTTGAAAAATCCACGCTTTCCTTGAGAATGCTTATCAATTTTGACCCTATTCCCTTGGACTTGGTTTCCGGCTTAACTCCAATAGAAGATATCTCCACATAAGCTTCTTCCCGCTTGCTTTCGCTGGGCTTCAGAAAAGCACGTATAATTTTCATAAATGCTTTGGGCTTTCTCAAAAATGCTCCGAGGCTGTACCAAGCAAATTGAATAAATCTTGTTTTTAACATATGCTTGTAAAGCCCGCTCATATCGCCGGAGTATGCGAGAAAACCGACAGGATCTTCGCCTTCGAGCGCAACAAGCAATCCAGAGTTCTCATGATTGCAGTATGAACTATACATCTGATTCAGAAAGCCTCTTCCCATAAACGTCAGAAAAAATCCCGCAAACGTGCTCATATGTATGTCAACTATCTTTTCTATTACATTTATTTCGGATTTACTCACTATTCTAACATGCATCATATACACCCTTCTCGCTATTTATCTGTTACGAGGAATTTTCTCTTTTGCAGTATCCTTCCCCGATAAATTCCCGCCATAATCCTTTCCAAGCACCGCAAGAACAGTCATAAACATTATCTTTATATCGTGCCAGAAATTGAATTTTTCAACTGCCTTGAGATTGTAATACATTTTTGAAGGAAGGACATCCTTAACATATACCTCATCAACATTTTCTGCTTTGCTCAAGAGCTTGTCTTCGTCTTTGTAAAAAATGCTTGCTTCACTTGTAACACCCGCAGGCAGCAAAAGCGTAGCCATCATTTCCGGTGTATACTCTTCGACGTATCTTGGCACCTCCGGACGTGTACCGACAAAAGTCATAGTGCCTCTGAGTACGTCAATCAATTGACAAATTTCGTCCAACCTGTACTTTCTAATTACATTTCCGACCCGTGTTATTCTTGAATCGGATTTTATCGTAACCTGACTTCCAAGCCTATCTGCATTTTGTACCATTGTACGAAACTTAAATATTCTGAACCGTTTTCCGTATGTAGTAACTCGCTCCTGTCTGTAAAACACCGGTCCTGGAGAATCCGCCTTTATTGCTATCGCTAGAATAACAAATACCGGAGACAAGAATAGCAGCATTATCAAGGAAACCACAAAATCAAATAATCTTTTGAAAACCAAGCTTCCCTGCTTTTTCTTCAAAATGTCATAGTAATGACGAACCTCGTCCGTCTGCATATCAAGTGGAAGCTCTTCCCATTTTCGTAGTATCATTTTATGTACTCTTCCAGTATATCAATATAATTCTCAATCACATACTCCGCCTCCTCGTCTGTAAGACAGGTATGAAGCGGTAGCGATATCTCGTTTAAAAAAAGATCATTCGCGTTCGGATAGTCCTTTATGTCAAACCCGAGATTCTTGTACGCAGTATGCATCGGCAAAGGCTTATAGTGCACGTTGCACGCAATCTCTCTCTCTGCCATTTTTACGATTATTTCATTTCTCTGCTCTGCATTGATTCCCGGAATTCTCGTCAGATACAGATGTCCCGACGATACGTGAGCATCATTATAATGGTCAAGCACCTGAATGCCGAGTGGCTTCAGTGCCGCATCGTAGCGTGAGATAAGCTCCTTGCGTCTCTCAAGCATTCTAGGGTATCTCTGCATCTGTGCAAGTCCCATCGCCGCCATTATGTCTGTCATATTGAATTTGTACCACGGACCGACTATATCGTATTCCCAAGCGCCGAGCTTGGTTTTTGCAAGCGCGTCCTTTGACTGGCCGTGAAGCGAGAGAAGCTGAAGCTTGTGATATATATCCTCATCGTCAATTCCGTTTATCGTCCTCCATGTGAGAGCACCGCCCTCAGCCGTCGTAAGATTCTTTACTGCGTGGAACGAGAACGAGGAGAAGTCTGCGACGCTTCCGACCATTCTTCTCTTGTACTCTGCGCCGAACGAATGCGCCGTATCTGCCATGACCGCCACTCTGCCGATCGCCTTTTGAATATCGGTGTTTGGCTTAAAGACGTTTCTTTTTCTTTCGACTATCTCAAATATTCTGTCATAGTCACAGGGAACTCCGCCTATATCAACAGGGATTATAGCTTTTGTATTTTCGTTTATTGCCGCTTCGAGCTTTTCATAATCCATTTCAAAGCTATCGGGTGCGGTATCCACTAAAACAAGCTTAGCGCCCGTATGGCAGATCACCGATGCGGACGCCGTGTAGGTATAAGCCGAGGTTATGACCTCATCTCCCTCTCCGACGCCCAGAACTCTGAGTGCCATCTCCGCACAGGCAGTCTGCGAATTAAGGCAGACGCACCTTGCCGTGCCGACGTACTCTGCTATATCAGCTTCAAGCTTCTTTGTGCGCGGTCCCGTGGTTATCCAACCCGAGCGAAGCGCATCAGAAACCTCTTTTATCTCAAGCTCAGAAATGTCCGGAGGAGAAAATGCTATTTTCATATTAACTTTACCCCTGTCTTGTCATAATGTGCACCGTTACCCCGAGGCTTCACCCAATCGCCCACAGTAACAAGGCATAACTATCCCATGATAATATATATTATAATAACATAAATCTTGATAAATGTCAAACACAATCTCATAAGACTACCGCAACCCAAAACTTTCTTGACTTTTTCTTTGAGTGGGGTTAGAATATATATAATCATCATATCCGCGCGCTTTTAGTCTAAATAGCGCGTATGCGTATAAAACGGAGGAAACTTAATTATGACAGCAAGAATTATTTTAGTGTTACTTGTTCTCATCCTTTCCCTCTCGGGCTGCGGACACGAGCACGCATGGACACCTGCAGATTGCACAAATCCCACAACCTGTGCGGAATGCAGCGAAACTGAGGGTGAAGCGCTCGGTCACAGCTTTACGGACGCCAACTGCATAAATCCTAAGACTTGTTCAAAATGCGGTGAAACAGAAGGAGAAGCGCTTGGTCACAGCTTTACAGACGCCAATTGCATAAATCCCAAGACTTGTTCAAAATGCGGCGAAACAGAAGGGGAAGCGCTCGGCCACACTCTGACCGAGGCAACATTCCAGTCTGCTCCCACCTGCACCGTATGCTCTGAAACAATTGGCGAAGCACTCACTCCCGATTTCGTTAAGTACGGCATCAATTCCGATATGGAGATCGGCAAGGTATACGACTACATAACCGTAACCACGGGTACTGAAAGGACTATAAAGGGAACTGTTCAAATAACCGACTATGATGTTGCCGTTTCGGATGGCGATATGCTCGTCGAGCGCGATGGCTACAAATGGCATACCGTAACCTTTAACGCCATCATAAATGACTATGAAGCCGTATACAACGGTTTCCACGTTGACTACACCGTCAGCGACTACTACGACATCAAGAAATTCAAGGATGAAGCCGATCACTCAAATCCCGAAATGTCAAAATACACCGTAAGCTATAACGGTGCCGACGTTGACATTTATATGAGACAGTCAGGTAACTTCATCGGAGACTTTGACAACGACAGCGTTACCTGCATTATAAAAATTTCCGTGCAGAAGCCCGACGGCTACGACGGCATTGTTGTCGGTATGAATAACGCCTCTGTAGACGCAAGAATAGAAAACTACTTAAACGAGGTTTACACACCCGAAAACTTCAATCTTTTCCGAATTCCCGCATAATAGCGCAAGCAAAAAAGGACGAGCATCAGCTCGTCCTTTTTGTGCTTTATTTTCTGACCATAACGGCAATTCCGTCGGGAATTGCAACTATCTTCGGGTCACACTTTCCGACTATCTCCTTAGCCTTTGCAAGCGCCTCGTCTATAGAGTGTGCAGGTATCATATGCATATCGGTGATAAGCTTGTCATCAAGTTCGGAAACATATATTACTCTTGCGTGCATAAGTATACGCAAAAGTATCTGTGACTCCCACTGGTCGGGGTCTGTATGCTCTCCGTCGCGCTGCATAAAGACCTCCATCGTTTTCGTGATATCGGCCTCGTCTGCAAGGTGATGGTAGAGGTCATCGCCTCCCGTTCCGTCGACCGATGCGGCAAGCATTATGATAACTCCGTCACGCCTTACAGTCGCTTCTGCGGCGGTCATTCCCTTCACCGCCTGATATATGTTCTGGTCAAGCGGATAACCTCCGTTTGTGGTTATGGCAATATCGCACTCCTTTGCTTTTACGGCGCATAGTCCCGACAGAAAATCGGTTCCCTTTTTATGTGCCGCCTCAAGCTCACCCGCAGTCGCAAATATGACCTCTTTTTCGGCGTTCAGGACCACGTTAACGATAAACGAAAGCTTTGCCTGTCTCGCCGCCCACACCATATCTCTGTGAATTGGGTTATTCTCAAGAACTCCTGCACGCGAAAACGGGCTCGCAATAAACGCAGAGCAATGGTTTGCAAGCACGGTCGTTCTTCCTGCAACTCCCGGCAAAACGCTCTTTCTTCCGCCCGAAAAGCCTGCGAAAAAGTGAGGCTCTATAAAGCCCTCGGAAACAAGGAGATCAGCCTCAAATGCAAGCTTGTTTATCTCGCATTTTCCGCCCGATGGAAGTGTTCCTATATTCACGAGCATACCGTTATCGAGGCAATCGTGAATATATATTTTTTCATTTGCTACGATGTCCTCTCCGAACTTGTTTATAAGCTCGTCACGGGTGGTTCCGCGGTGGCATCCCGTGGCTATGAGGATAGTAATATCGGCGTCGGGATTACCGCGTCGTATCTCCTCGAGCATAGCGGGCATTATCACCTTGCTCGGCACGGGTCTTGTGTGATCGCTTGCAATAATTACCACCTTGCTTTTACCCCTTGCAAGCTCCGACAGGGGTGCCGAATCTACGGGATTTGCGAGCGCTTCACGCACCAGCTCCTCGCCCGTTTTATCGGTCTTATATTCTTCTATAGACGACGTAAGAACGCCGATAAGCTCGCTATCGTCGAAGGTATGTGCAAGCTTTCCTTTTCCGTATGGAAATACCACTTCCGTCATATTATTTTCCTCCTAAATTTTGTATTTATTTTGCAAATTTATTCCTTGCTTTTACTGAGTATGAGCACGGCTGAAAGTATCATTACTATACCGATAATCGACGTAACGTCAAGCCTTTCCCCGAAAATGAACACGCTGAAAAGCGTTGCCGAGGCGGGCTCTATAACCGCAAGTGACGATGCGGTACCGGCAGGAATATATTTGAGCGCAAGAGTATAAAACAGGTACGGCAAAACACAAGTAACAACACCGATACCGATTATCAGCGGCAGAGACGCCGGAGACGTTTCAAGAGTAACCTCTATGACTTCGGCGGGTCTTGTTACGAAAAGCGATATGACCGCCATAAAAATGAAGCCGTAGAGGGTTGACGACGTGGAGCTCATACCCTTCATCATCTGTATTTTTGTTATAAGGTTGTACGAGCTGTACGCAATACCCGCAAGCAGTCCGAGGACTATGCCGAAAACGCTGAACTTAAGCCCTCCGATAATACCCGAAACAAGCGCACAGCCTACTGTTACAAGAACTACCGAGACAAGCTTTGATATATTGAATCTTTCCCCGAGAAACGCCACCGAAAACACCATTACGATAACAGGCGCAGTATACATAAGCACCACCGCGGCAGATGCGGATGATACCTCTATCGCTGAAAAATAGAACGCCGCCGTACCGTATATCGCCGCGCCTCCGAGAGCAAAAAACGAAAGCTCTTTGAGGCTGACTTTGAAGCTTTTTCTATCGGTGATAAGCACGTATAGAGCAAAGCCCACTGCCGCCACTACTGCTCTGACCGTTGTTGTCTGTATCGGTGTAAAGCCGTAAGCTACGAGGTTTTTGAGAAAAATGCCCGAGGTACCCCAACATATACCCGCGAGGATTATATAAATAAATGCCGTCTTTTTCATTATGCTACCGTCAAAGTCTTTTTAATCATCCGAAAAAGTGGTCGGCAAGAAGCATTATACAAAATCCCACCATAAGCGAGAAGGTAGCGCCCCTCTCGTGTCCGTGTGCGTGGGTCTCGGGAATCATCTCGTCACTTATAACGTATAACATGGTACCGCCTGCAAAAGCGAGAGCAAACGGTAGTATTACCTGCGACACAGTCACCGCAAAGAAGCCTACAAACGTACCAAGCACCTCGATAAGTCCTGTTCCCAGAGCAAGTACAAACGCGCGCCACGGCTTTACTCCCTCGGCAAGCATAGGTCCGATTATGACCATTCCCTCGGGAATATTCTGCAGAGCGATACCACCCGCAATTACGAGAGCCTGAATATCGTTGCCCGAACCGAAACCGACACCTGCGGCTATTCCCTCGGGAAGATTGTGGATAGCTATAGCGAGGACGAACAAAAGCACCTTGCCAAGCCCTGAGTCCTTATGAGGCTCAATATCAACGCCCGCGAGCTTATGAAGGTGGGGTACCGCCTTGTCGATCAGATTAAGACTGACCGCGCCCATGAAAATCCCGAAAACAGTTACAAATATCCCGTATTTGCCGCCATATTCAACCGACGGAATAATAAGTCCCAGCACCGCCGCCGCAAGCATTATACCCGATGCAAAGGACAGAATGATGTCTGAAAACTTATGTGAAACACTTTTGAAAACAAAACCGATCAGCGCTCCGAAGACGGTCGCGCCGCCTACCCCGAGAGCAGTCAACAAAACGAGCTGCATACTTTATTGCCCTCCTGTATTTTGCAGAAATGAAAGCGTGTCAGAGCTCAAAGCAATAAAACAAAATCCGACACAAACCTATTAGCTTATTTTAACACATATACTATATTGATTTCAAGAGCTTTTTATAAGTTATCCATCAGAAAACTAATATTTTGAAAAATTCGTGAGTGCTAATGCATCTTCCTTTTTTCACCAGTACCGTATAAACTCGGGCCGCATCAAAGCTCTGCTCAGGAGCATATATACCTCTATACAGAAAACAAAAAGCAGACACCCGTTCGGGTGTCTGCCGCTGATTTAAGCCATATAATACTTCTGCTTGTAGGACTCGTACATTGAAACGAATTCGCCCTCGCCGGACTTGATCTGATTAAGATATTCGTGAGCCTCAAACGAGTCGTTTGCTATCTCAATAAAGCATACCGCGATATTCGAGCAATGGTCGGAAATTCTCTCGTAGTTTGTAAGAAGGTCGGAAAGGATAAATCCAAGCTCCATAGTGCAGTCTCCCTGCTGAAGTCTGGTTATGTGTCCCGCCTTTATCTTTCTCTTGAGTCTGTCTATGACCTGTTCAAGAGGCTCTACCCTCTTCGCCATATCAATGTCATCGTTAACAAGCGCCGCGGTAGCAAGATCAAGTATTTCACTTGCCGCAGCGGTAATGACCGCGATGTCCTCCTTTGCCTTTTCGGAGAAGGATATCTTTTTATCGTAAACTTCCTTTGCAACCTCTGCAATATTAAGCGCGTGGTCGGAAATTCTCTCTATATCACCGATACAGTGTAAAAGCTCGGACACCACCTTACTGTCCTTTGACGAAAGGTCGCTCGCTGCGATCTTTACAAGATATGAGCTTGTCTTATCCTCATATTTGTCAACAAGAGATTCAAGCCTGTCGACCTCTGCAAATTCTTCTTCACTGAAGCTATCAAGAAGCTTTGTTGCTTTTGCAAAAGCGTCAGTTGAGATTCGCGCCATATCACCAACGAGGTCGCGGCACTTTTCAACAGCGAAGCTGGGGATCTCAAGGAATCTCTCGTCAAGAGTAGCGAATACATCCGCTTCCTTTTCTTCCTTCTTTCCCTTGACCGTCTTTATGGCAAGCTTTTCAAAGAGCGAGCAGAACGGAAGAAGAATTATTGTTGAGAATATATTGAACGCCGTATGGAATATCGCAATAGTGGACGGGCTGGCGTTTGATTTGAGAAATTCAAACGGGAACACTGCGTTTATTGCGTAGAACAGAGCTGAAAAGATTATTACGCCCGCCATCTTGATGTAGAGACAGGTTAAGGCAACTCGCTTCGAGTCTGTGTTACCGTTGACAGACGAGATGATAGGGGTAATGGTGGTACCGATATTCTGACCGAGTATTACGGGGAGGGCTGTCGAGAACGGGATCGCACAAGAAAGCGACAATGCCTGAAGCACACCGACCGATGCCGATGACGACTGTATGATAGCCGTGAAAATCGTACCGACAAGAATACCGAGAACGGGGTTCGAGAACATTGTAAGAAGGTTCTTGAACGCTTCGTTGTCCTTGAGTCCCGAAACCGCACCACTCATCATATCCATACCGAACATAAGAATAGCAAATCCCATCAGCATAGCGCCCGTATTCTTATGCTTGTCCTTTTTGGACATCATCATCATAAGAAGACCAACACCCGCAAGAATGGGGGTAAACGAATCGGGCTTGAGAAGCTTCAATACAACCGAAGCCGTACCGTCGATCTCTGTGGTACTGAGAAGCCATGATGTAACGGTTGTACCGATATTGGCACCCATTATTATGCTTATGGTCTGACCGAGCTTCATAATACCCGAGTTAACAAAGCCCACAAGCATAACTGTTGTCGCCGATGACGACTGAATTATTGCGGTAACCGCAAATCCGAGTAAAAATCCTTTGAATCTGTTTGAGGTAAGCTTTGCGAGAATCGACTCAAGCTTACCGCCGGCGAGCTTCTTGAGGCTGTCTCCCATAAGGTCCATACCGTAAAGGAACAGCGCAAGTCCGCCGATAAGAGCAAAAATTTCAAAAATTCCCATTGTTTATTCCTCTGTTTTAATTACAACAATGCAGGCGTTTGCCTGAGGCTACTTATGTATGCCCGAAAATCCGCATACAAATTTATTTTAACACAGATATACTCAAATTACAATAACAAAAATATTTTTTTGTAAAAATAACCTCTGCAGATGTTACCTGCAGAGGTTATTTTTGGTTATCTTATAATTAAAGAAAGGCTGATCTCCTTTTCGTCAAGTCTGTATTCTTTTGCAAGCTTGGTACCACGGACATTCTTTCTTGATGTCACCTTAAAGGGTTATGTTTATCCTGCCGCCATTGCCTATAAAAAAGGCAGCTTCAAAAGCTGCCTTTTTTATCTTATTAAAGGTTGTAGTACTTTTCAAATTCTGCGGGGTGAGGAATTTTAGACAGCTGGCTACATTCTTCTCTCTTGGACTTGATGAAGTTGTTGAGAAGAGCCTCGGGGAATACTCCGCCTGCGGTGAGGTAATCGTGGTCAGCCTCAAGCGCATCGAGAGCCGCCTCGAGAGAGGTGGGGAGGTGCTTGAGCTTTGCTTTTTCCTCGTCGCTCAAGTGGAAGAGGTTCATATCGTACGGACCCCAGCCGTTCTCGTGAGGATCGATCTTGTTCTTGATACCGTCGATGCCCGCCATAAGAATTGCGGCATAGCAGAAGTAGGGGTTGCAGGTCGCATCGGGGTTTCTGAGCTCGAAGCGTCTGAGCTCGGGAGCCTTTGCGTATGCGGGAATACGGATAACGGCACTTCTGTTGGAGGTTGCATATCCTACGGTTACGGGAGCCTCAAAGCCGGGAACGAGTCTCTTGAAGGAGTTGGTGCTGGGGTTTGTGAGCGCGCAAAGAGATGCAATATGCTTGAGAAGTCCGCCCATAAAGTAGTGAGCCTCACGGCTAAGGTGTGAATATCCGTTGTCGTCCGAGAACACAGGCTTGCCGTCCTTCATAAGAAGCATATGAACGTGCATACCGTTCCCTGCTTCACCCATAACGGGCTTGGGCATAAAGGTTGCGGACATACCGTACTTCTTAGCAACGTTGTGAATGATATACTTTATCATCATTGTAGCGTCTGCCATCTTGGACATCTGACCGAGCTCGGGTTCTATCTCAAACTGTCCGCCCGCACCAACTTCGGGATGATGATAGTTGAGAGCAATACCCATATCGTCCATGAGCATACACATCTCGCTTCTTGCTTCGTAAGAAGTATCGAAGG
>JAZSOD010000068.1:0-5940 GCA_045536775.1 Eubacteriales bacterium | reverse complement strand
GTTGAAGGTCTGCCGAAGGTTCAGGTAGAGGTGCTTCGCGGCGCGGCGCAGTACGTCAGACGCGGCGGTGTCCTCGTTTATTCAACCTGCACACTTAACAAAAAAGAGAATGAGGAAGTTGTGCTCGGTTTTCTTCGAGAGAATAAAGAGTTTACGCTTGTGCCCTTCGGCGATTGCGAGGGTATGAAAACAATGCTTCCCCATAAAGATAAAACAGACGGATTCTTTATAGCAAAAATGATAAGGTCCTGAAAAGGACGCTTGAAAGGCTTTCCAATGATAACGGATACTCAAAGACCCGACATTATGTCGATGGAGCTTGCAGAATTAACTGAATATCTCTCGCGAGAATTTTCGCTTCCGCGCTTCAGGGCAAAGCAGGTCTTCGAGTGGTTAAACCGAGGACGGAGCTTCGACGAGATGACAAATCTCCCGAAGGAGCTGCGTGAAAGGCTTAAAAAAGAAGCCTTCTGCTCACTTGTTGAGATCGAAGAAAAGTACGTGTCGAAGATCGACGGCACGGTGAAGTATCTTTTTAAGCTCTACGACGGAAGCTTCATTGAAAGCGTTGTTATGGGCTACAATCACGGCAACACCATCTGCATTTCAAGCGAGGTGGGCTGCAATATGGGCTGCAAATTCTGCGCCTCCACCATCGGCGGTATGTCAAGAAGACTCCTACCGGGAGAAATGCTGGCTCAGGTGGCACGGGCAAACGCGGACGGCGCTGATATTTCAAATATAGTCATGATGGGCATCGGTGAGCCGCTCGACAACTACGATAACGTGATAGCGTTTTTAAGGCTCGTAACAAGCCCCGACGGGCTATGTATCGGTGCAAGGCACATATCAATATCCACCTGCGGTCTTGCGGACAAGATACTTAAGCTTGCCGACGAGGATCTCGGCATAACCCTTTCGATATCCCTTCACGCGTCCGATGACGAGACCCGATCCTCAATAATGCCAATAAACAAGAAGTACAACATCGAAGCTCTGCTCACCGCCTGCAAGGAATACTTCATAAAAACGGGCAGACGCATATCGTTTGAGTACACTCTTATAGCAGGTAAAAACGATTCTCTCGCCCAGGCGGACAAGCTCTGCGACCTGTTCTACAAATATTTTACCGTTGACTCGCGTCTCCTGCCGCTTCACGTCAATCTGATACCCGTAAACGAGGTGGAGGAAACCGGCTTTTCATCAAGCTCCAAGCTTGCGGTAAAGGCATTTACACACGCACTTGTAAAAAGAAAGATAAACGCTACCGTAAGACGCAAGCTCGGTCCTGACATTGACGCGTCCTGCGGTCAGCTACGTAAGCGCCGCGAGGACAGCGCGGCAAAATCTCCCGAAAGAAAGGAATGATGAATATGTTTTATTCCGGAAAAACAGATATAGGAAAGGTAAGGAGCACCAACCAGGACAGCTTTGCGGTGAAGACCTACGCAGACAGTGTCCTCGTTGCAATAGTATGCGACGGTATGGGCGGTGTTCAAGGCGGTAACGTCGCAAGCGAGACCGCAGTCGAACACTTCTTCAAAAGCCTTGAGAGCAAAAATATCATAAACCTTGACGACGGAGAAAAAATTCCCACCGAGGCTATTGCTGCGGCGCTCGGTCAGGCGGTCGCCGACGCAAATACCGCGGTCTACAAGAAGGCGACGTCAAATAAAGAGCTTTCGGGAATGGGAACTACCCTTACCGCCTGCGTTATAGTCGGCAACAGACTTATCTCCGCAAACGTCGGCGACAGCCGCTTATATATAGATGCGGGTAAAAAGATCACTCAGATAACTCAGGACCACTCGTACGTACAGTTCCTCGTGGACGTTGGCGACATTACGCCCGAGGAAGCAAAGAACCACCCGTACAGAAACAGAATAACCCGCGCCATCGGCATTCAGCCCGACGTTGATTGCGATATTTTCACAGAAGAGCTCGATAAGTATCAGAATCCGAAGATACTTCTCTGCTCGGACGGTCTTTGCGGTCAGGTCGAGGACACTGTCATGCACAAAAGCATAAATCTTGCGCGCCGTCGCAACGAGGACGGCACCGCAAGGCTTGACAGGCTCTGCTCTACCCTTATAGACAAGGCACTTGCAAGCGGAGGTCCCGACAATATAACCGCCATCCTTATTTCGGTGTAGGTAACCGAGAGAAGAAGAAGGCTACATAGAAGATAAAGGATGTAATGGAGTTTAATATAGATATATTTGAAAAATACGTCGGTCAGATATTTGACCACAGATACAAGATAAAAAAGGAAATAGGCACAGGCGGTATGGCGGTAGTTTTCGAGGCTTACGATATGCTCAAAAACCGTCCCGTTGCCGTTAAGATGCTCAAGGACGAGATCGCCCGTGACACTCAGGCGGTCAAGCGTTTTATAAACGAAAGCAAGGCGGTCGCTATGCTTTCTCACCCGAACATCGTAAATATTTTCGACGTTTCGGTGAAGGATAACCTCAAGTATATAGTTATGGAGCTTGTCGAGGGCATTACGCTCAAAAACTATATGATAAAGAAGGGGGCGCTTTCCTTCAAGGAGATCATCAGTATAACCGAGCAGATACTCCGCGCTCTTGAGCACGCTCACGCTAAGGGTATCGTTCACCGTGACATCAAGCCGCAGAACATTATGCTTCTCAAAAACGGCTCTATCAAGGTGACCGACTTCGGTATCGCCAAGCTTCCCGACGCCGAGACCGTGACTATGACAGACAAAGCGATAGGCACCGTGTTCTATATAAGTCCCGAGCAGGCAAGCGGACGTCAGATAGACCACAGAAGCGACCTCTACTCCCTCGGTGCTACAATGTACGAAATGGCAACGGGTAAGCTTCCCTTCACCGCAGACAGTCCCGTTTCGGTGGCTCTTATGCAGGTGAAGTCCATTCCGAAGAATCCCCGCGAGCTGAATTCCGCGATTCCGAGAGGTCTTGAACAGATAATTCTTATCGCAATGGAAAAAAATCCCGCGCACAGATTCCAGAGCGCATCTCAGATGTTAAGACATCTCACCCACATAAAGAACAATCCCAAGGCAGTCTTCAAGGTTGCCGAGCATCAGACCGACAACGAAAACCTCGTAAGCCACAGCCAGACGGGTGCCAAGAGCCGCGCACAGAGCCGTTCTATGTTCCCGATAATTATGGGTATCGTGTCGGCGTTCATAATCGTTGCCGCAATAAGCGCGTGCGCGGTATTTTTCTCGCTTCTTGAAGCAACCTCGGGTGAAGAGGCAATAGTTCTTGAGATTCCCGAGCTTGAGGGTAGCATATACTCCGAGGAGCTTCTGCGTCAGCTTGAGGGCAACTACTACGAGGTCACCATCAAGGACGTTTTCGATCCGAACTCATCTGCAAACACCATTATCGAACAGGACCCCAAGCCCGGTGAAAAGCGCAAGGTAATTCCCGGGGAACAGAACTGCGAGCTTTCGATCACGGTAAGTAAGGGTGCCCGCACCTTCACTCTCGACAACTACAAGTACCTTTACTACTACGAGGCGGAAATAGCTATGAAGAGCCTCGGTCTTATCCCCGAGAGAAAGTACGTTTATCACGACTATATCCCCGAAAGCTACGTTATTTCAAGCGAGCCCGAGGAGGGCGAGACCGTCAAGTACGGCGACAAGATAGTTATCACCATCAGTAAGGGACAGAATTCAGAGGACTATATGGTCACGGTTCCCGACTTTACCGAGGGTACCGAAAACGCCGCAAAGCTTCTCCTTCTCGAAAACAAGCTGAAGCTCGGCAAGGTAGAATACGTTGAGTCCACCGAGGAAAAGGGTACTATTCTCTCGCAAAGCGTTGCGTCCATGGCGTCGGTCCCCGTCGGCACCGAGATAAGCTTCAAGGTCAGCCGCGGCAAAATGGAAGACCCGAGAAACAACGGAAGAAATAACCGTGACCTTTTTGACGATATAGGATAACCTATGGAAAAATTTATAAACGGAAAAATAGTGCGCGGTGTCGGCGGAAACTACGAAATACTGCTTGACACCGAGGTCGCTCTTTCGGACGGGAGCACCGCCGGCAAAGTGCTTTGTCGGGCAAAAGGCGGCTTTCGTCACGAGGGCGAAACTCCACTCGTCGGCGACAACGTGGTTTTAAGACTTGACAGCACCGACAGCTTTGTTATCGACGAAATAAAGCCGAGGCGCAACTTTCTTATCAGACCCCCAATGGCAAACCTCGATGTTCTTTTCGTAATGTTTGCCGCAAGATCGCCCGAGCCCGTGCTGCTCACCGTGGACAAGCTCATATCCATTGCCGAGCATAACGGTATCGAGCCCGTTATCATAGTCACCAAAAGTGACCTTGACAAGACTGCCGCCGAGAGCTACGCCGATATATACAGGCGTGCGGGCTTTGACGTGTTCGTGTGCGGCGCAGACGGTGATGCGTCTGAGCTTTCACGCTTTATAGGATCAAAGCTTTGCGGTAAGACGGGCGCGTTTGCGGGCGCGTCGGGTATCGGAAAATCGACTCTATTAAACCGTCTGTTCCCGAGTCTCAGACTTGAAACGGGTGAGATAAGTAAAAAGATCTCGCGCGGACGGCACACCACCCGTTCGGTTGATCTCTACTCTGTCGAAACGGGCGGTGACGGAGGCTTTATCGCTGACACTCCCGGATTCAGTATGCTTGATTTCGAGCGATTTGATTTCTTCACAAACGACGAGCTTATATACACCTTCAGAGAATTTGATCGTTACATAGGCTCCTGCCGTTATACCAAGTGTACTCACACAAAGGAGGACGGCTGCGCCATTATCGAGGCGGTGCGTTTGGGAGACGTGTCGAAGGAGCGCCACGAAAGCTTTGTGAGTATGCGTGAAGCTCTCAAAAACAAGCACGAATGGGATAAAAAATAAAAGTCGGGCGTTGCTTACGTAACATAAGCAACGCCCTTTTCATATTATGGTAATGTCAAAACTATTTTTTCAAGGGAGGAGTAAACGTGAAAATTGTGGTTGTAAAATCCCCGAGGATATTCAGAGGACTTCTCAAAAAAATGTTCAAAGTGAGCAATAAGCGTCAGCGCAGATAACTGCTCAATTTTTCCATACGGTTCTTTTCGTAATTTATCATATCAGAGCATAAATTACGCGTTTTTTCGGGACAGTCAGTATTCCGATTGAGATGCTTGCTCATTTTGATGACGCCCATATTAGAGCCGTTTATCATCATCTCTGCGATGTGGGAAGCCGAGGAATCCATCATTGTGTTCACCGCCATACCCATATCTGCCATAAGCTTTACGCCAAGTCCCGGATCCTGAGGCTTGAGTCCGTGAGAACGAATGAGCGCGGATGACTCTCTCTCAAAGCGTTTGTAGCCATCAAGCTCCGAGAGAAGCTCTTGTCTGAGCCTTCTGTCCTCGGTTTTGGAAAGAAGCTTTGTGGTCGAGTCAACGCTCATTTTTGCGCTTTTGTGGAGGAATTGGAGCATTTCTTCGTTTGTATTCATTTTTATTGGCTCCGGTTATAAATATTGCGGCTTTGTGCCGCAGTAATATTGTACGCAAAGCAAAGGGTTATATACATATTTTTTTGCACAGATATGCGGCAACATTTACCGCGTGTCTGTGTAATTTTTTCACTTAAAAGCGGGCAAAATATAAGAGAAGACGAATGGCGTCAAAAAAATATAATTTTTTCAAAAAAGTGTTGACAAGAATTTTACTTTATGCTATAATATACAAGCGTTCGATTGAGACGCCCAATAAATGGCGGAATAGCTCAGCTGGCTAGAGCATTCGGTTCATACCCGACAGGTCGTTGGTTCAAGTCCGACTTCCGCTACCATATGGCCCGTTGGTCAAGCGGTTAAGACACGGCCCTTTCACGGCTGTAACATGGGTTCGATTCCCGTACGGGTCACCAAACGTAACAAATCCGAACTATTTCGTAAATCGAAATTGGTT
>JAZSOD010000090.1:0-34634 GCA_045536775.1 Eubacteriales bacterium | reverse complement strand
ATGCTGTTGGTTTTAGAAAAGCGTTTAATAATTTGCTCAACTTCGCCTTGCGACGCTGGAAAATAAGTTTCTTCTTCGGTTTTTTGATCTTTCAAATTAAATTTTGCAGTTGGAATTTCTTGTTTTTTTTCTTTTTTTTCTTTTGCTTTTTCTTTTTCTGCAACCTCGTTTTCATCTTCAAAACCTATTGCCTTTAAAAATTTATCAAAAATTCCCATATCATTTCTCTTTTGCGGGCGAACACAGTTCGCCCCTACGGGAAAATTGGAATTTCTCGTAGGGGAGGGGCTTGCTCCTCCCGAAGAAAGATGTTCTGTTATATCAGGCTTACCTTTGCTTCAAAAAATTCAGTCCCGCAAGCACGGCAACGCCCGCCGCATTGTCGCTCGAATACTCGGGCGGTGCAAACGCCGCATCGTGACGGCGCGCAAGATAGTCCTTGATATAGGTATTGCTCATAACTCCGCCTGCATACAGTACGGGAAGCTTGCCGTATTTGTCTTTGGCAAGACGGGTGAGCGCGTCAAGATTCTTTGCTACGAATTCAAGAGTGAACTGCGCCACCTCGCCGCGAGAAAATCCCCGATCAAGAGCCGTTCTTGCCTTGTTTTCGGCACCCGAGAGGTTTACTCCGTCCTCGCTGATGCTGACGCTTTGCGTAAGGCTGCACCTGCCCCCCGAATTTACAAACTCACGTGCGAGCACCTCGAGCGCAGGACCGCAGGGGAATTTAAGCCCCATCATTACGCCGACTCTGTCGATAAGCTGACCTGCGTTTATGTCGAGTGTTCCGCCGATGAGCGAAATGTCAAAGCTTGCTTGATTTGGCTTTACGAGTAAAAGCTCGGTAGTGCCGCCCGAAACGTGCAGTGCGATAAACTCGCTACCCATAAGCTCGCGTCTGCCCGAGTTCCAGAGTGCCGCCGCTACGTGTCCAGCCTGATGCGAAAACTCGTGTATCGGCGCGCCGCCGCTTGCAAGCGTGTACGCCGCGGCTCTGCCTGCGAGGAAGCAGGGCATATACGAGCCCTCCTCATCGCGCGGCTTTGCGGAAACCCCAATTGCAGCAAGGCTTTCGTAACTATAATATTCGCGTATTCTCTCCGATATTTCGGGGAGGTTTTTGATATGAGCAAAAAGCGCGTCGCTCTGTCTCAGACCTCGCTCACCCTCCTTTACGTCAAGGGGAGCCTTCAGATTTGCTATCACCTCGAGCCGTTCGGTGTCAAACACCGCCATTGAGGTGGTGTAATTGCTCGTATCTATTCCGAGTGTGAGAGTCTTTTTCACTTTGTGCCGAGCTTCTTTGAAATCGTGTTGAGAACGCCGTTGACGAAAGCGGGCGCATCGTCATCGTCAAACTTCTTTGCAAGCTCTACGGCTTCATTCAGAGAAACGTTTGAGGGGATCTCGTCTTCAAAGAGAAGCTCGTAAACGCAGAGCCGCATTACAGAGAGCGACACCTTTGACATACGGTCGAGCTTCCAGCCCTTTGCCGCTTCGCTGATAAGTGCGTCTATTTTCTCGAGATTTTCGTAAACTCCCGTGAGCACGCGGCGTGCGTATTCGTCGTCCTCGATATCTCTTTCGCTCATTGCAATTTCGTAGAGCTTTGACGCGTCCTCGTCAAGCTTGAAGGATTTTTCAAATACAAGTCCGAGAGCAGCCTCTCTTGCTTCGTGTCTGTTCATAAATAGGTCTGACCTTTCCTTGAATGTTGGTAAATGTGGGTTGGGACTGCGTAAATGAACGTCTTATAAGAATCGTTAGTTACGCGCCCGCGCAAAAAACTATATAGTTATATGACTTTATTATATAATATCAAGCCCGTATTGTCAACAAAAATTTGGCAAAATCAAAGAAAACCAAGGTTTTGGAGCAAGAGCGAATTTACAATTTATTTACAAATGCGAGGTACAAATCACCTTATACAATCATTTTTTATGCAGATAACGCATATTTATGTAAACGAAAAAGAGAGGTGGGAGAAAAGTTGAGTCTTAGATCGCGTCGGATAATACAGACGTTTTATATTGTTGCGCTGTGTGTTATGTGTGTTGTTGAGTTTTCGGTAAGCAGCGTTGTCGGTGCAGACGAGCTTGCCTGTGCAAGTGACGGATTCATCAAGTGGATAGATTTTGACGTAACCGCCGCCGCAATGTCTGACGCGATCAGGTACGATATTGAGAGCTACGGCAGCGACCGCCATATAAGCCATATAACCCTGCTCTCGCTTCTCGCCGCCAAGTACGGCGGCGACTTCAAGCATTACAAAAAGGCGGATATGCAGAGCTTTTTCGATGCTTTATCGTCGGGGTCTGAGCCGACGGAGCTTGTAAAAAATACCAAGACCTACGAGTACTACGTCAAGGCATACGGCGCGGTGCTCGGGGGAGCCGTGGGCGAGTACGGGGTCAAGACCGATAGCGCGGATGACGATCCTTTGTACGAAAAGCGCTACGGACTCAAGCTTTTTTCGCCCATCGCCGGAGGATACTATTACAGTCATTTTGACGATTTCGGCGCGGCGCGAAGCTACGGATATAAGCGCCCTCACCTCGGTCACGATATGATGGGCTCGGTCGGCACCCCGATAATAGCGGTGGAAAGCGGATACGTCGAGGCGTGCGGATGGAATCAGTATGGTGGCTGGCGAGTGGGAATACGCTCGTTTGACGGCAAGCGCTACTATTACTACGCGCACTTGAGAAAGGGTCACCCGTATAATGACGTTTACGAAGGTAAAATAGTTGAAGCGGGCGAGGTGATAGGCTATCTCGGTATGACGGGGTACAGCGCTAAGGAGGACGTTAACAACATAGATACGCCTCACTTACATTTCGGACTGCAGATAATCTTCGACCCGTCGCAAAAGGATGGGTGGAATCAGATATGGCTTGATATGTACGAGTTTACGCGCTTTCTTGAAAAGAGTCGCGCCGAGGTGTATTACGATAAGGAGATTGGCGAGAGTGTGAGCAAAAGCGCGATAATCGACCTGTCCGCACCTGACTAAAGTCACGGGTGAGCGCGGACAAAGCTTTTGCCGAAAATCATGAGTCGGTTTTGGTCAAAAGAGAGAAGATAGTCAATTTTGTGTGTCCTGCCGTCAGTCAGAATGAGAATCGTATCGTCCGTGAGACAGCGATAGGGGAGATTATTGTTTTTGGCAGAGATATGGGTTGTGGAAAAGGTGATAACGTCTCCGCTTTGGGATTGCCATGAGCCGACGAGTGCGGATTTTTGTGTTGACGTTATTATAAAGAGGAAGATAAAGAGAGAGAGGATAAGTTTTTTCATAAGTTTGTATATGGTAAGTTTTGGTTTTGACGGGTGGTGGACCTGGGTGTGCTTTGCGGAAAGGAGTATCGGTTTGTGACTTTCTGTGTGCACAGAAAGTCACCAAAGAGGCATTCAAGAGGAGGCTCGATGCCTCCTCTTGAAAAACTCCTCCTCGCCAAAGGGATGCTCCCTTTGGAAACCCTGCGACACGTTTATCTACACACAGAACAGAGCTTGAGAGCGCAAATTCAAGCCCTTTGGGTCGCCGAGGTAGCGAAGCGGCGCCGAGGGAGTGAATGATATGCCGGTGGCATATCAGAGCCGAGGCGTGACCGAACCGCAGTAGACCGTCGTCCCCTACAAAAGATTTGGAATTCGCTCGTAGGGCAGGGGCTTGCTCCTGCCGTTTGATTGTCGGGGAGTTCCGACTTTTTGCGCCGCTTTTTTCAAAAAGCGGCAAAAGCACTTGTAAACGCTTAATTGTTCTGCTATAATATACAGTATAAACAAGACGCACGCGGAGGAGAGAGCATGAGAGATTTGCACTGTCACAAAAAAAGACGGACAATATGCGCGGTCATTGCAGTAATCTGTGCTATAATCCTCGCTTGGTGTGTCTTCACGGCGACGTCTGAAATTGTGAAATACAACAATGGGATAAAGCTGTACGATTCGCTTCGGCGGGATCTGTCCCGAGTGAGTCCGTCGGATAGTAAGTCCCCCGAGACCTCCGATAGTATCGCCATCGACTATTCTTTGGGAGTCGAGTATCTGCGAGGGCTTTATTCTGACACTTATGCCTATATAGTCATCGACGGAACCGACGTAAGCTATCCCGTAATGCGCGCAAAAAACAACGAGTTTTACTTAAACCGCGCCTATACAGGAGAGTATTCTCCGATCGGATCGGTCTTTGCCGATCACAGATGCAAGGACAGGCCCGAGGACAATTATAATACGGTCCTGTACGCGCACAATCTCGCGTACGGAGGAATGTTTCACGCGGTCGAGGAGATGTGCCGCGACCGAGAGCTGTTTGAAAATGCGCTTGTGAGACTTTATACCGCAGACTGTGAGTACGTGTATAAGCCCGTTGCGGTCTACGAAACCGTTTCGGACGGAGATTATTTTGAAACCGAATTTGCAGACGGTGCCGAATTTGCAGGGTTTAAGGACTCGGTGATAAGTAAGTCGGCACATAAGACCGACACGCAGGACACTGACGGGGTAATGCTTACTCTTTCCACCTGCACTAACCGTCAGCAAAGCGGAAGATACGCGCTTCACGCAATACTTGTAGAGAGGGAGGCCTGCGATGATGAAGCTTGATGACATCAGATGCCCTATATGTCAGGGCGACGTTTCACGTGTGGGCAGCTCGCTGACGTGCGGGAGTAAGCACACCTTTGATATAGCAAAAAGCGGATATGTTAACTTGAACGTCAAGGGCGCGACGGCAGGTGACTCTAAGGAAATGGTTAGAGCGAGGTCGGATTTTCTTGACGGTGGGTATTACTCGCGGTTTGCAGAGAAGCTTGTAGAGGTTCTCGGAGAGATGCCGCACAAAACCGTAATCGACGCGGGATGCGGAGAGGGTTACTATTCGGTAAAGGCGGCAAAGGAAGCGGGATGTGCGCTTTACGGCTTTGACCTTTCGAAAGCGGCGGTTGAAAAGGCGGCGAAAAGAGCCGCGGCGGCAGATGCTGACGCAAGCTTTTTCGTGGGCGGAATATTCGACCTCCCCGTAAAGAATGAGAGCATTGACGTGGTGTTAAACCTTTTTGCACCGTGCGCGAGTGAGGAGTTTTTGAGAGTTCTGAAGCCTCACGGTCGCCTGATTATGGGGATCGCGGGCGAAAATCACCTGCTCGGACTCAAATCCGCGCTTTACAGCGAGGTGTACCTGAACAACCCCGAAAAGCTTGCTGATATCGATGGCTTTACGCGAATAAAGACAGAGAGGGTGAGCTATAAAGTCGTGATAGAGGGCAGAAAACAGATAGAAAATCTCTTTTCAATGACACCGTACTACTGGAAGACCTCGAGGGAGGATTCGGACAAGCTCCGTGAGCTTGAAAGGCTTGAAACCGAGCTCGATTTTGAGATAGCGGTGTTTGAAAAGAACTGACAGAAGGAAAATTGATATGAAGGTATCTGTAGTTATACCCGCGTACAACGAAAACGCGGTCGTTTATGAAAATATGGTCTTGCTTGACGGCAAGTGCAGGGAATATTTTGACGATTATGAAATAGTGGTGGTCAGCGACGGAAGCACCGACAAAACGCGTGAAACGGTAAAGGAAAAGCTCGTACCGCTTGGAATCGTCGACGCAGGCTACGAGAACAATCTCGGCAAGGGAGGAGCGCTCAGAGCAGGCGTTGCGGCGGCAAACGGAGACGTGATAGTCACAACGGACTGCGATCTCGCTTACGGTACGGACGTCATAAAAATGGCAGTAGACATCCTTTCCGAAAACGCCGACGCAGACCTGCTTATCGGCTCACGCAGTAAGGCAAGGGACGGCTTCGAGGGGTATCCGCTTATCAGACGGGTCGCGTCGAAAATATATTTTTCAATGATATCGCTTGTTGCGGGAATTCGCGTCAGCGATTCGCAGTGCGGCTTCAAGGTATACAGACGCGAGGTGGGCAAAAAGCTTTTCGCGCCGCTTGAAACGAACGGCTTTGCCTTTGACCTTGAGATACTTATGAGAGCCACCCGTGAGGGATATAAGATCTGCGAGATGCCCGTCAAGATAATCAGACATTCTGAGTCGAAGATATCGGTAATCAGAGATTCGGTGAGAATGCTCAAGGACGTTATGAGGATAAAAAAGATATTCAAAAAGTGAAGTTTTTGCTGACTTGATTTTGCGAGGCTTTTTTCGGACTGTCGGAGACGCCGGTCCCTACAAGAGATTTGAAATTTCTCGGTAGGGGAGGGGCTTGCTCCTCCCGTCCAAAATTCCGCAGACGAACGGGTATGGGTGGAGATTTTGCGGGCGATTCGTGAATCGACCCTACAAATCCCTACGCGCGCCTAAAAGTTTTTTGCGCCACTTTTTTACAAAAAAGTGGCAGAATGGAGAAAGAATGGTAAAAATGATACACGCGGCGGACGTGCATTTCGACAGTACCTTCGGTATGCTTGAGGTGCACAAGTCGGAGATGCGCCGCAGAGAAACGAGAGACTCGTTTGCAGAGATGATACGCTACGCAAAGAGCGAACAAATAGATCTTATGCTTCTCGCGGGCGACATTTTCGAGAGTGACTACGTGAGCCGCGAGACTGCGGAGATGCTCAAGGAAGCGTTTGCGTCGATTCCCGAATGCAGAATAGTCATCGCACCGGGCAATCACGACCCATACAACGATACGAGCGTATATAAAAAAGTCAAATTTCCCGAAAACGTGTATATCTTTACATCCGAGGATGTAGAATTTTTTGATTTTCCTGAGATAAACTGCACAGTTTACGGCTACGCGTTCACCTCGGCGTATATGGAAACAAGCCCCGTCTGTGGAATAACACCGAGCAATCCGACGAGAGTGAACATACTGCTTGCTCACGCGGACCTTACTTCCCCGATTGCGAGAAAGTGCCCGATGACCCCGAGAGATATTGAGCGCGCGGGCTTTGACTACACCGCACTCGGTCATATACATAATACCGACGGCGTACACGAGACTGCAAACGGCAAATATTACGCGTATTCTGGCTGCTTTGAGGGCAGAGATTTCGGAGAAACGGGCAAAAAAGGCGCGATAGCCGCAAGAATAGACAAGTGTGAAGGCAAGCTTTCCTTTGAAGCAAGGTTCGTGTATTTTTCAAAGCGCACCTATGAAACTAGACGCGTTGATATAACGGGTGCCGAAAACGCCACGCAGATAGTAGAGAAGCTAAAGAGCTTCGTGAAAGAAGAGGGCTATAACGAGACCACAGCGCTGAAAATAGTGCTTGAGGGCTTCACCGACCCCCTGATGAAAATTTTTCCCGCGCACATCGCAGAGCAGATAAGCGGACTTTTCGCTCTCGTTATCACCGACGAGACCCTGCCGCTTTACGACTGCGCGTATCTTGAGACCGACCCGTCGATAAGAGGGGCGTTTTATGACAAGATAAAGCCCCTGCTCGACTCGCCCGACCCCGAGATGAGAAAAACGGCGGCGCTTGCGCTCCGTTACGGACTCACGGCTTTGTCGGGCGCCGACCCCGTTGATTTCAGTTGAAAACTCAAATTTTATGCCGACGGTAACGCGGCAAAACGGAGAACAAGATGATAATAGAAAAAATACGCATAGAATGCTTCGGAAATCTCGAAAACAGGCAATTTGAGTTTTGCGAGGGCGTAAATATAATAGAGGGTGCAAACGAGTCGGGAAAATCCACTCTTGCCGCCTTTATAAAGTTTATTTTCTACGGACTGTCCTCGAAGGCGAAGGACTCGGGACTCTCCGAGAGAGAAAGGTACGTAAGCTGGAAAACGGGCTCGGCAGGCGGAAGCCTTATACTCAGAGTGGGTGAGGGCAGATACCGCATTGACCGCGCTATAATGAGCTCGGGACAGACGAGTGAAAACGGGGAGAAAAAAGTGACCTACCGCGAGGGCGTGGGTATCGTGGACCTGTCCAACAACTCGCCGATAAAGGTCAAGGAGGAGCCGGGCGAATACTTCTTCGGTGTTGACGCGGACGTGTTTGCGAGGACGGCATTCGTAAGCCAGCTCGACGGCGCACGCATAGACGGCGAGAAAATGACGCAGGCGATAGAAAACATACTTTTCTCAGCCGACGAAAACGTAAACGTACAAAAGGCCATAAAAAAGCTTGAGGCATCGAGAGTTGCCCTGCTTCACAAAAACGCAAAGGGCGGAAAAATTTACGAGTTTGAGGCGACCCGCGCAGAGCTTGAGGCAAAGCTCGAGGGTGCGAGACGAATAAACGCAGACATTCTCGCAAAGGAATCGTCGCTTGAGGACACGCGTGTACGGCTTGCGGACATAGAAAAGAAAAGGAAGCTGCTCGCGGGCGGCATAAAAGCGTTTGAAAACGCGACCGTGCTGACCCTGTTCGACAGACTGCGTACGCTCAGACAAATGAGCGAGGAGTATAAGAAAAAAGAGGGCGAGTTCTGTACGCGTTATGAAAAGGACGGCTTCGTGCCCGATAAAGAATACGTAGGACAGCTTTACAAAAAGGGCGAGGCACGTAAGATCGCCGCAGAAAAGCTCGAATTGGAACGCGTTCGTCTTGGTGAGGCTGAGACGGCGGCAAACGAGATCAGACGCGGAGTTCCCGAGTTCCTCTCGGAAATAAAGGATTGGTCCTCAGACGAGCAGGCAAGCTTTCGCGGGGAGGGTGTCAAGAAGACCCTCGCTTTACTCGGAATCGTATTCGGCGTGCTTGCGCTTGTAATGCTTGGCGTTGGAGCACTCGCGAAATTCAAGCTTGGTCTTGACGATATGGGGCTTGCGGTAATGCTCGCGGCGGTATTCCCCGCGGCTCTGTCGGTGCTTATGCTCGTGCTTGCGGGGGTAAGGGCTAAGGGACTCAAAAAGCTCTATTCCAAGTACGGTGCATCGCGTCGTGCAGATTTTGAAGCCGCGATCATCACACTTAAGCTTGCCCGAGAAAAAGCATCGGCGGCAGACGAGGTGACGGCACAGGCACGTACCGAGCTTGACGCGGCAGACAGAGCACACAAAAGGGCGGAGGCTGAGTTTTACGACCTCGCGCAGAAATGGAATAATGAAAACGACCTCTCAACCGTTATAAAGGCGGCGGAGGAGGTAGTTGCCGAGCTTGATAAAATACGCTCGGATATGTCCAAGGCCTCGGAAATGATATCAATGCTCGAGGTGCAGCTTGCGCCTTACGACGAGGAGACTCTCAGAGCAGAGAGCGGAGATCAGGCCTCGGACGAGGTGAACGCCGAGAACGTGGCGGAAAAGAGACGGGAATACGACTTCCTGACGGCACAGGCGAAGGCCAATGAAGCCAAGCTTCACGAGCTTGAAAAGGAGCTTGCGGCTCTCAGACCTCAATGCGAAAACCCTGCGCGTATTGCGGAAAAGATAGATCTCGTCAAAGCCTATATCGAGGAATATACGAAGAAGCACGCGGCGTACGTGCTTGCCGCCGAAAAGATACTTGAGGCAGGCGACGGAATGAGAGAAAACGTGTCCCCGAAGCTTGCCGAATACACCTGTAAGCTGATGGGCGGCGTTACCGAGGGAAAGTACAGAGAGATCGGCGTTGACTCGGAGCTCAGCGTGTCGGTTAACGCGGGCGGCGCCGCGAGAAAACTCGACTACCTCAGCGCGGGTACACAGGACGCGGCTTACGTAAGCCTGAGACTTGCGCTTATCAATACCCTTTTCAGAAAGACGTCACCTACCGTCATATTCGACGAAAGCTTTTCGCGTCTTGACAAGGACAGACTCGGAGGAATGATGAGACTTGCGAATACTCTCTCGGAGAACGGCATGCAATCTATCGTGCTCACCTCGGGACCCAGAGAAGCGGACACTATGAAGGATATCGGAGAGTATAACGTCATAACTATGGACCGCGCGTAAGGCGTAAGCTTAAATTCTTGTTGACATACCGCGATTTTTTTGATACAATAACAATCATCCGATGAAGGAAGTAAAATTTTGACTATTTTATAAGGAGATATTACAATGAAAAAGGCATTATCACTCGTACTTGCGCTCGTACTCGCAGTGTCGGGACTTGCTCTCGCATCCTGCTCTAAGTCGGACGCTATAACCATCGCTATCCCTAACGATACCACAAACGAAGCACGCGCTCTTCTTCTTCTTGAAGACCTCGGCTACATCGACCTCAAGGACGGTGCAGGCATAACCGCTACTATTCTCGATATCGAAAACAAGAACGGAATCGAATTCAAAGAGGTTGAGGCAGCTCAGCTTCCTATCGTTCTTCAGGACGTTGACTACGCAGTTATCAACTCTAACTACGCGATTTCCGCAAACCTCAATCCCGTTAAGGATTCGCTTGCTATCGAAGGCTCAAGCTCCGCATACAGCAACATTCTTGCCGTTAAGGAGGGTAACGAAAACCTTCCCAAGATCAAGGCGCTCGTTGCAGCGCTTGAGAGCGAAGCTGTTGCAGAATACATAGCAGCTACATACGACGGCGCGGTAGTAAGCACCGTTGATACACTCACAGACGGCTATGATAGCACTATCGACTACGCAGCACTCGCAGGCACCGAGGTTTCGGTTGCCGCTTCTCCCACACCTCACGCAGAGATCCTTGCTATTGCAAAGAATATCCTCGCTGAGAAGAACATCACACTCAAGATAGTTGAGTTTACAGACTACGTTCAGCCTAACAACGTTGTTGAAAGCGGCGAGCTCGATGCTAACTACTTCCAGCACGTTCCCTACCTCGACGACTTCAACGCACAGAACGGAACACACATAGTATCCGTATCTGCCGTTCACGTTGAGCCTCTCGGACTCTACGGCGGCAAGCAGACTGCGCTTGAGGGCGTACTTTCCAAGCTCGGCTGATATTTAACCAAGATAATACCTGCAGAGCCGTGTTCACGCACGGCTCTGCTTCATCACGCAGAATAAAACGGAGATGAAAAAATGATCGAAATCAGAAATCTCTATAAGACCTTCGCAGGCTCGGACGGTGCGGTAGACGCGCTTAAGGACGTAAGCCTCACAGTCTGCGACGGCGACATATACGGAATAATCGGTATGAGCGGTGCGGGAAAAAGCACCCTCGTCCGCTGTATCAATATGCTCGAGCGCCCCACAAGCGGTCAGGTTATCATAAACGGAGTCGACGTCGGCGCCGTGTCGACAGCCGAGCTCAGACGTATCCGCAGAAAGGTGACTATGATATTCCAGGGCTTCAACCTGCTTATGCAGAGGACCTGCCTTGCAAATATCTGCTTTCCTTTGGAGCTTGCGGGAGTGGAAAGAGCTAAGGCGAAGGCTCGTGCAAAGGAGCTACTTGAGATAGTAGGTCTGCCCGACAAGGCAAACGCGTACCCCGCGCAGCTCTCGGGCGGTCAGCAGCAGAGAATAGCTATCGCACGTGCTCTTGCAACCGACCCCGAGATACTTCTTTGCGACGAGGCGACCAGCGCTCTCGACCCAAAGACTACCCACTCCATACTCGGACTTATCCGCGAGATAAATCAGAAGCTCGGGATCACGGTCATCGTAATTACCCACCAGATGAGTGTTGTTGAGGATATATGCAACAAGGTTGCCATTCTCGACGGCGGCGAGGTGGTAGAGGAGGGACCGGTTGCCGAGGTGTTCTCAAGTCCCAAGTCAAAGGCGGCAAAAAGGCTTGTTTTCCCCGACGGTGCAGAGGACGCGCTCGTTGAGACCACACAAAAGACGGTCAGAGTCGTGTTCAACGGCGCAAAGGCAACGAATACGCCTATGATCTCGCAGATGGCTCTCGACATACATATCGCCGCGAATATTCTCGGCGCGTCGACGCGTTGTATTGGAGATAAGGTGTACGGAAATATGCTTCTCGGCTTCGAGGATACCGACAGCGCTCATAAGGCTATAGATTACCTTCGTGCAACCGAGGGAGTTATAGCCGAAGAGATAGTACAAGAGGGTTGACCCTCCCCCGATAAATTCTGTTGTTTTGTGCCGCGCTTACGCGGCGGAATGGAGATAAAATGTTAGGAAATGCCTTTACTCAAGCGGCTCTCACCGAGGCGCTTGAGATATTCAAAAGTGAGTTTCCGCTTGCCGTGTGGGAAACCCTTTACGTCACGGTCCTTGCAACTGCGTTTGCCATAGTGCTCGGACTTCCGCTCGGCGTGCTTTTGGTGGCAGGCGAAAAGGACGGAGTTCTTCCGCTTCCCGCGTGGTTTATGCAGATACTTAACGTTGTTATAAACCTGCTTCGCTCGGTGCCGTTTCTGATTCTGATGATACTCGTGATACCGCTGACCCGCCTTATCGTAGGCACGTCTATCGGTACCGTTGCGTCTATCGTGCCGCTTGTTATAGCCGCATTCCCGTTTATAGCAAGACTCGTTGAGGGAAGTCTCAGAGAGATAAATCCCAATATTATTGAGGCGGCACAGAGCATGGGCGCGACCCCCTTCCAGATAATTACCAAGGTGATGATCCCCGAAAGCATCCCCTCGCTCATCTCGAATGCTACTATCGCTATCACCACAATTCTCGGTTACAGCGCTATGAGTGGTATCATCGGCGGTGGCGGTCTCGGTAAGATCGCTATAAACTACGGCTATTACAGATATAAGTACCTCGTTATGATGATCGCGGTCATACTTCTTATCGTTATGGTACAGGTGTTCCAGAGCGTTGGTACTTCACTCGCCGTCAAACTTGATAAGAGATTAAAGAAATAACCCAAAGATCCTCCGTGCAAACGGGGGATTTTTTGTTACGTCTTCGCGGGTTCGTAGGGGCGACCATCGGTCGTGAGCAAAAACGAACGGCGGGAGCAAGCCCCCGCCCTACGAGATAAATTCCGAATCCCATCGCAGTAGACCGTCACCCCTACAATAAAGATTTCAAATCACATCTCTTGATTATGCGCCCACAATCTCACACATCGTGTAGATAAACGTATAGCGGGGGATTCCAAAGGGGTGGAACCCCTTTGTGCCGTTTCGCGGAAGGATATACAGAGTTGCTCTGCAACTCTTGGGAACACCAATCGGAAGGGTTCCCTTAGACGGTTCTTTTCGTACTTTTCTGTCCGCACAGAAAAGCACATAACCGGCTCAAATTTCAGCAAAACAAAATCAGGTCCACCACCCCCTCAAAGCAAAAACAACCTCCTAAAACACAAAATCTCCTCAAAATTTTTCCAAAAAACTCAAAAATCCTCGAAAAACTTACTCAAAAGGTATGGATTTTTTTAATATTATATAGTATAATGTATTGGTAAGTGCGTTTTTGATGATTATAACATAGATTGTCTAATTTTTAACAATCTTTTAAGCCAACAAAAACAGACACCAATTTTGTAAGGAGGATTAAATTCAATGAAGAAGAATTTGACCACAGTTTCCTTCAAGGGAACAAAGGAGCAGGAAGCTCAGCTCGATGCCCTCATCGAAAAGTATAAGGGCACACAGGGCGCGCTTATGCCTGTACTCCAGGGTGCACAGCAGATCTACGGCTATCTTCCCATCGAGGTTCAGAACCACATCGCCCTCAAGATGGACAAGCCGATAGCAGAGGTTTACGGAGTATCCACATTCTACTCACAGTTCGTTCTCAACCCCAAGGGTGAGGTTGCGATTGCAGTTTGCCTTGGAACGGCTTGCTACGTTAAGGGCTCTGGCGACATTCTCAACAAGATAGTTGAAAAGCTTGGAGTCGGCGTAGGTGAGACCAGCCCCGACGGAAAGTACAGCGTAGACGCAACGCGTTGCATTGGCGCATGCGGACTTGCTCCCGTTCTTACCGTAAACGATGAAGTATACGGAAGACTCGTTGTAGCAGACGTTGAGGGAATTCTCGAGAAGTATACAAAGTAATTCTAACAGTTTACAAATTCTGACCGTCTGACAGACGGCAAGATGGAGATTTTTATGAAAATATCCGAAATAGCTGCCTTGCTTGAGGCAGAAATACTTTGCTGCAAGGAATACGCCGACCACGAGGTCAACTCCGCTTGCGGAAGTGATATGATGAGCGACGTACTCGCGTTTGTAAAGGATCAGGCAGTATTGATCACGGGACTTGTAAACCCCCAGGTAATAAGGACTGCCGAGATGATGGATATGCGTTGCATAGTGTTTGTCAGAAACAAGAAGCCCACGGCGGAAATGATCGAGCTTGCGGCAGACGCAGGAATCGTAGCCATGGCATCTAAAAAGAGAATGTTTGAGGCTTGCGGAAAGCTTTACGTGAACGGTCTTGCCTCGAGCGAGGTGAAGTGATGGAAACATGCGGAGACCTCACCTTCCACTTTGACGTAGACGGAAACGATTTTACGTCGGCAGGCGAAGCCTCGGTGCAGGTAAAGAAGATACTCAGACGTATCGGCATCGACGCGGAGACCATAAGGCGCGTTTCGATAGCAATGTACGAGGCGGAGATCAATATGGTTATCCACGCAGGCGGAGGAGTTGCGGACCTATACATAACTCCCGACTGCATCAAGCTTGTCATGACAGACACAGGACCCGGCATCGCAGACATAGAGCTTGCGATGAGGGAGGGATACTCCACTGCACCCGACAACGTGCGTTCGCTCGGATTCGGAGCGGGAATGGGGCTTCCCAACATAAAACGCTATACGGACGATCTCAAAATTGAAAGCGAAGTTGGCAAAGGCACAAAAATAACAATGTCGGTAAACATTTGAGGTGATTGAATGTCTTTTTACAAGCATTCCGTTGCGCTTGACGAGAGCAAGTGTAAGGCGTGTATCAACTGCCTTAAGAGCTGCCCCACGGAGGCGATCAGAATCAAAGACGGTCACGCCGTCATCGACTCGAGACGGTGTATCGACTGCGGAGAATGTATAAAGAAATGCCCTCGAAAGGCCAAGAGTGCGGTTGCGGATAAGTTTTCGGAGCTTCCGTTCGGAAAGAAGTTCCTGATAGCATTGCCGCCCCCGTCCTTATACGGACAGTTTGAAAATCTTGACGACGCCGATTATCTTCTGCAGGGTCTTTTGGATATCGGATTCGATTACGTATACGAGGTAGCGAGAGCAGCAGAGCTGGTTACCGAATATACAAGACAGTATCTGAAGCGTGACGACATTAAAAAGCCGGTCATCAGCTCGGCGTGTCCGGTCGTTACAAGACTGATAGCGCTCAGATTCCCAACGCTCATAGAGCACCTTATGCCGATACACTCTCCTATGGAAATCGCCGCAAGGCGTGCCAAGGAAGAGGTACAAAAGCTCCATCCTGAGCTTCGCGACGAGGATATAGCCGCGGTGTTCATTTCTCCCTGTACGGCTAAGATAAGCGCTGTAAAGAACAGCCCCGATGATGAACCGAGCGCGGTTGACTACGTTGTTCCGGTGAACGAGGTGTACTTTGAGCTTATCGGAGCGATGGGCAAGATAGAAACACCCGAGCCTATCTCAAGAACGGGAATGGTCGGAATGAGCTGGGCGGTAAGCGGAGGAGAGGCGTCTGCGCTTCTCAACGACAGATATCTTGCGGCAGACGGAATAAAACATATAATAAAGGTTCTCGATGAAATTGAAACGGGAACTTACCCGTTCGTGGAATTTATAGAGCTTGACGCGTGCAGCTCGGGCTGTGTCGGCGGTGCGCTCACGGTCGGGAACCCTTATCTGACGAAGGTAAAGATCCAGAGCATAAAGCGCTACCTTCCCGTAATGCATAACAGACCGTCGGTCGACGAGGTAAAGGAGATCCCCGAGGATTACTCGTTCAGTAGGTTTGAGTGTGAGCCAATAAAGCTTCACCCCGACAGAAAGACCGCGATGAAGCTGATGATCAAGATCCAGAGCGTGTGCAAGAGCTTACCCGAATACGATTGCGGAGCCTGCGGCTCGCCCAACTGCAGGACCTTTGCGGAGGACGTAGTGCTCGGACGCACGGACGTGTCGGGATGCGTAATGCTGAAGGATGATGAAAAGGAAAGAATTCGGCAGGAGCTTGATCGGGAGGCCGGTGCTTAAATGACTGTAAAACAAATTATTGAAGACCTCGGCTTGAAAATACAGAACGAGGCAGATACCGCGAGAGAGGTAAACGGCGTGTACGCAGGCGACCTTTTGAGCTGGGTAATGGGGCACGCAAATGATGGCGAGATACTCGTGACCATAATGTCCAATATGAACGTGTTGGCAGTAGCGTCACTTCTTGATCTGTCGCTCGTTATTCTCTCGGAGGGAGTAGTTCCCGACGCGGAGTTTATCGAAACGGCAAAAGAGAAGGGTATCAACGTAGCGACAAGCGGGCTTACGACTTATGGGGTTTGCGCGAAGCTCGCGCAAATGCTTTGAAATGAAAAAGCTGTATTACGATCTTCATATTCACTCCTGTCTGTCACCTTGCGCTGACGACGATATGACCCCGAACAATATTTCGGGAATGGCGAAGCTCAAGGGACTTGATATAGTGGCGCTTACCGACCACAATACCTGCGGTAACTGCAGAAGCTTTCTTACGGCGGCAGAGAAGCAGGGAATAGTTGGTGTTGCGGGAATGGAGCTTACCACGAGCGAGGACATACACATCGTGTGTCTGTTTGAGCACCTTGAGGATGCCGAAAGGTTTTCTGACGAGGTCGCAGGGTACAGAGTCCCGTTTGAAAACCGAGTCGACATTTTCGGAGAGCAGTATTATCTTGACGAAAACGACGAGGTCGTGGGAACCGAAAAAGACTACCTTCCGATCGCTACTGGGCTTGACATAGAAACGGCAACTGCTCTTGCGAGAGAGATGGGCGGCTTCGTGTGGCCCGCGCACATAGACAGAGAGTCAAACGGAATAGTGGCGGTGCTCGGAACACTGCCCGACAGACCCGAATACACGGCGATCGAGCTGAACAAGTCGGAGAGCCTTGAAGGGCTCGCCGAGAGCATTCCCTCCTTAAAGGAGAAGGCGGTGCTTGTAAGCTCGGACGCACATTACCTCTGGGACATAAACGAGGCGGAGAACTCGATCGAGCTCGATCCCCGAAGTGATGAGCCCGAGGAGGTCAGACGGGCGCTGTTTGAGTATCTTAATAGCTTTTAAGGAGAAAAAATGAAAGAGCTGTCACTCAATATTCTTGACATTTCGCAAAACTCAATAAAAGCCGAGGCAAGCGTTATATATATAACTATTGTAGAGAACGCCGAGACCCTGACCGTAACGGTCGAGGACGACGGATACGGTATGAGTCGTGAAATGCTTGAAAACGTGACGAACCCCTTCTGCACCTCGAGAACCACCCGAAAGGTCGGACTCGGAATACCGTTTTTGAAGGAAGCGGCGGAGCAGACGGGCGGAGAATTCTCGATAAGCTCGAGAAGTCTTGCGGAATTCCCCGACAGCCACGGTACCGTGACGAAGGCAAGCTTTTTCAAAAAACATCTTGACTACACTCCTCTTGGCGACATAGTGTCAACCGTGTCAATACTGATACAGGGCGCAGGAGAGGTGGAAACGGTGTTCTCTCATAAAATCGGAGACGCCGAAGTAAATCTTGATACCCGTGAGCTCAGAGCAGTGCTCGGCGCAGACGTAAGCCTTGCTGAGCCTGAGGTCATGGAATGGATTTGCTCATATTTAAGTGAACAATATAACAACATAAAGAACGAAAGCGAGGAAAACAAATGAAATCATTAGCAGAACTTGCAGCCATCAGAGACAAGATGAAGGATAAGGTAGCTATCCGTGAAGGAAGCAACGAAACCCGTATAGTTGTCGGAATGGCAACCTGCGGTATCGCCGCAGGCGCACGTCCGGTACTCGCTGCATTTGTTGAACAGGTAAACAATGCAGGACTTTCCGGAACAGTAACCGTAAGCCAGACAGGATGTATCGGTCTTTGCCGTTACGAGCCCATCGTTGAAGTTTACAGAGACGGTGAAGAAAAGGTTACTTACGTTAATATGACCGCCGATAAGGTTGAGAAGATCATTAAGGATCATATCAAGGGCGGCAAGGTAGTCAGCGAATATTTGCTTAAAGATGCAAATGCATAAAACGGAGGAATAAAAAATGATACGTTCTCATGTACTTATTTGTGCCGGAACAGGTTGTACTTCCTCGGGAAGCGCAGCAGTTCGTACGGCTCTTGAAAAAGAGCTTGCGGCAAGAGGGCTTACGGAAGAAATAAAGATCGTACAGACAGGATGCTTCGGTCTTTGTGCACTCGGCCCCGTAATGATAGTTTACCCTGAAGGAACATTCTACAGCAGAGTAACTGCTGAAGATATTCCCGAGATAGTTGAGGAGCATCTCCTCAAGGGAAGACTCGTTGAAAGACTCGTTTACGACGAAACAGATCACGAAAAGGCTGAAGGCGAAACAGTTTCCCTCAACGAAACAAGATTCTACAAGAAGCAGAAGAGAGTTGCACTCAGAAACTGCGGTGTTATCGACCCCGAAAACATCGACGAGTATATCGGCACCAGAGGTTACGAGGCTCTCGGTAAGGTTCTTACCGAAATGAAGCCCCAGGACGTAATCGATACCATCCTTGCCAGCGGACTTCGCGGACGCGGAGGCGGAGGCTTCCCCACAGGTAGAAAGTGGCAGTTCGCTGCTGATCAGGTAAACGATACAAAGTACGTTGTATGTAACGCCGACGAGGGCGACCCCGGTGCATTTATGGACCGTTCCATCCTCGAAGGTGACCCCCACGCAGTTCTCGAAGCAATGGCTATCGCAGACTACGCTATCGGCGCACATCAGGGTTACATCTACATCAGAGCTGAGTATCCTATCGCGGTTAACCGTCTTGATATCGCAATCAAGCAGGCTCGTGAATACGGACTCCTCGGCAAGAACATATTTGACACAGGCTTTGACTTTGACATCGAGCTCAGGCTCGGTGCGGGCGCATTCGTATGCGGTGAAGAAACAGCTCTTCTCACCTCTATCGAGGGTAACCGCGGTGAGCCCCGTCCCCGTCCTCCGTTCCCGGCAGTTAAGGGACTTTTCGGCAAGCCTACTATCATCAACAACGTTGAAACCTACGCAAACATCACACAGATCATTCTTAACGGCGTAGAGTGGTTTACAGCAATGGGTACCGAAAAGTCCAAGGGTACAAAGGTATTCGCTCTCGGCGGTAAGATCCACAACACTGGTCTTGTTGAAATTCCTATGGGTACAACACTCCGTGAAGTCGTTGAAGAAATCGGTGGCGGCGTACCGAACGGCAAGAAGTTCAAGGCAGCACAGACGGGCGGTCCTTCCGGCGGATGTATTCCTGCATCTCTTATCGACACTCCCATCGACTACGATAACCTTATTGCTATCGGCTCGATGATGGGTTCGGGCGGACTTATCGTTATGGACGAGGACACCTGTATGGTTGACCTTGCTAAGTTCTTCCTCGAGTTCACCGTTGATGAGTCCTGCGGTAAGTGCACACCCTGCCGTGTAGGTACAAGAAGACTTCTCGAGATCCTCGAAAAGATCACATCCGGCAGAGGCGAGCTTGAAGATATCGACAGACTTGAAGAGCTTTGCGAATACATAAAGAGCGCATCTCTCTGCGGTCTCGGACAGACAGCTCCCAACCCCGTACTTTCTACACTCCGTTACTTCCGTGACGAGTATATTGCACACGTTGTAGACAAGAAGTGTCCTGCAGGCGTATGTAAGAAGCTCCTCAGCTACAAGATAGTAGAGGACAAGTGTAAGGGCTGTACCGCGTGTGCACGCGTATGTCCCGTAGGCGCAATTTCCGGCGCAGTTAAGCAGCCTCACGTTATAGATACAGCTAAGTGTATCAAGTGCGGAGCTTGTATGGAAAAATGTAAGTTCGGCGCTATAATCAAGGAATAAGAAAGGAGCTTGTCGACAATGGAAAACGTAAATATTAAAATTAACGGCAGAGATTATTCTGTGCCTGCAAATTCCACAGTTCTTGAAGCGGCAAGATATGCGGGAATCGATATTCCCACACTCTGCTACCTCAAGGATATAAATGAAATCGGCGCATGCCGTCTTTGCCTCGTTGAAGTTAAGGGTGCCCGCGGACTCGTAACAGCCTGCGTATATTTTGTAAACGAGGGAATGGAAGTATATACGAATACTGCAAAGGTTCTTGCGGCAAGAAAGACAAACCTCGAGCTTGTTCTTTCCAACCACGAAAGAAAGTGCCTCTCCTGTATCCGCAGCACCACCTGTGAGCTTCAGAAGCTCGCAAACGAGTATGGCTGTGACGAAAATCACTTTGAGGGTGAGTCCAACCACTACGAGCTTGACACAAGTACACCCTTCCTCGTAAGAGATAACAACAAGTGTATTCTTTGCCGCCGTTGTCTTGGCGCTTGTGCAGGAATGCAGGGTATCGGCGTTATCGGTGCTACCGACAGAGGATTTGACACACATATCGGCTCTGCATTTGAAAAGAAGCTTATGGAAACAAGCTGTATCGGATGCGGTCAGTGCGTAGTTGCCTGCCCTGTTGGCGCACTTTACGAAAAGGATGACACCCAGAAGGTTATCGACGCTATCGCAGACCCCACGAAGCACGTTGCTATCTGCGCAGCTCCCTCCGTTCGTGCAACTATCGGCGAATGCTTCGGCTATGAGCCCGGTACTGACGTTGAGGGTAAGATGGTAGCAGCTATGAAGCGTCTCGGCTTTGACGGCGTATACGATATGAACCTCACCGCTGACCTTACCATTATGGAAGAAGCTACCGAGTTCCTCGGCAGAGTAAAGAACGGCGGAACACTTCCGCTTATCACCTCCTGCTCACCCGGATGGATCAAGTACTGTGAGCACTACTTCCCCGAATTCACAGAAAACCTCTCCACCTGTAAGAGCCCTCAGCAGATGTTCGGTGCGCTTTATAAGACTTACTACGCACAGAAGATGGGTCTTGATCCTAAGGACATCGTATTCGTATCTGCTATTCCTTGTACTGCAAAGAAGTTCGAGGTAGGCCGTGACCACCAGAACGCAGCAGGTGTTCCGGACGTTGATATAGCTATCACAACACGCGAGCTTGCAAGACTTATTGATCGTGCAGGCATCAACTTCAAGGCTCTTGAAGACGAGAAGTTCGACAATCCCTTCGACATCGGCTCGGGTGCCGGCGTTATATTCGGCGCAACAGGCGGTGTTATGGAAGCGGCTCTCAGAACGGCAGCAGAGGTTATCCTCGGCAAGAAGCTTGAAAAGCTTGAATTTGAAGAGGTTCGCGGAATCGCAGGCATCAAGTTTGCTGAATACAAGCTCGGCGACATGAACGTTCGCGTTGCAGTAGCAAGCGGAACAAAGAACGCCAAGGAGCTTCTCAACAAGATCAAGGCAGGCGAGGTTAAGGTAGACTTCATCGAGATCATGGCTTGTCCCGGCGGATGCGTAAACGGCGGCGGTCAGCCTGTTCAGAGTGCGACAGTCAGAAGCACAAAGAACCTCCGCGAGCTCAGAGCGTCTGTTCTTTACACGGCTGATAAGAAGCTTGACCTCAGAAAGTCTCACGAAAACAGCGCAGTAAAGAAGCTTTACGAGGAATTCTTCGGAGAACCCAACAGCCATAAGGCTCACGAAATTCTCCACACGTCCTACGTTAAGCGCGGTCTTTAATTAAAGAAAATGTCGGGACGGGGAAAGCCGTGCCGACTGTATTTTTATGCAGATTTGCAGGGTGTATGTAAATAAATATTTGCAATTTGTGTAATAAAATACAAAAATTCAATTATGCTATTGACAAAGCCGCTTTATTGTGCTAAAATGTTCGCATAGAAAAGAAGCCCTATGGGCAGGAGTAAAATTTATGACAAAGCCGAACGTAGCATTTGCATATTTTTACTATTACTTTTATTTTAAGGGTAATAGTGATTTGTGCTGCTAAAAAACGAACGGCTGACGTCTAAGCGTTAACTATTTAAGCTTTTTTGGCTACACAGATCACTTTCTGTGTAGCCTTTTTGTTTAGATAAAAAGGAGAAGTATCATGATCGCAGTAATCAAACCCAACACACCCAAAGAAAAGATTGAGCATCTTATAGGCTGGATAAAGGAGCAGAATATAGACGTTCACGTGTCTGAAGGTCACGAATATACCGTGCTCGGACTCGTAGGAAATACGAGCAATATAGATATGGAGCTTCTCGGCTGCCTTGACATAGTGGAGTCGGTAAAGAGAATTACCGAGCCGTTCAAGCAGTGTAACAGAAAGTTCCACCCCGATGATACTGTCGTCGATATCGGAAACGGAATAAAGATCGGCGGCGGAAGCTTCCATATGATAGCAGGACCCTGCTCGGTAGAGTCACGTGAGCAGGTCGTTGAGATAGCAAAGAGCGTTGGCGCGTCGGGAGCGACGCTTCTTCGCGGCGGCGCATTCAAGCCGCGCACCTCGCCTTACGATTTCCAAGGACTAAAGGCTGACGGCATAGAGCTTTTGCTTGAAGCCAAAAAGATTACGGGAATGCCGATAGTTACCGAAATAATGAACGCAAACCACTTACCTATGTTCGAGCAGGTCGACGTGATTCAGGTGGGCGCGAGAAATATGCAGAACTTCGAGCTTCTCAAGGAGCTCGGCAAGACCAACAAGCCCATACTCTTAAAGAGGGGACTTGCAAGCACGCTCAAGGAATTCCTTATGAGCGCAGAGTACATTATGTCTGAGGGAAATCAGAATATAATTCTTTGCGAGAGAGGCATCAGGACCTACGAAACCTATACGAGAAACACTCTCGACTTATCGGCTGTGCCGATGCTCAAGGAGCTCACGCACCTGCCCGTAGTCGTTGACCCCAGTCACGCAACAGGCGTTGCCAAGCTCGTCAAGCCTATGGCTCTCGCCGCTGCAGCCTGCGGTGCCGACGGACTTATGATCGAGGTACACAATGACCCCATCCACGCACTCTGTGACGGCGCTCAGTCCTTAACCCCCGAACAGTTCGATGATGTTGCTGCGAGAGTCAAGAAAATTTTAGAAGTGATTTGAGCGGGTAGTACCCGCGAGAAACGAACAAATTTATCTGCACAAATAATAATGTTAAGATGTAAAATCTCATCGTAAACGGACAGTCGAGGACGCCTGTCCCTACGAGTTAAACTTTAAGTCTTACCGTAGGGCGGGGGCTTGCTCCCGCCGCTTGCAAACGGACAGTCGAGGACGCCTGTCCCTACGAGTTAAATTTCAAATCTTACCGTAGGGCGGGGGGATTGCTCCCGCCGCTTGCAAACGGACAGTCGAGGACGCCTGTCCCTACGAGTTAAACTTCAAATCTTACCGTAGGGGAGGCTATTAGCCTCCCGCAAAGTAATTCTCTTACCACTACACTGAAAGGCGTAAAAATGAAAGTCGGAATAGTCGGCCTCGGACTTATCGGAGGCTCAATGGCAAAAGCATACAAGAGTGCAGGACACACGGTCCTCGGACTTGATATAGACAAAAAAATAACCGAATTTGCCGTTATGGACGGCACTCTCGACTCACCGCTGACAGACGGAAACCTTGCCGAATGCGAGCTTTTATTCATCGCGGTCTATCCCAAAGCAGCGGTAGAATACCTTCGGGAAACCGCTGACAGAATAAGCGCCGATACCGTTGTTATCGACCTTTGCGGAACAAAAAGAGGCGTGTGCGAGGAAGCCTTTGAAATAGCCGCAGAGCACGGATTTACCTTTGTCGGCGGACACCCGATGGCAGGTACTCACAATTCGGGCTACAAGTACGCAAAGGGTACTCTTTTCAAGGGCGCGCCGATGATAATAGTCCCGCCCGTGCTTGACGATATGGCGCTTCTTGACAGAGTAAAGACACTTCTTTCGCCCGCAGGCTTTGGCTTCGTGACTGCAACCACCGCAGACGAGCACGATAAAATGATAGCGTTCACGTCTCAGCTTGCTCACATAGTGTCAAACGCATACATAAAAAGTCCGCGCGCAGGCTCGCACAAGGGCTTTTCCGCGGGAAGCTACAAGGACCTGACCCGAGTTGCGTGGTTAAATCCGAATATGTGGGCAGAGCTTTTTCTTGAAAACCGTGACCATATCACAGACGAGCTTGATACTATTATAGATAACCTTACAAAATACCGCACCGCCATAAAAAACAATGACAGAGCAGAGCTTATACAGCTTCTTGACGAGGGCAGACGGCGCAAAGAGGAGGTAGACGGACATTGAACACGGTACACGTTAACACATCAAAGGAATATGACGTTATAATCGGGCGTGACTTGCTTGATGCGTCGGGCGAATATATAAGCAGGATAACAAAGCCTGCAAGAGCGCTTATTATAACCGATGATAACGTAGCACCCCTGTATCTCGGCAGACTCGAATCCTCTCTGAACTCTCACGGATTTGACACCGAGAGCTTCGTAATACCTCACGGCGAAGCGTCAAAAAACGCTGAAAACCTTATAAAAATACTAAACCTTGCGGCAGAAAAAAGACTTTCGAGAAGCGATATTTTCATCGCACTCGGCGGCGGCGTGGTGGGCGACCTCGCAGGCTTTGCGGCGGCGGTCTACCTGCGCGGAGTAAAGCTTGTTCAGATACCGACGACGCTTCTCTCGGCAGTCGACTCGTCGGTCGGCGGCAAGACCGCGATCGACCTTGACGCAGGCAAAAATCTTGCGGGCGCGTTCTACCAGCCCACCCTCGTTCTGTGCGACTATACCACACTCGACACCCTGACCGACGAAATTTTCACCGACGGTATGGGTGAGGTCATAAAGTACGCAATACTCGGAAACACCAAACTCTTCGACCACCTCACAGAGCGCGGTAAGGACTTTGATTTTGAGTACGTTATAACCGAATGCGTGAAAATGAAGCGTGACATCGTCTGCGCAGACGAGTTTGACACAGGCAGACGAATGACCTTGAACCTCGGTCACACGGTGGGCCACGCGATCGAGGCGGCAAACGGCTACACACTCTCCCACGGCAAATGCGTTGCGGCAGGAATGGCAATAATCACGCTCGCGGCGGCGAGAAACGGCATTTGCGGAGACGAAACCTACCACAAAATCACAGAAATACTTGAAAAATTCGGACTTCCGACGTCAACAGAGCTCGATCTTGACACCCTTTTCGGTATAATGACGGCGGACAAAAAAATAATGGACGGCGGTATAACTCTGACCTTGCCCGTAAGGCTTGGCGAGTGTATTCTTAAAAAAATGCCGCTTGATGACTTCAAAATTTTCATAAAAGCAGGATTACAATGAACGTAAAAATATATCCGTCATCACTCGGAGGCGTTGTGTGTGCCGCTCCGTCAAAATCGGAGGCGCACAGACTCCTTATCTGCGCGGCGTTTGCAAAGAAAGAAACCGTCATATCCTGTCCGCGCATAAACAATGACATAAAAGCCACCGCCGACTGCTTATCTGCTCTCGGCGCAAAAATCGAATACATAAATTCAGCTTACCGCGTAAAGCCCGTGACTCACATGCCCGATAAGGTGGTTTGCCTCGACGCAGGCGAGAGCGGCTCGACACTCAGGTTTTTGCTTCCCGTAATCGGTGCTCTCGGAGTCAGGTGCGAGATAAAAATGCGCGGCAGACTCCCCGACAGACCCCTGTTTCCGCTTGATACGGAGCTTATCCGTCACGGAATGAAGATAGAAAAGCAGGGCGACACGCTTGTGTGTGGGGGAAGACTTGCGGCAGGCGAGTACGAGATCGACGGCGGTATTTCCTCGCAGTTCGTAAGCGGCATTCTGTTTGCACTGATGCTTCTTGACGGAAAGAGCAAGCTTACGGTCACGGGAGATATGCAGTCGGCAGACTACGTAAAAATGACACTTGAGGCTATGAGAAGCTTCGGCGCCGACGTTGCCGAGGACGGCAGAGTCTACACCGTAAACGGCGGGAAGCCACTCTTGTCGGATACAAACATGACTGTGGACGGTGACTGGTCCTCTGCGGCGTTCTGGCTTTGCGCGGGCGCATTGTCTGAAAAGAAAATAGCGGTTTCGGGAATGAATACGGACTCTGCACAGGGTGACAGACGTGTGTGTGACGTGCTCAAAAGCTTCGGCTATGGAATTGTCACCGACGCGGACGGAATTTCCTGCTCACCGCAAGGCAATATGAGACCCACCGTCATTGACGGCGCGGATATCCCCGACCTTATTCCCGTGCTGTCGGTCGTGGCCGCGCTGACCGAGGGTCGGACGGTTGTTAAAAACGCAGAAAGACTCAGACTCAAGGAAAGCGACAGACTCACGGCTACCGCAAACGCGCTCACGTCACTCGGCGCCGATATAAGAGTCACCGAGGACGGCTTTATTATAAACGGAGTCAAAAGACTCCGCGGCGGACGGATCGACGGAGTAAATGACCACAGAATAGTAATGTCTGCGGCGATAGCCTCGACTGTATGTGACGGCGAAGTGATCATCACCGACGCTGAGGCGGTAAGCAAATCCTACCCTGATTTCTGGCAGGATCTTGCTCTGCTCGGCGGTAGATTTGAATTTACGGACAACTGAAAGGAAGTAAGAAAATGTCAAGCACTTTCGGAAAAAACATAAAAATATCAATATGGGGACAGTCGCATTCTGCGGCAATAGGCGTAACGGTGGACGGACTCCCCGCAGGCTTTAAGATAGACGAAAACAAGCTCGGTGAGTTTCTCGCAAGACGCGCGCCTGGACAAGGCAAGCACACCACCTCGCGTAAAGAAGCCGACACCCCCGAATTTCTCTCGGGCGTTGTTGACGGAGTGACCTGCGGCGCACCCCTTAGTGCCCTCATACGCAACACGGACTGTCGCTCGGGCGACTACGCAAACATTGCCGACGTGCCCCGTCCCGGACACGCAGACTACACCGCGAATATAAAGTACGGCGGTCATCAGGACGTGCGCGGCGGTGGACACTTTTCGGGAAGACTCACCGCGCCCCTCTGTATAGCGGGCGGAATTTGCCTTCAGCTTCTTGAAAAAAAGGGAATCTTCATTTCGGCAGAGATAAAGAGCATCGGCAAGGTAACAGGTACGCTTGAGGAAATGCTTGCCGAAATCGAAAAGGCGAGAATGGCGTGCGACAGCGTCGGCGGCGTTATCGAGTGCAGAATAACGGGTGTGCCCGCAGGCGTGGGAGACCCTATGTTCGACGGAATTGAAAACAATATCGCAAAGGCGGTATTCGGTATCCCTGCGATCAAGGGAATAGAGTTTGGCAGAGGGTTTGAAGCCGCGACGATGTACGGTAGCGAGCATAACGACCCGTACAGAGCCGAAAACGGTAAAATCAGAGCTGTCACCAATAACCACGGCGGTATCCTCGGCGGAATCTCGTCGGGCGAGGAGATAGTGTTCAGAGTGGCGGTAAAGCCGACCGCATCAATACTCAAGCCGCAGGAGAGCGTAAGCCTGTCAAGGCTTGAAAACACAGAACTCAGAATAGTGGGCAGACACGATCCCTGTATCGTGACCCGTGCCGTACCGTGTGTTGAAGCCGCGGCGGCAATAGCAATTTACGATCTTATGCTTGATGCAGATATTTAAGGAGAAACGATATGGATCTCGAAGAGCTCAGACTAAAAATAGACGAGGTAGACGATAAGCTTGTAAAGCTTGTCGAGGAGAGAATGGACGTGGCGGCGGAGATAGCCGAGTACAAACGGCAAAGCGGAACACCCGTGCTCAATTCGAGACGCGAAAGGGAAAAGCTTGCCGACGTTACCTCAAAGACGCGCGACGATCTGAAGGGCTATATGCAGAGCCTTTATTCGCTTATGTTCGACCTCAGCCGTTCGTATCAGAAAAAAATAATATCAAACCGCACAGAGTTATATACAAGCATAAAGAGGGCAATAGACGAAACTCCCCGAGTGTTTCCGTCAAACGCGACGGTTGCGTGTCAGGGAGTCGAGGGAGCGTACTCGCAGATAGCCTGCGAGAGAATGTTCAAGACTCCGAATATAGTATACTTAAATACCTTCGAGGGAGCTTTTAACGCGGTAAGCAGCGGACTTTGCGAATATGCGGTCCTCCCGATAGAAAACAGCACCGCGGGCTCTGTAAAGCAGGTCTACGACCTTATGATATCGCATAATTTTAATATCGTAAGAAGCGTCAGGGTCAAAATCGACCACAACCTGCTTGCAAAGCGCGGAACCAAGCTCTCCGATGTCAAGGAGATAATCTCGCACGAGCAGGCGATAAATCAGAGCGCGGGCTTCTTAAAAAAGCTTGAGGGTGTTAAGATCACCTGTGTTGAAAACACGGCTATCGCCGCAAAAACGGTTGCCGAGTCGGACAGGAGTGATCTCGCAGCACTCTCGTCGCACAATTGCGCCGAGCTTTACGGACTCGACTGCCTCGCGGCAAGCGTGCAGGACAAGGGAAACAACTACACGCGCTTCATCTGCATTTCAAAGAAGCCCGAGATATATCCCGGTGCTGACAGAACGAGCATTATGGCGGTCCTCCCTCACAAGCCGGGTGCGCTTTACAGAGTCCTGTCAAAATTCTACACTCTCGGCATCGACCTCTTGAAGCTTGAGAGCCGTCCCATTCCCGACAGAGATTTTGAATTTATGTTCTACTTTGATTTTCAGACCTCGGTCTATTCGGACGAATTCGTAGAGCTTATCTGTGAGCTTGATGACGTTTGTGAGGAGTTCAAGTACCTTGGCAGCTATTCAGAGGTCGTAAGATGAAAAAATTCGGACTTATCGGAGAAAAGCTTTCGCACAGCTATTCTCCCGAGATACACTCAATGCTCACAGATTACGAATATAAGCTCTGCGAGGTCGCAAAGGGCGGACTCGATGAGTTCTTCGCAAGCTGTGAGCTTGACGGCTTCAACGTCACCATTCCTTATAAGCGCGACGTTATGAAGTATCTCTGCGGCATCTCCGACACCGCGCGGCGTATGGGAAGCGTCAACACGGTAGTGCGCCGTGCAGACGGCTTTTTCGGTGACAACACCGATGCATACGGCTTTGAATATACGGTCAAGAAAAGCGGTATTGACGTAAATGAAAAAAAGGCACTCGTGCTCGGAAGCGGCGGCGCCTCGGGTACGGCGGTAAAGGTGCTTGAGTATATGGGTGCGCGTGAAGTGGTGGTTATCTCCCGAAGCGGAGAAAATAACTACACAAATATCGACCGCCATTACAACGCAGAAGTTATTGTGAACGCAACCCCCGTCGGTATGTATCCAAATACCGACGCCGCACCCCTTGACCTGCTTCCGTTTGGCAAGCTCACGGGTGTTATAGATATGATATATAACCCTGCAAGGACTATGCTTTTAGCGCAGGCAGAGGAGCTTAAAATTCCCTGCATCAACGGACTTACAATGCTCGTGGCGCAGGCGAAAAGAGCGGCAGAGCTGTTTGAAGACAGAGTCATTGACGATTCGGTTATCGACACGGCGGTACGGACCCTTGAAAGCAAAATGAAAAATATAATTCTCATCGGTATGCCGGGAAGCGGAAAATCCACGGTCGCAAAGAAGCTCTCAAAAATGCTCGGACGAGAGTTCTTTGACTCGGACACCGAGGTGGAAGCGGCAACGGGAATGAAAATTCCGTACATCATTGAGAATATGGGCGAGACAGAATTCAGACGTCACGAGACCGAGACGCTGAAAAAGCTCTGTCGCGGCTCGGGCAGGGTAATCGCAACGGGCGGCGGCTGCGTGACGGTAGAGGAAAACTATAAGATATTGCGTCAGAACGCCGTTGTAGTCTGGATAAAGCGCGACCTTGATAAGCTTGCAACGGGCGGCAGACCCCTGTCGGCAAAAAGCGGCGTGAAGCAGCTGTACGAGCGCCGTCGCGCGCTATATGAAAAATTCGCCGATCTCGAGGTTGAAAACAACAAAACGCCGAAAATTACGGCAGAGAGGATACTTGATTTACTCAAATGAAAGTTTTAGTTATCAACGGACCCAATATCAATATGCTCGGTATAAGAGAGCCGGGAATTTACGGAAACGGCACCTACGCCGAGCTTGTGGAAATGATAAACAAAAAGTGCCACGAGGACGGTATCAAGGTGGAAATATACCAGTCCAACCACGAGGGCGATCTCGTTGACAAGATACAGGACGCTCTCGGCAAATTCGACGGTATAGTTATAAACCCCGCGGCGTATACGCACACCAGTATCGCGATTCTCGACGCACTCAAGGCGGTAAAGCTTCCTGCGGTCGAGGTGCATATCTCGGACGTTAACGCAAGAGAGGACTTCCGCAAGACATCCTACGCAGGACTTGCCTGTATCAAGACCTACGCAGGTCACGGCTTTATGGGCTATCTTATGGCAATAGATCACCTCAAGGAAGTCGCAAGAATGAGATAAAGAGCAGAGCTTATTTCTGCCCAAATAAAGTATTAAAGAAAGCCTTGTCGCATAATGCGACAAGGCTTTCGTATTTTTATGTGCAGTCCGTGTTTACGAATCGAGCTGCTTGCCGAGGAAGGTTGCGGCGGTCTGAATGAGCTTTGACTCGATCGCGGGGTCAAGCCTGCTTGCCTGATCGGTCACGACAGATGCAACACAGCCGATAAGGTCGCCCTCGGAGAGAATGGGCATGGCGCAGGAAATATAATTTGTGGAATCGGCGTCATCGGTCACGGGTACGCGTTCGCTGCCGTCGGCGTAGTGATAGAAGGTGCGGTTTTCGATGATGCGGTCAAGCTCATCCGAGAACGGCTTTTCGGAGTAATCCTTCTTGGGAAGACCGGCACAAGCTATGATAGCGTCGCGGTCGCATATAATGACTGCCATATCGCAGGTCTTGTAAAGTGTCTCCGCATACTGTGCGGCAAAGCCCGAAAGCTCGCCGATAGGGGAGTACTTCTTGAAAATGACCTCACCCTCGCGGTCGGTATAAATTTCGAGGGGGTCGCCCTCGCGAATACGCATAGTTCTGCGGATCTCTTTAGGTATAACAACGCGTCCGAGGTCGTCTATACGGCGTACAATTCCTGTAGCTTTCATATATAAATCTCCTTTAACGTTCGTAGGGGCGAACTGCGTTCGCCCGCGGGCGGCCTGTGACCGTCCCTACACAAAATTTCAATTTGCGATGTTAGTATTTGTGATTTGTGGGGATTTATACTGAGCGAAATTACTTTTCTTGTTTTGTAATCAACCTTAAAAGGTGAGAAGCTTTTCTACAAATCGGTTATTTTCAATCTGACATTATTCGACGTTTTTCACACCCGGAACTGCTGCGGCATATATTATAATCGGAGGTGAAAATAAATGAGTGGATTTTGCTGTAACTGCAGTAACAAATGCGCCTGCACGTCAATTATAGCAAGTATAATTATCGGTATCGTTGCCGGTATACTCCGCATAACAGGTGTTATAACCGTGACTCCTGCATTTTTGTGGGTAGTGTTCGGTATAGCGGGGTTATCTCGCAATTTTGCTTGCAAGTACGGGACGCCGTGATAATGGTGGATATTGCTGCAATATATGCGCGATTTTGTCGCTGCTAATCGCGGGCATACTTGGTGCTATTCTTACGTCGGTAATTCTTCTGGCGATAGAGTTTGTTGCCACGAGTGTTATCGGGGCGATAATAACGGGCGCACTTTTATTCTTCTTTGCCCTTGCGATAACGTCGACTGCATGTCTCGTCAGATGCTTTGCAAATTGTGACGACTGATACGGACGTATCTGACCTCGTTTAATAAAAAAACGGAGACGCATTATTTGCGTCTCCGTATTTATTATCTCCCGAAAACTCCGCGCGTCGTGGCGTAGTTGAAAAATATAATAGTCTTCTTATCATTACACTTTGTTTATTTGGAATGCTTTATATAAAACCCATTTAATTTTTTTTGCAAAAAATTCCATCACATATGCAAGAACTACTGATATGACTACAAAAACAAGTGAATTGACAAAATAATTGGCTAATAAATTTTGGCTTATAATATAGATAGAATACCCGTGGATCAAATATAGAGAATACGATATTTTTCCCATAAAGCCAAAAAAGCTCATCCCGATTTTGCTAATGAATTTTATGGCATATGTCAAATAAACAATGCTGTAAGCGGCAAAGGATTTAATAAACAAATCTAATAGAGTGAGTACATATGTATGTTGTTGGCGAATAATCGGTAGTTGTTTTATTGCTAATAAGAGAATTGAAAAGAATAAAAGAAAAAACGCTAAAAGTTTACCGTGTTTGAAATGACTTTTGTTTTTATTTGCCAAAGCAGCTGTTAATATTCCGCCAACAAAAGACAGAGCTTGTTCACCACGCAAGCTATCAAAAACAAAAAAGGAAGAAACTGCAAGAACAACCAATAAAAAAAGGCGAATGTTTTCTTTTTTGAAGAATTTGAATACCAGCCAAAAAACGAAGTAACAGCCAAAGAGATATTGCATATACCATCCATAAGCATAGCTGGGCTTGATTAACAATAAATCTAAAACAACTGTTTTTATTTGCCTTGTAAAAAACAAAGCTGCTATAATTTCAATTAAGAAATATGTAGAATAAACACCGCATATTTTCTTTCCCCAGTAATTTTTTAATCCCGAATTCTTATATGAGCAATATAACCCATACCCTGAACAGAAAAGAAATAAAGCAACGCCGATTCCTCCAAGTGGAGTAAACCAAGTTTTGCCCGAATATCCGCCAATATGGCAAATTAGAACAGCTATAATAGCTATTCCTTTTAATATTTCAAAGTGTTTATGGCTTAAATAATCCATTCTATATACTCCCCAGTTTATATTTATAATAGATTATAAACATCCTAATTTTACCATACAACACTCAAAAAAACAATAGTTTTTAATTAATTAAAAAACATATGAATTATATTTTCCACCATGTTATTCATCACTATATCAAATTTGTTAATTGGTGGCAATGTCGTCCGGTTGGGCGCACCTTATGGGCTGTCATGTACACTAGTTCCTTCCACAAAATTCCAATTTAAGATTTAGTATTTGTGATTTTTGGGGATTTATACTGACGGGATTTTACTTTTGTGCTCCCTGATTCGTTTTTAAGAATAACAAAATACATCTGTAATACTAAATTACGATTCCCCGTGCTTTTGGGCATACCTATTGATTTTTTTGTGACGTAGTGCTATAATCAAAGAAATGTCAGATGAAAGGTGGGATAAAGTGGATATCTTTGAAAAAATGCGAGAACGTTCGCCGTTTATTGAGCAGATTGTAAAATTTCAGAGTGGATACGCGTACCCCTTTATCCTCGCCGCGCTTTGCGCAATTTCGGCGTCGTTTGGCAAAAACGTATACATGCCGTGTATTTTTGTGCTTTGGCTTCTCATCGCGTTTGCGGGACTTTTTTCGAGCGATATGCGAGTGTTTATCGCACCTGCGATTATAGCTTACTATTCTCTCGGATCGGATAAGCCCGCCGATTATTACGCAGGTCTTTATAAAAGCTCGGAGGCACCGTTCAGACCCGTACCGCCGTTTGACGGCAGCTCGCTTGCTTTCTTCCTCGTGTGTATGTTTACGCTCGGTGCACTTCTTATCTACAAGATGATACGTCTTGGAGTGCTTAAAAAAATGTTTACCGAGCGCGGGGTGTTTTTCTATAGTGTTATAGCCATTGATGCCGCGATGATCTTAAATGGAGCAGGCAGCGCAGAGTGGAGTATCGGCAGTCTTCTTTACGGACTTCTTGGAGCTTTTGTTCTGACGGTATGCTACCTGATGTTTTATTCGGTCATAAAGCAGCACAAAGACGGAGCCGCTTATTTGTGTACGGTGCTTCTTGCTACCGCCCTGTGTGTTTGTATACAGGTCGCGATCACTTCCTTCAAGCTTTATTCAAACGGGATCTTGGACGAGGTATTCAGTCATACAAACATATATATAAACAGGTATTTGTTTTCTACTGTCTGGGGTCTTGTTACCATCGTCGGTGCAGTTGTAGCTTGCGCAATTCCCGCCGCACTGTATCTGGCAAAGAATTGCCGTTTTCCGATACTTTGCTATGTGTGTGCACTGTTGTTTTGGGCGTTTACGTTTTTTGTTAACGTGCGTTCTGCAATGATAATAGGCACAGCTTCCGTATTTGTTGGTGTGATCTGTTGCTTGGTAAGCGGCAAAAACAAAAAAACAAATCGAATAATAACAATTTTGCTTGTCGCGTGTTTTTTGTTTGCATCAGTATATTTTTATCAGAGCAATCCCGAGTACGCAAGAGAAATGTTTGACAAGATTACAACTTCACTACGTATCAATATTGATTTTGAAGAGGATTCACTCATCGATATTCTGGACTCAAGATACGTACCTTGGTCAGACGGTATAAAGGATTTCCTGAGTGCCCCTGTATTTGGCGTTGGTTTTGTTGCGGGTGATTATGAGCTTAACCGAGTTTACGACTATATGTATCACAATGTTTTCATAGAATTTATGGGAGCGATGGGAAGCGTCGGTGTTCTCGCCTTTTTATTTCATATATTGATAGTATTTAAAGAAATATTCCGGAAATTCAGCGCAGACAAACTGCTTCTTTTTTGTGTACCGCTCAGCATTATCGGAATGTCGCTTTTTGATAATTTCTTTTTCTATCCGAATTTTATTATTATTTACGGAGCATTTCTCGCCTGCGCAGAGCTTTGCCGTAAGGGAAGCGGGGCAAAAGTGTAGGGAATCAAATAAAAATATTACTCCCAATAACCTTTTGTGTTCCCGAGCAGATGTGCGGCCAGCTTTGTAGGGCGGGGCCTTGGTCCCGCCG
>JAZSOD010000042.1:0-6215 GCA_045536775.1 Eubacteriales bacterium | reverse complement strand
GGAATTGATGATATACAACGCTCCGCGTTGATTTATCGGTAGTTTTATGCTATAATCTTCACGAGGTGACACAAATGAAAAAACTCCATTTAACATATACGTTGTCATTTTTGGCGCTCCTTTTTATCGAGGTGCTTATCGCTTTGTTTATTCGTGATGATTTTGTTCGTCCGTACGTCGGGGACGTGCTGGTGACCGTTCTTATATGCTGCTTTATGAGAATATTCTTTCCGCGCGGCGTAAAAGCTCTGCCGTTGTACGTTTTTATCTTTGCCGCCACAGTGGAAATACTTCAGTATTTTGACATTGTAAAGCTGCTCGGGCTTGAGTCAAACAGGTTTATTTCAATATTGATCGGACGCACGTTCTCGTTTGCCGACCTTGTATGCTACGCGATCGGATGTCTGTTGTTTTTCTCTGCTGACAGTTTGCTAAAGCGAATTTCATAAGACAAAAAACACTTTTTTGAAAGTGTTTTTTCTTTTGCTCCGCGTTCCCCTGTAATAACCATCAAACCTGTAACGCGGTCTCGGCGGATTTTTTAACTACGTGTTAACATTTCGTTTTTTTGCACAATTGCTTGACATTGTTTTTGTGCAGTTGTATAATCTATTTGTATTGTTAAAATTATTATATATAATAGCGTTTTATCTCTGCGAAAGGAAATGTTATGCTAAAAAAACTTGCCGGAAGCATCCGTGAATATAAGCGCACCACGGTGCTTACACCGCTCCTTATCACGTTTGAGGTAATAATGGAGTGTCTCATTCCGTTCGTTACCGCAGAGCTTGTGAACACCATCAAGTATAATGCAGAAAACAATATCCGCGACATGGGAGAGCTTCTCAAATACGGCGGATTGCTTTTTGCTATGGCGTGTCTCTCGCTTATGTTCGGCGCTCTCGCGGGTCACACCTGCGCTACCGCGTCGTCGGGCTTTGCTAAAAATCTCAGACACGATCTCTACTATAAGATTCAGGACTTTTCGTTCGAAAATATTGACAGATTTTCGACCTCGTCGCTGGTCACCCGTCTTACGACCGACGTTGCCAACGTCGAGATGTCGTTTATGATGATAATAAGAACCGCCATCCGCAGCCCCCTTATGTTCATCTTCGCCATCACGATGTCGTTTATTATGGGTGGAAAGCTCGCGCTTATGTTCGTGGTGGTAGTTCCCGTGCTCGCTATCGGTCTTTTCACGGTAGCACGCAAGGCTATGCCCCGTTTCAGAAGCGTTTTCCGCAAGTACGATAAGCTTAACGCATCTATTCAGGAGAACGTAAAGGGTATGAGAGTCGTCAAATCCTTCGTGCGCGAAAATTTCGAGAAAAAGAAATTCGATACCGCGGCAAAGGACGTTTGCGCGGACTTTACGGCGGCTGAAAGAATAGTCGCCCTTAACAGTCCCCTTATGCAGTTCTGCCTCTACTTCGATATGATATTCGTGCTGTTCTTCGGCTCGTACATCATCATCACGTCAAAGGGTCTTACTCTTGACGTGGGGCAGTTCTCGGCAATGCTTACATACGGCGTTATGATACTTATGTCGCTTATGATGCTCTCGATGATATACGTTATGATAACCATTTCTATCGAGTCGGCACGCAGAATAGTCGAGGTGCTCGACGAGGGCTCGACCATAGTAAACCCCGAAAATCCCGTATATGAGGTCAAGGATGGAAGCGTGCGATTTGACAACGTAAGATTCAAATATTCAAAGCACGCGAAGAGATTTGCTCTCGACGACGTCAGCCTTGAAATAAAGTCGGGTATGACGGTCGGAATCATCGGCGGTACGGGCTCGTCAAAGTCCTCACTCGTCGGACTTATTCCCCGTCTTTACGACGTTACCGAGGGTGAGGTCACGGTCGGCGGCGTCGACGTACGCGACTACGATCTCGACACTCTAAGAAACGCAGTTGCGGTAGTGCTTCAGAAGAACGTGTTGTTCTCGGGCACCATCAAGGAAAACTTGCGTTGGGGTAATCCCGACGCCACCGACGAGGAGATCATAGAGGCGTGCAAGCTTGCCTGTGCGGACGAATTCATTCAGTCCTTCCCCGACAAGTACGACTCGTTTATCGAGCAGGGCGGTGCTAACGTGTCGGGCGGTCAGAAGCAGAGGCTTTGTATTGCCCGTGCGCTTCTGAAGAAGCCGAAGATACTCGTTCTCGACGATTCGACGTGCGCGGTCGACACGAGAACCGACGCAATGATCAGACGGGCGTTCAAGGATTACATTCCCGAAACCACCAAGATCATTATTGCTCAGCGTATCTCCTCGGTGAGTGAAGCCGATATGATAATAGTTATGGACGGCGGTAAGATATCCGCAGTCGGTACTCACGATGAGCTCCTTGAAAAGAGCGATATCTACCGCGAGGTATATGAGTCCCAGACGAAGGGAGGCGCGGATAATGAAGAATAACAAGAACATCAAAAAGTCCTCTACTCTCGTCAGGATCATAAAGGAGCTTTACGGCTTCTACCCCGTGCTCTTGCCCGTTGTTATAGTGTGTATTCTCTTCTCGGCGGCAGTTGGCGCTACCCCCTCGCTTTATATGCAAAAGGTAATTGCGGTAATAGAAAAGTATTACGTAACGGGCGATTACGCGGCGGCAAAGGTTGAGATAATTCCGAAAATACTCGTGCTCGTGGGCTTCTACGCGGCGGCACTTCTCTCAAGCTTTGCTTACACACAGATAATGGCTTATATGACGCAGGGCTTCCTTTACAAGATGCGCCGCAAGATGTTTGAGGGCATGCAAAATCTGCCCGTCAAGTATTTCGACTCGGTAAATCACGGCGACATAATGAGCTATTATACAAACGATATTGACACTCTGCGTCAGCTTGTTTCCCAATCTATTCCCCAGCTTCTTATCTCCTGCGTTACAATAATTACGGTATTCTCCATAATGCTCTACTTCAGCGTATGGATGGCGCTCATAGTTTTGCTCGGCGTTATTATAATGCTTCTGACAACCAGAAAGATAGGCGGCGGAAGCGCGAAGTACTTTATCCGTCAGCAGAAGGCTATCGGTAGGACCGAGGGCTTTGTTGAAGAAATGATGAACGGTCAGAAGGTAATCAAGGTCTTCTGTCACGAGGACGCGAGCAAAAAGGATTTCGACCGCATCAACGGCGAGCTTTTCGAGGACTCTCGCCGTGCTCACAGCTACGCGAACGTTCTTATGCCCATACTCAACAATATCGGCAACGCTCTCTACGTTGTGGTTGCTATTGCAGGCGGTCTATTCTTACTCTCCGATATAAAGAATATCGGTTTCGGCGGCTTTGCCTTTTCGATAAGCATAGTAGTTCCCTTCCTTAATATGACAAAGCAGTTCTCGAGTAACGTAAGCCAGGTGTCCCAGCAGATAAACTCCATTATTATGGGTCTTGCGGGTGCATCGAGAGTATTCGAGCTTGTGGATCAGGAGCCCGAGGTAGATAACGGATACGTTACCCTCGTTAACTCGGTAGTCGCAGAGGACGGCACTATCACCGAGAGCGAAAAGCGCACGGGCAGCTGGGCGTGGAAGCATCCTCACTCGGACGGAAGCGTTACCTACACTCCCCTTTGCGGTGACGTGCGTATGGTCGACGTTGACTTCGAGTACGAGGAGGGCAAGCCCGTTCTTCAGAACGTAACACTTTACGCAGAGCCCGGTCAGAAGGTCGCATTCGTCGGTGCGACGGGTGCGGGTAAGACCACCATCACAAACCTTATCAACCGATTTTATGACATTGCCGACGGTAAGATACGCTACGACGGCATAAACATCAACAAGATAAGGAAGTCCGACCTTCGCCGTTCGCTCGGCATTGTTCTTCAGGACACCAATCTATTTACGGGAACGGTTATGGAAAACATCCGTTACGGCAAGCTTGACGCAACCGACGAGGAATGTATCGCGGCGGCAAAGCTCGCGGGTGCGGATGACTTCATAACAAGACTTCCCGACGGCTACGATACCGAGCTTTCGGGTAACGGTGCAAATCTCTCGCAGGGTCAGCGTCAGCTTATCGCAATAGCGAGAGCCGCGGTCGCAGATCCGCCCGTTATGATACTTGACGAGGCGACCTCCTCAATCGACACACGTACCGAAGCGATAGTCCAGCGCGGTATGGATAAGCTTATGGAGGGCAGAACGGTATTCGTTATCGCTCACAGACTGTCGACCGTAAAGAACTCCAACGTTATAATGGTGCTTGACCACGGTAAAATAATCGAGCGCGGAGACCACGAAAAGCTTATTGCCGAGCGCGGCACCTACTACCAGCTCTACACGGGCGCGTTTGAGCTTGAATAAAGACAAAAAGAAGCGGAAAATTCCGCTTCTTTTTTGGTGAAATGGGTTGATAAAACCGTTGGCGTATGGTACAATTACCACAAGCTCGGAGCTTTGCTCAAAATACGGCTGAAAGCCGACAAAAAAGCGAGGACTTATTTATGAATAAGCTTGTAATTTATCCTGAATACCCTGCCCGCGTAAAGAGAAATTACGACTATACGGTAGTCGTAAATCAGGGCGCCAAGTCGCACGAAATTCCCGTTTACAACGAGCTTCGCCAGAGCGCCGCTACCCGCGAGCCCTGGGGAGACGATTACAGACGCTTTGCCGAGTTTGCCTTTGAGGGCGAGGGTGTGCGCGTTGATATCACAGTTAATATGAGTTTTGCCGAGTATACCGTTATGCCCGCAATCGCAAACCTCAAGTCTACGGTTAAAGATAACGTCATCTCGGTATACCTTGATCATCCCGAGACCTTTATGATAAGGCTTAACGACAAGGTAAACACTATGCTTGCGGTGTTTGCGGAAGCTCCGGAAGATCTCGAGGACATACCCGACAGAAATGCAGAGGGCGTTATTTACATAAGCTCGGGAGAATGGCACGACGAGCCCGACAATCTCCTCAGACTCGGTGCAAATCAGACCCTTTACATAGCGCCCGGTGCTGTATGTAACGCGCGCGTTCTCGGTGACGGTGACAGCATAAAAATTCTCGGACGCGGTATGGTCCGCGACCCGTTTGACACACGTACTATAAACCAACACGGTGTAAACTACAACGTAAACATCACAAACTCCAAGAACCCCGTAGTCAAGGGAATCAAAATCGTTGACTGCCGCTTCTACCACATTTACTTCGGCGAGTGCGAGGACGTATACGTTGAGGGCATCAAGCTTTTATCCAACATTATTTCCACCGACGGTACCAAACTCCACAACGTCGACGGATTGGTTATGAAGAACTGCTATGCGGACGTCGGCGATGACGTGTTCACCCTCTCGGGCGACACTCCAGAGCAGATACGTGACCTCTACTACGAAAACATTATCTGCGGCTCGACCTGCGGCATATTCTCGTTTACAGGTATTAAAACCAATGTAAAATTCAAGGACATCAGCGTATTCAGATGCAACGAGTCTATGTTCAAGCACTTCTACACCTCGCTTGAAAATACACCCTACGGTGGTGTTGACATCGACGGTCTTTACGGCGTTGACTGCGTATTTATTCCGTCAATCTTCCACACAAGAGGTCAGGGCTCGGGACACAAGGATATAAGATACAAAAACGTTTCATCAATCATGCCTGCAGGTACACAGAATCAGGAGGAAGCATACGGCAACAGACCTATGAAGGCGGTAGTTATCGCTAACGGCTCCGACTTTGAATTTAACTTTGAAAACATCTGGATAGACGGCAAGCTCTGCAAGACGGTCGAAGACCTCGCTGTTGCAGACGAATCCGGAAGCTCTCCGGTATTCAATATAAAGGCTGATGAAAAGAGCGGCGAATGGCTTCCTATGAAGTCTAATACAACCGTACTTGACAAGCCTTATATTGCAAAAGCAAACTATGAACCCGTAAAGCTTGGCGAAAACCTTTTTGACAACGGTGGTTTCGAGGATGGTATCAAGGCATGGGTTGCTTCAAACTTCGCAAAACTTGATCTTTCGGAAAACGCGCACAGCGGCAAGTACTCTCTTTACGTTCCCGCACACCGTCGTTGGGGAGGAGTTACTATCGGAATTAAAGATATATTGCTTCGCGGCGGTGCAGGTAAATATAAAATTTCGTTCTACACACTCCGCGGACCTCTCGGCGAGCTTACCGAGATCAGCTGCTCGGTGGGTATAAGATACGGTGAGATAACGGATGACACCAATCTGCCTGGTAAGTCGGATCGTAGCCATG